>NZ_CP030048.1:600227-900340 GCF_015291665.1 Bradyrhizobium sp. CCBAU 53338
CGGGCGGCAGCCACACCAACGCGGTCGGCGCCGTGCACAATCCCTACAAGATGGGCTATTCGGCCGGCGGCTCGTCCTCGGGATCAGGCGTCGTCGTCGCGCTCGGCGAAGTCGACATGGCGATCGGCGGCGACCAGGGCGGCTCGATCCGCATGCCGTCCTCGTTCTGCGGCACTTACGGCATGAAGCCGACCTGGGGTCTCGTGCCCTACACCGGCATCATGCCGATCGAGATATTCGTCGATCACACCGGCCCGATGACGGCGACCGTGGCCGACAACGCGCTGCTGCTCGAAGTGCTCGCCGGCGACGACGGCTACGATCCGCGCATCAAGGCCCCGAAGGTCGAGGAATACACCAAGGCGCTCGGCCAGGGCGTCAAGGGCATGAAGATCGGCATCTTGAAGGAAGGTTTCGAGCAGGCAACCGCCGAAGCCGCCGTCAACGAGAGCGTGCGCGAAGCCGCCAAGCGCTTCAAGGATATCGGCGCCACCGTCGAGACCGTCTCGATCCCCATGCATCTCGTCGGCCCCGCGATCTGGACCCCGATCGGCACCGAGGGCATGACCCAGACCATGATGTATGGCGACGGCTATGGCCTCTCCCGCGCCGACCTCTACTCGACCACGCTGATGGACTTCCATCGCGGCTGGCGCCGGCAGGCGGACTCGCTGTCCGAGACCACAAAATTGTTCCTGCTGCTCGGCACCTACATCAACAACACCTTCGGTCCCCGCTACTACGGCAAGGCGCTCAACATCTCGCGCCGCCTGACCGCAGCCTACGACAAGGCCTTTAGGGATTACGATCTCCTCCTGCTGCCGACGACGCCGATGAAGGCAACGAAGCTGCCGGAGCCTACTGCCAGCCGCGAGGACTACGTCGCCCGCGCGCTTGAGATGATCTCCAACACCGCGCCGTTCGACATCACCCACCATCCGGCGATGTCGCTGCCCTGCGGCATGGTCGACGGTTTGCCCGTTGGCCTGATGCTGGTCGGCAGGATGTTCGAGGAATCCACGATCTACCGCGCCGCGCACGCCTTCGAGCAGATCGGCGACTGGAAGAAGATGTGAGCGGAGAATCAATGCAGACGGACGGAACAGCATCAGATGGCTAACGCGTTCGTCGCGGCGTTCGAAATTCTGAGCTTCGCCGCGATCATCGTCCTGATCGTGCTGGGGCTCGGGATCATCGCCAGCATGATGGGCATCTTCAACTTCGCGCAGGGCGAGTTCGTCCTGCTCGGCGCCTACATCACCTATCTCGCCTACGCCAACGGCCTGCCGATCTGGGCCGGTATGGTCGCCGCACCGTTCCTGGTCGGCGCGCTCGGCTTCGTGCTTGAGGCGCTGGTCATCCGGCGCTTCTACGCTGCGCCGATCGTCGCCATGCTCGGCACCTACGCGCTCGGCCTGATCATCCGCGAAGCCGTGCGCGGCCTGATCGGCGGCTTCTATCTCACCGTGCCCGAGCCGATCGGCGGTTCGATCGACATCGGCACCATGCACATCTCGGCGTGGCGCTTCACCATCATCGTCATCACGCTGCTGGTGATGGCCGGCTGCTATCTCCTGCTGTCGCGCACGAGCTTTGGGCTGCGCATGCGCGCCACGCTGGAGAACCCGTCGCTGGCACGTGCATCGGGCATTTCCACGCCTCTGATGTACGGCGCCACCTTTGCCTTCGGATCGGCGCTCGCCGGCCTTGCCGGCGCGCTGATCGTGCCGGTGTTCAGCCTCTACGCCGATCTCGGCATCCGCTTCCTGATCCAGGGCTTCGTCGCCGTCATGGTCGGAGGTGTCGGCTCCTTCATCGGCCCGGTCGCTGGAGCCGGCGTGATCGGCACGCTCAGCGCAGCGCTGCCGTGGATCATGGCGCCCGTCGTCGCCGATGTCCTGGTCTTCGTTCTCGCCATTGCCTTCATCAAATTCCGGCCGCAGGGCCTCATCGCTGGAAAAGGGGTTTAGTCATATGTTCGATAGCCAACTGTCGCGCCGCCGCTTTCTGTCCAATTTCGCCTTTGCGTCCGGCGCGGTCGCGACCGGCGTCGGCAGCTGGGTGATCCCGGCGCCGTGGGCCAACGCGGCCGAAGCCCCGATCAAGGTCGGCATCGCGACCGACCTCACCGGTCCAATCGCCTATGCCGGCAATGCCGACGCCAACGTCGCCAAGATGGTGATCAAGGAGATCAACGCCGCAGGCGGCCTGCTCGGCCGTCCGCTCGAGCTCTACATCGAGGACACCGCGTCGAATGAGTCCGTCGCGGTGGGCAACGTGCGAAAACTGATCCAGCGCGACAAGGTCGACATGGTGCTGGGCGGCATCACCTCGTCGATGCGCAACGCGATCAAGGACCCGATCGTGGCGCGCGGCAAGACCCTCTACATCTATCCGCAGCTCTACGAAGGCAAGGAGTGCACGCCCTATCTGTTCTGCACCGGACCGACGCCGGCGCAGCAGTGCGACGAGTTCATTCCCTGGCTGGTCAAGAACGGCGGCAAGAAGTTCGCTCTGCCGAGCGCCAACTACGTCTGGCCGCACACGCTCAACGTCTACGCCCGCAAGGTGATCGAAGCGAACGGCGGCGAGGTCGTGTTCGAGGAATACTATCCGCTCGACCAGATCGACTTCTCCTCGACCGTCAACCGCATCATTTCCAACAAGGTCGACGTCGTCTTCAACACCGTCATCCCGCCGGGTGTCGGCCCGTTCTTCAAGCAGCTCTATGAAGCGGGCTTCCTCAAGAACGGCGGGCGTCTCGCCTGCGTCTACTATGACGAGAACACCCTCAACATCAACCAGGCCAACGAGATCGAGGGCCTCGCGAGCTGCCTCGACTATTTCAAGGTTCTGACCAAGGAGAACCCGTTCGACGCCAAGCTTCAGGCGGCCTATGAGAAGGATTTTCCGGGCAATTTCCTGTTCGCGGCCGGCAGCGCGGCGACCGGCACCTATCGCGGCCTCAAGCTGTGGGAAGCCGCCGTCAAGGAAGCCGGCAAGATCGACCGCGAATCGGTCGCGGCCGCGCTCGACCACGCCAAGATCTCCGAAGGTCCCGGGGGACCTGCCGAGATGGTGCCCGGCAAGCGGCACTGCAAGATGAAGATGTACACCGCGGTCGCCAAGGGCGGCAATTACGAGATCGTCGGACGCAGCGACGGTCTCGTCGATCCCAAGGAATGCTAGACTGGAATGCCGAAGTCGATGGGCGCAGTGAAACAGGCGATCCCCGCCGAGATCGGCGGGGAGACGGATGTCGAAATGGCCAGCAGCGGAGCGACGGCGCGAGCCGTCGCCGGACGAAAAATCCTGCCGATCGTGGAGGTCGTTGTGCTCGTCGCCGCGCTCGTCGCGCCGCTGGTGCTGCAGGACTATCTCACGGTGTTCGCAACGCGCGTGGTCATCCTCGCGCTGTTCGCGCTGTCGTTCGACCTCGTCTGGGGTTATGCCGGCATCATGAGCTTCGGTCAGGCCCTGTTCTTCGGCTCGGCCGGCTATGGCGTTGCGCTGCTGGCCCGCGACCTGGACATCACCAACATCTTCCTGGTGCTCCCTGCGGGCACGCTGATCGGCCTGACCTTCGCACTGTTGCTCGGCGGCTTCCTGCTGCTGGGCCGGCATCCCTCCAGCGTGATCTTCGTGTCGCTCGGCACGCTCACCGGCTCCTACGTTGCTGACCGTCTCGCACGCGGTTGGTATTATCTCGGCGGCCAGAACGGCATCCCCTCGATCTCCTCGATGACGCTGGGTGGCTACGAATTCTCGGAAGGGCCGGCGTTCTACTATCTCGTGCTCGGCATCCTCGTCGCCGTCTATCTGCTCTGCCGATTCCTGGTGCGCTCGCAGTTCGGCCTCGCGCTCGCGGGCCTGCGCGAGAACGAGCAGCGCATCGCCTTCTTCGGCTACAAGGCGCAGCACCTGAAAGCGATCATCTTCGCGATCGGCGGCGCCATCGCAGGTCTCGCCGGCAGCCTCTACGCCTTCCACGAAGGGTTCGTCTGGCCCAACATGGTCGGCGTCGTCGTCTCGACGCAGGTGGTGCTCTACGTGCTGTTCGGCGGCTCCGGCACGCTGATCGGCGCGGTCATCGGAACCGTCATCGTCGAGGGCGTCAGCTTCTGGCTCTCGGACAATTACCGCGACGTCTGGCCGATCATTCTCGGCTTGTTGCTGTTGCTGGTCATCCTGTTCCGGCCGCTCGGCCTGATCAGCTTTGTCCTCGGCGAGCGCGAGCGGGTCGGCAGTTTCGGTGCCAAACTCAAGGGGAAGCAGAATGCCGCTCCTTGAAGCCGCCGGCATCTCAAAGGTCTTCGGCAAGCTCACCGCGCTCGATGGCGCCGCGCTCACCGTCGGCGAGAACGAGTTTCACGGCCTGATCGGCCCGAACGGCTCCGGCAAGAGCACGCTGATGAAATGCATCGCCGGCGCGGAAGCGCCGACGCAGGGCAAGGTGAGCTTCGTCAACACCGACATCACCGCGTTCACGCCGACCGAGCGCGCCCGTGCCGGCATGAGCCTGAAATTCCAGATCACATCGGTGCTGCCGTCGCTGACGCTGTACGACAACATTCTGCTCGCGTTGCAGGCGCAGTCCTCGCTGCTCGATCTCGTGTTCTCGCGCACACGCGGCGCGCTGCACGATCAGGTCATGACCATGCTGACGCAATTCCGCCTCGCCGACCGCGCCTTCGATGCGGCGGCGGCGCTCTCGCACGGCCAGCAGCAATGGCTGGAGATCGCGATGGCGCTGGCGGGCAAGCCGAAGCTTCTGCTGCTCGACGAGCCGACCGGCGGCATGAGCCTTGAGGAGCGCCGCGTCACCGGCGAATTGCTGCAGCCGATCAAGCAGCACTGCTCGCTCGTCATCGTCGAGCACGACCTCGATTTCATCCGCGACATCTGCGATCGCCTGACCGTGCTCGACCAGGGCAAGGTGCTGGCCTCAGGCACCGTGTCGGAGATCCAGGCCAACACATCCGTCCAGGAGATTTATCTGCGCCGTGCCTGAATTTTTGGACATAAAGCATCTCGACGCCGGCTATGGCCGTAGCCAGGTCCTGTTCGACGTCAACCTCGGCATCCCCTGGCGGGGCGGCGTTGCCGTGCTCGGGCGCAACGGTGCGGGCAAGACCACGCTGATGAAGACCATCGTCGGCGAATTGCCGGCGTGGAAGGGCGAGGTCGGCTTCGACGGCCGCGATATCAGCCGCAGGCGGCCGGAGGAGCGGGTGCGCGCCGGCATCGGCTACGTGCCGCAGGAGCATTCGGTGTTCGCGCGCCTGTCGGTGCGCGACAATCTCGCGGTCGGCTCGCTCTTCAACAAGGATGCCACCGCCGTCGACCGCGTGCTGGCCATTTTCCCGAAACTCGGCCAGCGCCTCGACCAGCCCGCCGGCACGCTCTCCGGCGGCGAGCGCAAGATGCTCGCCATCGGACGCGCCATGCTGGGCGACCCCAAACTGCTGCTGCTGGACGAGCCGACCGAAGGCGTCTGGATCGGTGTGATCGAGGAGATCACCGAACGCCTGATCGAGCTTGCCAGGAGCATCGCCGTCATCATCGTCGAGCAGCACCTCGATCTGGCACTGCGCGTCGCCGACTACGCCTACGTGCTCGATCGCGGCCGCGTCGCGCTGCAAGGCGCGGCGGGCGAGGTCAGGGGCAATCCGGAATTGATGCGGTACATGGCGCCGTAGATTTAGGCGGGCGGAGGGGCGCCCGCCTACTTCAACGCCCCAAACCGGCTGTCGAACGAATTCGACGACACCACCGGCGCGGCGCCCGCCATCTGTGCGTTCTCACCCGAACCATCGTTCACCGACGGCTTCAGCGCAGGCCGCGTTGCGGCGACCCTGGTCTCGGCGGGCTTTGCCGGCTCGGCGGGCTTGGCGGCAACTGCCGGCTTGTCCTTTGCGGCATCGTGATGGCCGGGCACGAAACGGGTTACCGCGGCCTTGAGCCTGGAGGCCGCGCTCGGCGGCGTGACGGCCGCCGGGGCCGGCGTCACCGACGCGGTCGCTTTTGGCGGCGGCGTGGTCGCCGTGGTGTCGGCGGTGCCGAAGCCCATCTTGCGGCCGAGGTTCGAGAAGAAGCCCGACTTCTCGGCGGGCGCGACCGACGCGACGCGGGTGTTGGTCGCGGGTGCGCTCACGGCGACGACCGGTTCTCCCTGCGGGGCAGCGGCCGTCGGCTCGAAGTTCGGCTTCGGCGGATTGACGGTACCGGGAATCGTGCCGGGAGCCTTCGACATCGCCAGCATCTGAATCGTGTTGCCTTCGGCGCCGTCCGACAGGCCGGTCGAGCCTTCCGGAATCTTGGAGGCGAAGATCTTGTTCATGCCGCCATCGATGCCGGTGTTCATGCGCGCCACCGGCGTGCCCCTGGCGACGAGCTTGTTGTATTCGGCCTCGTCGCGCTGCTCCTTCTCGCGCACGGCGCTGGCGATCTCCTCGGGGATCACATAGGCCGGGCACTTGGCGGAGGCGTCGAACACGGGATCGCGCTTGGCGTCGGGCGCCTTGGCGGCGTCGAACACGTACTTCTTCTCGCAGAAGTCGACCTTCGGCTCCTGCCGCGTCACCTCGAAATGATCGTAGCCTTCCTTGATCATGCGCCAGAACGGCATGTTCGGATTGTTGCGGTGCTTGGCCATGTTCACCGGCGTCATCCGGAAAGGATAGGCCTGGAACTGGAACGCCTTCTGGCCGCCGAAGAAGGATTCGCGGCCCAGCGAATAGATCTCCGCGATCTGCTCGTCCGTCATCGCGTAGCAGCCGCGCGAGGAGCAATCGCCGTGCACCATGAGTTGCGAGCCGGTGCGACCGAGCGCGCGGTCGAACGCGTTGGGGAAGCCGGTGTTGAACGAGAGGTAATAGGCCGACTGCGGATTCATCTGGCTCGGATTGATCGAGTAGAATCCTTCCGGCGCCTGCCGATCGCCTTCGCGCACCTTCGGACCGAGGTCGCCCGACCAGCGGCAGATCGGATAGGTCTTGAGCAGCGCGAACTGGCCGGAGCGGGTCTGCTTCCAGATCTCGAGCTCGGCCTCCTGCTTGAACAGGCGGATCAGGATCGGCGAATTGAGATCCATGTCCTTCTCGCCCATCGCGGCGACGAGTTTCGGCGAGACCGGCTGGTTGGCCTTGGCGTTGGTCGCCAGCGACACCTGATCGGTATCGCAGCCGGCAAGCACAATGCTGGCGGCAAGCGCAACCGAAGCCAAGAGCGCGCGAGCAAGCGAACGAGAATTCAAGATGGACCCCACAACGTGCCGGGCAAGGAGCGCAAACCCCAATTTCGAAGCATGGCCTGACCGGAATATCCGGACTTTCTCAGACCAAGCCCCAGCGCTTATGCCCTGAAGCCATTGATTAAAATTCTAACCTCCGCACCTTGGGGTCGCAACCCGACCGGGGATCACGAGCCCGTTGGCGAGGCGGTGTGGTCAACGAAGACTTAAACTGGGCCGGAACTTGGACTTGCAGCCAAACCAGTACTGAGATCGCCGATTTGGGCAAAAAAAGGGTTAATGCGGGGTTACCGGCCCGTCTTCTCCTCCCCCGCGCGGGGGAGGCCGGAAGGGGGCTCGCGCCTCGTTGGGAATGTCGCGAGAGGAGAGACCCCGCCCCAATCCTCCCCGCGCAAACGGGAGAGGGGGCGCACCGCGTCCGAGACACCAAAATCCGGGCGGATCAGCCCAGTTTTCGGCCGATATCGAGGAATTTCTGCCGGCGCTGCTTGCGGATGGCATCGCCGTCCATGCCGCGGAGCTCGTCAAAGGCCTTGGCGATGGCCTCCCCGGTGGTGGCGATCATGGCGGCGGGGTCGCGATGGGCTCCGCCCACCGGCTCCTTCAGGATGGTGTCGATCACCCCGAAGCGCAGCATGTCCTGGGCCGTGATCTTCATGTTGTTGGCGGCTTCCTGCGCCTTGCTGCCGTCGCGCCAGAGGATGGAGGAGGCCGCTTCCGGCGAGATCACGCTGTAGATCGCGTGCTCCAGCATCAACACCTTGTTGGCGGTGGTGATGGCGATCGCGCCGCCCGACATGCCCTCGCCGGTGATGATGGCGACGTTCGGCACCGTCAGCGCCATGCAGGCATCGGTCGAACGCGCGATGGCTTCAGCCTGGCCGCGCTCCTCGGCGCCGATGCCGGGATAGGCGCCGGCGGAATCGGCGAGCGACAGCACCGGCAGGCCGAACCGCTCGGCCATCTCCATCAGCCGCACGCATTTGCGGTAACCTTCCGGCCTTGCCATGCCAAAATTGTGCTTGATGCGGCTCTCGGTGGAATCGCCCTTTTCCTGGCCCATCACGCAGATGGCCTCGCCACGGAAACGGCCGAAGCCGGCGACCAGCGCCTCGTCCTCGCCGAACTTGCGGTCGCCGGCGAGCGGGGTGAATTCGGTGATCAGGCCCTTGATGAAGTCGTTGAAATGCGGCCGCTGCGGGTGCCGCGCGACCAGTGTCTTCTGCCACGGCGTCAGGTTTAGATAGAGGTCGGCCAGCGCCTGCGCGGCCTTGTCCTCGATCCGGCCGATCTCCTCGGCAATGTCGGTGCCGGAGGCAGCCAGCGTCCTGAGCTCGTCGACCTTGGAGTCGAGCTCGGCGACGGGCTTTTCGAAGTCGAGATAGCTGCGCATCTGGTCTGGCATCGTTTCAATATAGGGGGACGGGACTGGGAGGCGAAGCGAGGTTGGCTTCTTGATGAGAAGTGCAGCTTCTTCAAGGGCTTGACCTGTGCGCTCCCGAGAGCGCGCCAAATCACTGACAAGGCCACGGCTGTTTCTGCGGAGATGTGGCCGAAGTCAAGGCGGTTTCGCCCGCCGCAGAGCGGCGGCGGTTACTTCTCCGCCAGCGGGTGCAGGTCTCGTACCAGGCTCTTCAGCCGCTCCTCGACCACGTGGGTATAGATCTGGGTCGTCGAGATGTCGGTATGGCCGAGCAGGGTCTGGACGATGCGCAGGTCCGCCCCGTTGTGCAGAAGGTGGCTGGCGAAGGCGTGCCGCAGCACGTGCGGGGAGACCAGGCGCGCCTGAAGTCCCGAGGCGACCGCGAGCTCCTTGAGGTCTCGGGCAAAATGCTGCCGCGTCAGGTGCCCGCTCTCGCCGAAGGAGGGAAACAGCCATTTCGAGGCGGTGAGACTGCCCTTCTTCTCACCTTTCGCGGCCTCCGTTGCTGCGAGATAATCCGCCATCGCCTGCCGCGAGGCCTCGTTGAGCGGCACCAGCCGTTCCTTGTCGCCCTTGCCGCGCACCACGATCATGCGGGCATCGCGTTTGGCCGCCGAGCGCGGCAGCGACACCAACTCGGAGACGCGCAGGCCCGTGGCGTAGAGTACCTCGAGCAGGCAATAGAGCCGCAAGGCCCGCAGCCGCTGCGAGGGCGATACGTCCGCCGCCTCGCTCATCTGTTTTGCGCGGCGGAGCATGCGATCGACGTCAGAGATCGACAGCACCTTTGGCAGGCCGCGGCCGCGCTTGGGGCCTGACAGGATCGCCGCGGGATCTTCGGTTCTGATGCGCTCGTTCAGCAGGAAGCGGAACAGGTGCCGCATTGCCGACAGCCGCCGCGCAACGCTGGAGGATTTGAAGCCGCGCGCATCGAGGTCGCCGAGATAGTCGCGCAGGACTTGCGTCTCGGCGTCTACAAAGCTGTGACCGACGCGGCCCAAAAACTCGGAGAAATCGGTGAGGTCGCGCCTGTAAGCATCGAGCGTATTGGCCCCGGCGCCCTGTTCCGCCGCCAGCATGTCGAGGAACAGGCCGGTGAGCTTGGCATCGGAGGGCTTGCTGGAGGATTTGGGCATGCCCTGGAGGCTAGCTCCTATTTCTTGAGAAATTTATCCGGCGTGATCGTCAGCGTCATTTCTCGCGGCTTCGGATTGACGAAGTTGGCCAGCGCGAACACCACGCCGTAGACGATGCCGGCGATCACGGCGACGACCGTCAGGAAGCGGAACAGGCTGGGCATCGGGCAAGGTCTCGGCGAAGTCTCAGGATTGCAAATTAACCAATGAAATCATCCAACATGTTCGCCGTTTCGTGGCAAGAGTCCTCTGGCGAGGGCCCCAAGGGGGTCGTATAGGTGGCCCGGATGCCGCCTTTGTCGGCAGTTTGAGCGAGATCCAATCGAGCGACATGATGCCGGACGCCGTATTCCCAGCACAAGCGAGCCCTGAGGCCGACATCCTGTCGGCGCTCGGGACGCGTTCGATCGTGTTGGTCGGCATGATGGGCGTAGGCAAATCGACCATCGGCCGCCGCATGGCGGCCCGGCTCAAGCTGCCCTTCGTCGACGCCGACACCGAGATCGAGGCGGCGGCCGGCATGACCATACCGGAGATTTTCGAGCGCCATGGCGAGCCGCATTTCCGCGACGGCGAGGCGAGGGTGATCGCCCGCCTGCTCGAGGGAGGGCCGGTGGTGCTGGCGACCGGCGGCGGCGCCTTCATGCGCGAGGAGACGCGCAGCCGCATCGCGTCGAAGGCGATATCGATCTGGCTCAAGGCGGACCACGACGTCATCATGCGCCGTGTGCGGCGCCGCGCCGATCGGCCGCTGCTCCAGACCGCGGACCCCGAGGGAACCGTGACGCGCCTGCTCACCGAGCGCGAGCCGGTCTACAGCCATGCCGATCTCACCATCGCCTCGCGCGACGTGCCGCACGACAGGATCGTCGACGAGACCATCGAGACGCTGCACGCGCATCTCTGCGGCGAGCCGGCTGCCCAATCTCCTGCCGACATCGCGAGTGCCGTTCGATGACCGCGCCTCTGAAGCACTCCGATCCTGTCAACGTGGACGTCGCCCTCGGCGACCGCGCCTATGACATCGTCATCGGCCGCGGCGTGCTGTCCTCGCTCGGCGAGCGCGTCGCCGCGTTGCGTCCCGGCGTGCGCACGGCCATCGTCACCGACCGAACCGTCGCAAGATACTGGCTCGAGCCGACCGAGGCCTCGCTCGCGGCGGCCGGCGTTCCGACCTCGCGCGTCGTCGTCGAGGAAGGTGAGATCTCCAAGACCTATGCTGGCCTCGAAAAGGTCAGCGAAGCCCTGATCGCCGCGAAGATCGAGCGCAACGATCTCGTCATCGCGCTCGGTGGCGGCGTGGTCGGCGATCTCGCCGGCTTTGCCGCCGCGATCCTGCGCCGCGGCGTCGATTTCGTGCAGGTGCCGACCTCGCTGCTGGCGCAGGTCGATTCCTCGGTCGGCGGCAAGACCGGCATCAACTCGCCGCAGGGCAAGAATCTGCTCGGCGCCTTCCACCAGCCGGTGCTTGTGATCGCCGACACGGCCGTGCTCGACACGCTGTCGCCGCGGCAATTCCGCGCCGGCTATGCCGAGGTCGCCAAATACGGCGTGCTCGGCGACGAGGCCTTCTTCACCTGGCTTGAGAAGAATCACGCGGACATCTTCAAGGGCGGCCCGGGACGCGAGCATGCGATCGCGACCTCCTGCCGCGCCAAGGCGGGCGTCGTCTCGCGCGACGAGCGCGAGACCGGCGAGCGCGCGCTGCTCAATCTCGGCCACACCTTTGGTCATGCGCTGGAAGCCGCGACCGGTTTCTCCGAGCGCCTGTTCCACGGTGAGGGCGTTGCCATCGGCATGACACTGGCGGCGCAGTTTTCCGCAAGCCTCGGCATGATCGGCGAGATTGAGGCGGCCCGCGTCGAGCGCCATCTGATCGAAGCCGGTCTGCCGACACGCTTGCAGGACATCGCGGGCTTTGCGCAGGAAGGCCTCGCCGATGCCGACACGCTGATGGCGCTGATGGCGCAGGACAAGAAGGTCAAGCGCGGCAAGCTCACCTTCATCCTGTTGGAGGCCGTGGGGCGTGCCGTCATCGCAAAGGATGTCGAGCCGACTCCGGTGCGCGATTTCCTGAAAGAGAAGCTCGCCCTCAAGGCGTGATTACGCGGCTGTACGGCTGTCGAGTGATTCATGGACTGGCTCGGATTCACAATCGTCATTCTCTGCCTACTCGTGTCGGGCTTCTTCGCGGCGAGCGAGACCGCGCTGACCGGCGCCTCGCGCGCCAGCATGCTGCGGCTGTCCAAGCAGGGTAATCGCGACGCCGACGTGGTCTCGCAGCTGCTCGACATGCGCGAGCGCCTGATCGGCGCGCTGCTGCTCGGCAACAACATCGCCAATATCAGCGCCTCCGCGCTGGCAACCTCCATCTTCACCGCATGGTTCGGCGATGTCGGCGTGCTCTATGCCACCGGCGTGATGACGGCGCTGGTCGTGATTTTTGCGGAAGTGCTGCCCAAGACCATCGCCATCAACGCGCCGGATCGCATGGCGCTCGCGGTCGCGCGCCCGATGCGGCTGACGATGTATGTGCTGGGGCCGCTGCTGCGGATCGTCGAGGTCATCGTCCGCCTGCTGATGCGCGGCTTCGGTCTTGCCGGCGAGCACCAGGCGATCCTGTCGCCGACCGAGCGCCTGCGCGGCGCGGTCGACCTGCTGCACCACGAGGGCAAGGTGGAGAAGCAGGACCGCGACATGCTCGGCGGCCTGCTCGATCTGCGCGAGCTCCAGGTCTCCGACGTCATGATCCATCGCACCGAGATGATGATGATCAACGCCGACATGCCACCGGACGATCTGGTCCGCGAGGTGCTGGCGACCGAATACACCCGCATTCCGCTCTGGCGCGAGAAGCCGGAAAACATCATCGGCGTGCTTCACGCCAAGGATCTGCTGCGCGCGATCCGCGCCTCCGACGGCGATACCTCGCGCATCGATGTCTCCACCATCGCGCTGCCGCCCTGGTTCGTGCCGGAGATGCGGCCGCTCGCCGAGCAGCTCAAGGCGTTCCGCCGCCGCAAGACCCATTTCGCGCTCGTCGTCGACGAGTATGGCGAAGTCGAAGGTCTCGTGACGCTGGAAGACATTCTGGAGGAGATTGTCGGTGACATCTCCGACGAGCACGACGTGGTTGTCGCGGGCGTACGTGCCCAGCCTGACGGCTCCGTCGTGGTCGATGGCTCGGTGCCGATCCGCGACCTCAACCGCGCCATGGACTGGCGCCTGCCCGACGAAGAGGCAACCACGGTAGCCGGCCTCGTCATTCACGAAGCGCGCTCGATCCCCGATCGTGGCCAGAGCTTCACCTTCCACGGCTTCCGTTTCCGCGTCCTCCGCCGCGAACGCAACCGCATCACCGCGCTCCGTATTTCTCCGGTCCCGCGCGAGGCCGAGATGGAAGAGGCGAGGCCGAGACGGGCGGGGACGTCGTTCTAACGCCTCAGTCATTCCGAGGCGACGCGAAGCATCGAATCCGGAATCTCGAGATTCCCCGGTGCGCAATTGCGCAGCTGAGGTTCGGCTCTTCGAGCCGCCCCGGAATGACGGAGCTAATTTTCCCCCGGCGCCTGCGCGTGGATGGCCAGCGCATGCACGCTGCCGGAAAGTTCCGCGGCCAGCGCCGCATTTATCATGCGGTGACGGTCGACCCGGCTCTTCCCTTTGAAGGCCCGAGACACGATATAGACGCGGAAGTGCGTCTCGCCGCTCGGCCGATGGCCGGCGTGGCCCTCATGCAAATGTGACTCGTCGACGACTTGCAGGCTTTCCGGCGTGAAAGCTTCCTGCAACTTGTTGCTGATAGTGTCTTTCATAACCATGAGTGCCATTAAATCCTGCGATCGCGCTCCGTCAATTGCATAAGGCCGTCTCCGGCGGCCGTAGTTCAAGCGACGCCGAAGTGAAACTTCGGTTACGGGTAGTCAGCTAATTGCGATGTCAAGACTTGAAGGTTTTTGCATTGCGTAGTCAAAGTCAGCCATGCCGATCGATTCATCAAAGTTCTTCGACTCCATCCGTGTGAAGCCGCGGGGTAAGCAGCCCGAGGCGAAACCGCGGGACACCGTGGTCGCCTGCGAGTGGGCCGGGTGCCAGAACAAGGGCGCGCATCGCGCGCCGAAGGGCCGTGATAACCAGCGCGAGTACTGGCACTTCTGCCTGGACCACGTGCGCGAGTACAACCAGAACTACAATTTCTTCTCAGGCATGAATGCCGACGCCGTTGCGCGCTATCAGAAGGACGCGCTGACCGGACACCGCCCGACCTGGAAGATGGGCGCCAACGGCGGCAAGAAGGGTGCGGAAGCCGAGATCGACATGGCCTCCGATCCGTTCAGCATGTTCAGCGAGATCAACGGCCGCGCCAGTTGGCGGAAGGGTCCGGAGGCGGAGCCCAAGGCCGAAACGCGCAAGGTCATGAACGCCGAGCGCAAGGCGCTCCAGGTCATGGGCCTCGGTCCGAATTCCACGCTCGCCGACGTCAAGACCAAGTACAAGGCGCTGGTCAAGCAGCACCACCCCGATGCCAACGGCGGCGACCGCTCCACCGAAGACCGCCTGATCGAGATCATCAAGGCGTACAACTATTTGAAGACTGTGGTCCGGGAGGCCTGAGGGCTACGGGGCTCGCTTTCTTCCCTTCTCCCCTTGTGGGAGAAGGTGGCGCGTAGCGCCGGATGAGGGGTTGCATCCGCGAATTCAGATGCGCGAGGTTCGCGCGCGGAGAGAACCCCTCTCCCACAAGGGGCCTGTTGCGCTACTGCCTTTTGATGCGGGAGACGTAAGGAGAGAGGGCGTTGTCGGCCCCGATTGTCGGGCCGAAGCTGTATTTTGCGCCCTTGATGGGCGTCAGGCGGCGATCGTGGCCCACCGCCTCATATTGAACGCGATGGAGGCAAGCAGGACTTGTCCGCGTGCCTTGGCGAGACCGACGTATCGGATGCAGGTGAGCCGCATCCGACGTTTGAGGGTGGCAAAGGTTGTCTCCACCGTTGCCCGTCGTCGTGCGATGAGACGGTTGTAGCGTTTGAGCCTCGGCGGCAGTTCCGGGTGATGCCTGTTGGGACGGCGGGCGATGCGGGGCTTCTTGCCTTCCGCTTTCAGCCGCGCCCGCCGGGCGTGGGTGTCGTAGGCCGCATCGGCCCATACCACGGCTTCGTCGCCGCGGATCAGTTCGTCGGCTGGCGTTGTATCGTTGATATTGGCGGGCGTGGTCAGGACTGAGCGGATCAGACCGGATCCCTCGTCGACACCCATGTGAGCCTTGTAGCCGAAGGTCGAACCACCCTTGCCCTGTCGCTTGGTGAACCGGGCGTCTGGGTCGTTTGATGGACGATCCTCCTTGGGAGGAGCTGAGACGGCCTGGATCAGGGTCGCGTCGAGCATCGTGCCGCGCTTGAGGATGACACCAGCATTCTCAAGCTGGCGGTCCAGCTCGCCAAACAACTTCTCCAGCAGGCCTTGTTCGATGAGTTGATTCCGGAAACGGTTCAGAACCGTATGGTCGGGCGTCGCATCCTCGAGGCTCAGACCAACGAAGCGCTTGAACGACAGCCGGTCGCTCAGCGCTTCCTCAAGCTCGCGGTCCGAAAGACCATAGAGCGACTGCAACAGCAGCGCCCGAAACAGCACCAACACCGCGTACCCCGGCTGACCGGGTCCCTTCTCGTCCCGCAAATGGCCGATCAGCTTCTCGAACCGGTACCACTTGACCAGGCCGGCCAGCCGATCCAGCGACGCATTGGCGCCGGCTCCCTTCGGCATCAGCGCATCTACAAAGCTCGGCTGTCCCGTCTGCTTCACCGCCATCGTCATTCCCCCAAAAGGCTCAACCGCAGGGAATCACAACTGGCGAATTACGCAACAGGCCCACAAGGGGAGAGGGAAAGCGCTTCGTTCCACCCGAGCTACCTCATCACGCAACGTATGGCTTCGGCATCGCGCCCACATAGGACGAACTCGGCCGGATCAACCGGCCCGTCCGCTGCTGTTCGCGCGCGTGCGCGGTCCATCCTGCACTACGCGCCACCGCGAAGATCGGCGTGAAGGCCTGCCTTGGAATCGCCAGCGCATCGAGCAGGATCGCGGTGAAGAACTCGACATTGGTCTCCAGCGGCCGCTCTGGATTCTTCTTGCGGAGTGCTGCGCGGATATAGGCTTCGACCTCGCCGGCAAACGGCAGATCGGCGCCGTTGGACGCGAGCGCCTCGACCGCGGTCTTCAGCACATCGGCGCGCGGATCGCGCACGCGATAGACGCGGTGGCCAAAGCCCATCATCCGTTCGCCGCGCGCCAGCGCCGCATCGACCCAGGGCTGGATCCGCTCGCGCGATCCGATCGCGTCGAGCATTTCCAGCACCGGCTCCGGCGCGCCGCCATGCAGCGGACCGGTGAGTGCGCAATAGCCGGCGGTGACGGCCGCGAACAGATCGGCCTGTGTCGAGGCCACCACGCGTGCGGTGAAGGTCGAGGCGTTCATGCCGTGATCACTGGCGGTGACGAGATAGGCATCGAGCGCAGTGACCTCGCGTGCGGCCGGCGCGCGCCCATGCAGCATGCGCAGCGCATCGGCGGCGTGGCTGAGGTTCGGATCGGGTGCGACCGGATCGAGCCCTTTTGCGCGCCGGACCAGCGCGCCCGCGATAACCGGAAACGCGCCGACGATGGTCGCTTCATGCGCGAGGCCGTGCTCGGCGCGCAATCCCGCGACCGCCGCACGAAACCCGTCGACGATCCCCATGCCTTGCGTCGTCGGCAGCAGGCCGGAAAGCCGAGCAAAGGCGCGCTCGCGCGCCGCCCCCAGGCTCGCCCGCACATTGGCTTCGCTCAGCGTGGTCTGGCTGGCGCCATTCCAGAGCCGGGCGGTGACGCCCTCGAAACTCGAGGCGGAGGCGAGCGTGCCGACATGCTCGCCGGCAATGATCAACTCGCCGCGCTCGCCATCGACATGGCTCAGCACGGTTTCGGCTGCGGGAACGCCGTCCAGCCCGATCTGGCTTTTGGTGAGGTGGATGTTCATGGCCCAAATCTTCCTTTTGCACTGCACCGTGGGAAAATCGGGCCTCTCGACAGATTGATCAATCTTGATTACATCAATCAATATGAAAAATTCTGAAGGTCTGTATCTCTCCGCCCGGGAAGCCGCGGCCGAGCTCGCGATCTCGCCGGCCACGCTCTACGCCTATGTCAGCCGCGGCCTGATCCGCTCGGAGCCGACGCCCGACTCGCGCAAGAACCGCTACCGCGCCGAGGATGTCCGCGCACTGAAGGAGCGTCGGGTGCCGTCGCCGGAGCCGCGGGGCTTGCGCAGTTTCGATGCCGATCTGCCTGTCATGGATACGGAGATCTCGACCATCACCGAGGAAGGCGCCATCTATCGCGGCGTCAACTGCGTCGATCTCGCCGAGAACGACACGCTGGAGCACACCGCAACGCTGCTCTGGGACGTCGCCGACGTCGATCCCTTCGCGCCCGACAATCAGCCGAAAATCTCCGATGAGATGCGTGCGATTGCGGAAGCTGCACGACGCGCGGCGCCGATCGATCGTGCGATCGCCGTGCTCGCGCTCGCGACGAGCGCCGATTCCCGGGCCTTCACCCGCGCGCCGGATGGCCGCGCGATGGTCGGCGCGCGCATCGTCCGGCTCCTCGTTGCCACGATGCTGAATTCCGAGCCGTCATCCGACGCCTTGCATCAGCAGATTGCGCGCGCCTGGGCTGCCGACAACAAGCATGCGGGCGATCTCATCCGCCGTGCACTGGTGCTGCTCGCCGATCACGAGCTGAACGCCTCGACCTTCACGGCGCGCTGCGCGGCTTCGACCGGGCTCAGTCTCTACGATTCCGTCATCGCCGGCCTCGCTGCGCTGAAAGGACCAAAGCATGGCGGCGCCGGCGTGCTGGCCTCGCAACTGGTCAAGACATTGGTCGATCGCGACGTCGAGCCGATGGTGCGCGAGCGCGTTGCGCTCGGCGAGCGTTTTCCGGGCTTCGGCCACGGCGTCTACAAGCGCGGCGATCCCCGTGCGCAATCGTTGCTGAATGCGCTGGCGCGCGCCGGCGCACCGCGCAAATTCACGAAAGAGGTGCCGGATCGGATTGCGGAGGCGACCGGCGAGTTCGTCAACATCGACTACGTGCTCGCCGTGCTCGTGCACGCGCTGCGCCTGCCTGCAGGCAGCGAGCTCGCGCTCTTCGCGATGGCCCGCAGCGTCGGCTGGATCGCGCATGCCAGCGAGCAATTGCAGTTCGGCAAGCTGATCCGGCCGCGGGCACGGTATGTGGGGCCGGCGCCGGGGCGGAGGGCCGGAGCCTAGCTAAATTCAGCCTCGGGGCTTGGCCGCCGCGACAACGCTGCCGTGCCTCCGGCGGATGGTCCAGATCGCCAGCCCCAGCACGATCGCGATGCCGACGACGCTGAAAATCCAGATGTGCTTGCCGATATGCTCATGGTGCGGCAGGCCGGCATATTGGTGCAGAGCCGAAACCGCCAGGACGCCCGGCAGCACATGGGCCGGCGCCCAGACCAGGATCGCCGGGATGTTCACCGCGTAGAATTTGGCCGGCGCCATGTCGAGCGCGCCGGCGGTAATCGGCACGAAGGCGCGGATCGGCGGCACGAAGCGGGCGAAGAACACGGCCCAGGTGCCGAAGCGATGGAAGAAGGCCTCGCTCTCCTCGACCACGCGCGGGTAATTCGCGAGCGGCCAGGTGTCGAGGATTTCGCGCTGCTGCCGATGCCCGACCCAGTAAGCCGATCCGTCGCCGAGCACGGCGCCGGTGACGGCCGCCAGCAGCACCCATTGCAGCTTCAACTCTCCGCCGGGAACCAGCGCGCTCAGCGCCAGGATGATGGTCGAGCCCGGGATCACCGATCCCACCACCGGCACAGCTTCGAGCAGCGCTGCCAGGAACAGGGTCAGATAGGCCAGCCACGCATGGACTGAGACGAAGGAGATCAGGGGATCAAGGAAGGACGTCACGTCGTCTCTGTCACGGGCTGGGGCATTCGGGTTCAGACCCTTACATAAGTAAGGCGGGGCCAAGAAAGTGCCATTTGCTTGGGCAGGCGGCTGTCCGGCGCGAAATTTGGGCGAGATTTGCAGGGCAGCCTTCCCAAAATCGCGTTCCTTGCCTATCTAAATGAAAAGACAACGGAACTTTGATTGGCGCGCGGGCTTCTGCCGGCACGTTGTCTCTGATAGGTTCGCAGCCGCACCCAGCCGCAGCCAACGTGCAAATAACTGGTCTCGGGACCGCCCGGGGCCTCGGAGGATTGATGACGACCGCCGCCCTGTCCAAAGTTGAGGAAGTTTCCGGTTTGCCCGACATGAAGGTGTCGGTGCGCCAGGTGTTCGGGATCGACAGCGATCTCGAAGTGCCGGCCTATTCCGAAGTCGATCCTCACGTCCCTGAAGTCGATTCCGACTACCGTTTCGACCGCGCCACCACGCTCGCCATTCTCGCCGGCTTCGCCCGCAACCGCCGCGTGATGGTCACCGGCTATCACGGCACCGGCAAATCCACCCATATCGAGCAGGTCGCCGCTCGCCTGAACTGGCCCTGCGTGCGTGTCAACCTCGACAGCCACATCAGCCGTATCGACCTCGTCGGCAAGGACTCCATCGTGGTCCGCGACGGCAAGCAGGTCACCGAATTCCGTGACGGCATCCTGCCCTGGGCGCTGCAGAACAACGTCGCGCTGGTGTTCGACGAATACGACGCCGGCCGTCCGGACGTGATGTTCGTGATCCAGCGCGTGCTGGAAGTCTCCGGCCGCCTGACGCTGCTCGACCAGAACAAGGTGATCAAGCCGCATCCGGCGTTCCGCCTGTTCGCGACCGCCAACACGGTCGGCCTCGGCGACACCTCGGGCCTCTATCACGGCACCCAGCAGATCAACCAGGGCCAGATGGACCGCTGGTCGATCGTCACCACGCTGAACTATCTCAGCCACGACGAGGAAGTGGAGATCGTGCTGGCCAAGGCCAAGCACTATCGCACCCAGGAAGGCCGCGACATCGTCAACAAGATGGTGCGCCTTGCCGATCTGACCCGCAACGCCTTCGCCAATGGCGACCTGTCCACGGTGATGAGCCCGCGCACGGTGATCACCTGGGCGGAAAACGCCGACATCTTCGGCGATATCGGCTTCGCCTTCCGCGTCACCTTCCTCAACAAGTGCGACGAGCTCGAGCGTCCCCTGGTCGCCGAGTTCTACCAGCGCTGCTTCAACGCGGAGCTGCCGGAATCGGCAGTCAACGTGGCGCTGTCCTGATTTCCCTCTCGGTGTGTCGTCCCGGCCTTCGCCGGGGCGACGGATCAAGGTGACATGACCACCTCCAACTCCAAATTCCGCAACAGCAAGGAAGCGCCGACCGAGCCGTTCAAGCGCTCGGTGGCGTCCTGCCTGAAGGCGATCGCGAAGTCGCCCGAGCTCGATGTGAGCTTCGCGGCCGAGCGCCCGGGTCTCGCGCCCGGCAAGGCGCGGCTGCCCGAGCCCGCGCGCAAGATGACAAAACGCGATGCGGCGATCGTGCGCGGCCACGCGGATTCGATCGCGCTCAAGATCGCCTGTCACGACGCAAAGCTGCATCGCAAGCTGATGCCCGGCAATCCGCACGCGCGCGGCGTGTTCGAGGCAGTGGAGCAGGCGAGGGTCGAGGCGATCGGCGCGCGCCGCATGGCGGGCGTTGCGAAAAACCTCACCGCGATGCTCGACGATCACTTCCATCGCGGCAAGTTCGACGAGATCACCGACCGCGCCGACGCGCCGCTCGCCGATGCGCTGGCGATGCTGGTGCGCGAGCGCCTCACGGGCCTCGCGCCGCCCGCGGCCGCCAGGAAGATGGTCGATCTCTGGCGTCCCATTCTCGAAGACAAGATCGGCAAGCGGCTCGACCGGCTCGACGGCGTGGTCGAGGACCAGACCAAGTTCGGCGACGCCGTGCATGACCTGCTGACCGCGCTCGAGCTCGGCGACGAGCGCAACGCCGACAGCGAGGACAACGACGACAACGACGAGAACCAGGACGGCGACAACGATCAGTCCGGAGCGGAAGGCTCGCCCGATTCCGACGCCGCGCAGGAGATGAGCGCCGACCAGGCGCAGGCCTCCAGCGAGGAGATGAGCGAGAGCGCGATGGAAAGCGCGCAGGCCTCGACCTCGGACACCTTCGACGACGGCGAGCTCGGCGACGACGAGACGCCGGGCGAGGCGACGCGTCCGAACGCGCACGGCAAGAACGAGCCGCGCGGGCCCGAATATCACGCCTTCGCGCCCAAGTTCGACGAGGTCATCGCCGCCGAGGACCTCTGCGACCATGACGAGCTGGAGCGCCTGCGCGCCTATCTCGACAAGCAGCTCGCGCATCTTCAGGGCATCGTCGCCCGCCTCGCCAACCGGCTGCAGCGCCGCCTGATGGCGCAGCAGAACCGCGCCTGGGAGTTCGATCTCGAAGAGGGCATTTTGGACCCCGCGCGCCTGTCGCGCGTCGTCACCGATCCCTATCACCCGCTGTCCTTCATGCACGAGAAGGAGGCGACGTTCCGCGACACGGTCGTCACGCTGCTGCTCGACAATTCCGGCTCTATGCGCGGCCGCCCGATCACGGTCGCGGCGACCTGCGCCGACATTCTCGCCCGCACGCTGGAGCGTTGCGGCGTCAAGGTCGAGATCCTGGGCTTCACCACGCGCGCCTGGAAGGGCGGGCAATCGCGCGAGGCGTGGCTCGCCGCCGGCAAGCCGGCCAATCCCGGCCGCCTCAACGATCTCCGCCACATCATCTACAAGTCCGCCGACGCGCCCTGGCGCCGTGCGCGGAAGAACCTCGGCCTGATGATGCGCGAGGGTCTGCTGAAGGAGAACATCGACGGCGAGGCGCTCGACTGGGCGCACAAGCGCCTGCTCGGCCGGCCCGAGCAGCGCAAGATCCTGATGATGATCTCGGACGGTGCGCCGGTCGACGATTCCACGCTGTCGGTCAACCCCGGCAATTACCTCGAGCGGCATTTGCGCCACATCATCGAGGAGATCGAGACCCGTTCGCCGGTCGAGCTGATCGCGATCGGCATCGGCCATGACGTGACGCGCTACTACCGCCGCGCGGTGACGATCGTGGATGCCGAGGAGCTCGGCGGCGCCATCACCGAGAAGCTCGCCGAACTCTTCAGCGAGACCAACACGGCGCCGACACAACCGGCCAATCGCCCGCGACGCAAACTGCATTCGTGAGCACGCTTCAATCCCGCCGCAGCTTCATTGGCCACGCGGCGGCGGGATTTTCCACTCTCGCTCTGCCTCGGCTCGCGCAAGCGCAGCCAGCACAAGGGCCGGCGCAGCCGGAACGAAGGCCGGCGCAGCCCGAGCACGCCGTCACCGCGCCCGCCAGCATCGAGGTCAACGCGCGGCCAATCCCGTCCTTCGAGCCGCGCGACCGCTCGCGCGTGCGCTTCGGCTCCCTGCAATATCGCAGCGGGCTCGTCCTGACTTCGCCGCATCGCGGCTTCGGCGGTCTGTCCGGCCTGCGCTTTCTCGACGACAAGGGCGAGCGCTTCCTCGCGCTGTCCGATCAGGGCGCCTGGTTCACCGGTGCCATCCGCTATGCCGGCAGCAGGATGGCCGGGCTCGACGACGTCGAGGCCGCGCCGATGCTGAACGCCGAGGGCCGGCCGATCACCGAGAAGCGGCTCTGGTACGATACCGAGTCGCTCGCGCGCGACGGCTCGACCGTTTATGTCGGGCTCGAGCGCGTCAACCAGATCATGCGCTTCGATTTCGCCAGCGGTGGCACGCGCGCCCGCGGCGAGGTGCTGCCGACGCCATCAGGCTTGCGCAAGCTGCCCACCAACAAGGGGCTGGAGGCGCTGGTGTTCGTGCCGAAGGACATGAAGGGGCAACCGCTCGCGGGCACGCTGATCGCGATGTCGGAAGGCGGCATCGATGCCGACGGCAACCTGATCGGCTTTTTGATCGGCGGCCCGTCGCCCGGCCAGTTCAGCGTCAAACGCACCGACAAGCAATTCATCAGCGATGCGGTGCTGCTGCCGTCCGGAGAGCTGCTGATCCTCGAGCGCAAATTCTCCTGGTTCACCGGCATCAACATCCGCATCCGCTCGCTGCCGTTGAAGGCGATCGCGCCGGGCGCGGTGGTCGACGGCCCCGTGCTGTTCGAGGCCGATCTCGGCCACGAGGTCGACAACATGGAAGGCATCGACGCCCATGTCACGGCGGAGGGCGAGACCGTGCTGACCATGGTGTCGGACGATAATTTCTCGCTGCTCCAGCGCACCCTGCTGCTGCAGTTCACGCTGGTGGAATAGCCTCGCTGTACCCCGCCTGATAGCGCTCTCGTGTCCCCGACGAGCAGCACCGCTGCGCGCTGCGCTGCGTCCGGGGCACGAAACCGTTGTCCAGCGGCAATGCATGGCCCCGCGCGCTGCCATGCCCGCTGCGCAACTCGCAATCCGCCATTCGCCCACTACACTCCATGCAATTGCTTCCATCCCTCCATCCCCGGATCCCCCTCGCATGAGCGCCCTGTTTTCCCCGATCAAGCTGCGCGGCCTGACGCTGAAGAACCGTCTCGTGGTGTCGCCGATGTGCCAGTATTCGGCCGAAGACGGCGTTCCCACCGACTGGCATTTCACCCACATCAACAATCTGGCGCTGTCGGGCGCGGCGATGTTCTGCATCGAGGCGACCCATGTGGAAGCGATCGGCCGCATCACGCCGGGCTGCCTCGGGCTCTACAACGACGCCTCCGAAGCCGCGCTGAAGCAGATCCTCGCCTCGGTGCGGAAACACTCGCACACCGCGATCGCGATGCAGCTCGCCCATGCGGGCCGCAAGGCCTCCAGCGCGAAGCCCTGGGACGGCGGCCAGCTCATTCCGCCGGGCGAGGGCGGCTGGCAGACGGTGGCGCCGTCGGCCGTGCCGCACAAGGAGGGCGAGGCGGCGCCGGTCGCGCTCGATGCTGCCGGCTTGAAGCGCATCCGCGAGGCCTTCGTCGACAGCGCAAAGCGCGCGGAGCGCATCGGCATCGACGCGATCGAGCTGCACGGCGCGCACGGCTATCTCATGCATCAGTTCCTGTCGCCGATCTCGAACAGGCGCACCGACGAATATGGCGGCTCGCTCGAAAACCGCATGCGCTTCCCGCTCGAGATCTATGATGCGGTGCGCAGCGTGTTTCCGCACGACAAGCCGGTCGGCATGCGGGTGTCGTCGACCGACTGGGTCGAGGGCGGCTGGGACCTCGCGCAGACCATCGAATTCGCCAGGGCGCTGAAGGCGCGCGGCGTCGACTGGATCGATGCCTCCTCCGGCGGCGTCTCGCCGCTGCAGAAGATCACGCTCGGCCCCGGCTACCAGGTCCAGTTCGCAGATGCGATCAGGCGCGAGACCGGCCTGCCGACCATCGCCGTCGGCCTGATCACGGAAGCGAGGCACGCCGAGGAGATCGTCGCCAGCGGCAAGGCCGACATGGTCGCACTCGCCCGCGGCATGCTCTACGATCCCCGCTGGGGCTGGCACGCCGCCGCCGAACTCGGCGGCGAAGTCGAGGCGCCCCCGCAATACTGGCGCTCGCAGCCCTCCACGCAGAAGGCGCTGTTCGGCAAGACCACGTTCGGGGCGCGGTGAGCTGCCTTCGCCTTCCCGCGCGAGCGAAGCGCGTCGCGCCCCCGCGGGAAACGGGGAGAGGGAGCAACACAGAACCCGCGCATCCGTAACTCTCCTAACCTTCCACCCAGGCCAAAATGGGCCTAACCTCCTGTCATCCGCGGCATCACGGAGGTCCGCCATGCGGTTTCGTGTTCGCAAGACTGCTCACGTGTTCGAGCGATTGGGCCTCGCGATGGCGGGCGCCGCGTGCGGGCTGTTCGTCGGCGCCTATGTCGGATCGGCGATACCCGCGCTCACCACGCAGGGCTTTCTGCTGCTGATGATGCTGCTCGGCATCGTCGGCTTCTATCTCGGCATCGACACGCCGCAACTCCCCTTCGACGACGCGCACAGCCACATCGACGCCGCCGAGCTCCTGAGCTCCGCCGGCACCCTCTGCGCCACGCTCACCGCGCTCGCCTCCGTCGCCGTCATCGTGCTCCGCCTCGAGCCGCACGACGCGCTGACCTGGCTGGTGTTCCTCGGCTGGATCGGCGGCGTCGCAATGCAGATCGTCGCGGGCGCGAAGGCCAGGATGCGAAAGGCGTGAGGGAGTAGTTGCTTTTGCGAGAGATCACGCCGCATTGTCGGTGCGTTCCCTCCCCCCTTGTGGGGGAGGGCTAGGGAGAGGGGTGGCCACACGGCGCGCCCTATCGACTCCAGCGCGATTCCGTTGCCGCCAATCAGCACCGTTTGCTGAGCCACCCCTCTCCCCAACCCTCCCCCACAAGGGGCCTGTTGCGTAATTCGCCAGTTGTGATTCCCTGCGGTTGAGCCTTTTGGGGGAATGACGATGGCGGTGAAGCAGACGGGACAGCCGAGCTTTGTAGATGCGCTGATGCCGAAGGGAGCCGGCGCCAATGCGTCGCTGGATCGGCTGGCCGGCCTGGTCAAGTGGTACCGGTTCGAGAAGCTGATCGGCCATTTGC
The DNA here is from genome assembly GCF_015291665.1 of Bradyrhizobium sp. CCBAU 53338. Taxonomy (NCBI): domain Bacteria; kingdom Pseudomonadati; phylum Pseudomonadota; class Alphaproteobacteria; order Hyphomicrobiales; family Nitrobacteraceae; genus Bradyrhizobium; species Bradyrhizobium sp. CCBAU 53338. The sequence continues at coordinate 625,630 of NZ_CP030048.1, forward strand.
GGGACGAGAAGGGACCCGGTCAGCCGGGGTACGCGGTGTTGGTGCTGTTTCGGGCGCTGCTGTTGCAGTCGCTCTATGGTCTTTCGGACCGCGAGCTTGAGGAAGCGCTGAGCGACCGGCTGTCGTTCAAGCGCTTCGTTGGTCTGAGCCTCGAGGATGCGACGCCCGACCATACGGTTCTGAACCGTTTCCGGAATCAACTCATCGAACAAGGCCTGCTGGAGAAGTTGTTTGGCGAGCTGGACCGCCAGCTTGAGAATGCTGGTGTCATCCTCAAGCGCGGCACGATGCTCGACGCGACCCTGATCCAGGCCGTCTCAGCTCCTCCCAAGGAGGATCGTCCATCAAACGACCCAGACGCCCGGTTCACCAAGCGACAGGGCAAGGGTGGTTCGACCTTCGGCTACAAGGCTCACATGGGTGTCGACGAGGGATCCGGTCTGATCCGCTCAGTCCTGACCACGCCCGCCAATATCAACGATACAACGCCAGCCGACGAACTGATCCGCGGCGACGAAGCCGTGGTATGGGCCGATGCGGCCTACGACACCCACGCCCGGCGGGCGCGGCTGAAAGCGGAAGGCAAGAAGCCCCGCATCGCCCGCCGTCCCAACAGGCATCACCCGGAACTGCCGCCGAGGCTCAAACGCTACAACCGTCTCATCGCACGACGACGGGCAACGGTGGAGACAACCTTTGCCACCCTCAAACGTCGGATGCGGCTCACCTGCATCCGATACGTCGGTCTCGCCAAGGCACGCGGACAAGTCCTGCTTGCCTCCATCGCGTTCAATATGAGGCGGTGGGCCACGATCGCCGCCTGACGCCCATCAAGGGCGCAAAATACAGCTTCGGCCCGACAATCGGGGCCGACAACGCCCTCTCTCCTTACGTCTCCCGCATCAAAAGGCAGTAGCGCAACAGGCCCACAAGGGGGGAGGGAGCCGAGCGGGGTGCTTGGCGACGTCTTCGGCTCACATCGATGCGTTTGAAAAGCAGCCCGTTCAGCGCGCCTAAAACACCACGCCCACCCGCGTGCCGCGCTTCCACGCGATGCGGCAGCGCTTCTTGGTGTTGACGTGCAGCAGCTCGAAGCGATCGGGGATGTTCACCTGCCCGCCGAGATCGACGCAGGCGCCGCCGGGCGAATAGTCGATCAGCGTGCACGGGATCACAGGCGCGCGCGGGTCGGTGATGATCTTGGCCTGGCGGGACACCAGGCCTGCCGGCTTCACACGGGCGAACTTTCGCGGATGCTGTGGCACGTGTCCTCCTGCTCCGCCGTTCTTGCGGAGGTCTCGCCTGACATGATGCCGGCGGAGGTGATGCGATCAGGCTAAGGCCGGGCGGAGAATTTTAATGAAAAGTGGCGGCGATCGGAGAATGCGGAGGTAGCGGGGTGCTCCACCCGCTATTTCCTCCGCAACGGGATAATCCCCGGAAAGAGCCCTCACCCGCCGCGCTCTTCGAGCGCGTCGGCCGCTCCCGCAAGCGGGAGAGGCGAAGCCGGATCTACCCCCGGTGCCACCGGCATCGGCACCGTCACGAACTCCTTCGGCATGTTCACCGGATGATAGTCCGGCTCCACCGCCATGCGCTTCAGCACGCTCTCATGCACATGCGCGCCGTCGGGGATGACGCGCGGCTCGCAATCGGGAATGTAGAACCCCAGCACCACCTTCCGCTCAGGCCATTCCTTGTACTTTGCGCTCTTCGGAATGAATTCCAGCACGCGCCAGGCCGCGCTCATCGAATCGTGCAAGCGCCCCGACTTGCCGGTGTAGGCGGGCGGGACGTACTGGAACGGCGAGTTCTTGCGCTGGATGCCCCAGGCGAGTTGGTTCACGGTGCGCGGGTTGAAGTTCAGCCCGGCCTTCGCGGCCTCCTCGATCATCCAGATCAGCGGATATTTCGATTCCCCGCTCTCCGCCTCCGGATAGCCGCCGCCGACGTCGCTGTGCACGCCGGCGAACCACACCTGCATGATGTCCTGCGGCACCTTCTTCTCGTCCGGCACGTAGCGGTTGCTCCAGTACTCCTGCGGCTCCTCGTACACTTTCAAACGGAACATGCAGCGCCGCTCGTCGATCGCGATCGCCTGGCGGAAGATGGCGACGCTGGGGTTGCGCAGCGTGAAGGCGAGCTCCTCCAGGCTTGGCAAGAACAGGCGGTCGGCGCGCGGCACGATCACGCTCGCCACCGTGTCCCACACGCCGATGAAGTGGATGGTCGGCCAGCGCGTCGAGGTGATGCGCGCGAATTGCGCGGCGAGGTCGAACGTGCCCTGCGGCAGCGGCCCCTGGTCGTCGACATCGACATCCCTGAGGTCGGAGATATCGTTGCCGCGCCCGGTGCCGGAATATTGCTTGTAGGCGACGAGGCCCGAGCCCGCGAGGTTGGTCTGCTCCGGCGAGATCAGCCCGATCTTGTGAATCAGCCCCGCCAGCACCCGCACGGTGTAGGCGCCGCGCGAAAACCCGAACAGATAGATCTTGTCGCCGGGCGCGTAATGCTCGACCAGGAAGCAATAGGCCGAGAGCACGTTGTCATCGAGCCCGTAGCCGGTGGCGAGCCCCAGCACCAGGTTGACGTCGGCCTTGATCCGGTGCCACGTCGACGGCTTCGTCACCGTGCCGACGCCCGGATCGTAAAACACCATCTGCCGCGGCTCCGTCCTGTCGGTCTTGCGCAGGCAGCGATAGAGCTTCAGGACGTTGGAGATGTTCTCCGAGATCTCGTTGCCGGTGCCGTCGCAGCAGATGACGAGGTTTTTCGGGTCGGGTTTTGCTGAGTGCTCCATGGGATGCGCCTCCGGGTGATGCTACCGGGGCGAGTATAGCGGAAAGGGAAACGACGCGCCCGGTTTTGGCAGAAATTCCGGCGACATCCAGAGATTGATAGTAACATGCGCCCTATCATAGATAGTGGAGGGCCTATGGCCATCAATCTGGACGGCAATTGGAAGTCGGGCAAGGCCTACGATCTGCATACCGTATCGAGCACCCACCTCGGGACCGATGAGTTCGGTCACGATCGATTCGACAATGCCCGCAGCGAGATGGGTGAGCTCGTCTATCAGCTCAAGTACAAGGGCGATCAGTCCAAGGTTCAGCAGATCGTCACCTTGCTCGACGATATCAAGGGGATTGAAGGGTTTGATTTCATCATTCCGATTCCACCGACAAAGAAGAACCGTGCCGTCCAACCGGTTGAGCTGATCGCGCAGGCGCTTGGCGCAAGGCGAAACGTCGCCGTGGCAGCAGGCGCGCTTACGAACAGCGGCAACGAAGAGCTCAAGGGCATTACCGACCCGATCGCCCGCAAGGAACTCCTCGATGAAGCCCTCAAACTGGACGCGCCCCAAGGCAGGTTCAAAGGCAAGAAAGTCTTGTTGGTCGACGATCTCTACCGTTCGGGTTCGACGCTAGCCGAGCGCGAAATATCTCGCATCTTCTTCATAGTTTCCTACGATTAGAGCCGCTGTCAAAAACCCATTCGCAGCTTCTTCGTTGCTTTGCGCGATCGAGATAACTTCCCTTGCGCGTTCTAGGTCTCTACCGCACCAAGCCCTGAACGACTCCAAGGGAAAGTTTGCGGCTAAGTCCCTTCCCCCACGATCGACCAATGATTTGACACACCGCATCATGGCCGGGACCGATGCCGTTAGCTCAGGTAGGACATCGTCAAAGAATTTCTGACCCGCAAAAAAGCTTGTGTTGCTGACGCTATTGAACTCATCGCTATGAACAAGTTCGAGGAGATCGATCTGCTTCGCGTTGTGCAGATGGATACAAATCCTTCTCAGTTCTTCGTTTTCATAGTTTGCATACGAAAAAATCGCCGAAGTGAGCGTTCCCGAGCGATAAGAAACGAGCACGGTTTCCTCGGTTGCCTCGAAACTTTCGCTCAACGTCCTTGATCCCGCTCTTGTTGAATTGGAACAAAATAGGAACAATGTGAGGTGTGGTCAATAGCTGTTCAGCTTTGAGTTGTCTCGCGTCGCACAAACAAAAACGGCCGGATCTTTCGATCCGGCCGCAACGCAAACTCTACTCGGCTAAGCTTACGCCACGCGACGCAACTTAGCCCCCGCCCATTTCTGGAATCGGATTAGCTGGCCTTCTTGACCGGCGCGTCGCCGACCTTCTTCTGGATGGCGCGCTTCAGCTCGAGGGCGCGCGGCGACAGGGCGTCGGCGCTGGCCTTGAGCAGAAAGGTGTCGAGGCCGCCATTGTGGTCGACGCTCTTCACCGCGTTGGTGGAGACGCGCAGGCGCACGTTGCGGCCCAGCGCTTCCGAGATGAAGGTCACGTTGACCAGGTTCGGCAGGAAGCGGCGCTTGGTCTTGATGTTCGAGTGGCTGACCTTGTGGCCGACGAGGGGGCCCTTGGCCGTCAGTTCGCAGCGGCGAGACATGGCAAAAATCCTTGTTTCGAACCCCCAACGATTGCGGCCGCCATTCGGGGCGCCACGGGGGCTAATTCTGTGTCCTTGCAGGGAGCGGGCGGACGTATAGGGGGATAGCGGCGGGTAGTCAAGGATTTGGGGCGGGGTTTCATGCCACGCAACAGGTGTCATCGCCCGGCTGGACCGGGCGATCCAGTATTCCAGAGGCCGGCGTTTGAGAGCTCGGCCTCACCAGATCCGTCTCGGCGTACTGGATACCCCGCTTTCGCGGGGTATGACAGCGGAATGGGCGGACAGAGGTATCGCAGCCCGCGGGTTCGCCCAATCACCAAAACGGCAGTGTTTGAAGCGTCTTACCATCACAAAAGGGGCGCAATCGCCGATGAATAGTCCGGTGAGTTCCCTGGCTTTGGCGCCTGGATGCATTGCTTAGCGCCGCAACTGGCTTAAGTAACAACCACTCGCTTCCCGATTGGATCGTCTCGTGCACACGCTCACCCTCTTTCCGCCCCGGCTGCGCGCGGCCGGCAGGCTGGCTTTGGCCGCTGTCGGCGGGCTGATGCTGGCGTGGGGGGCCGCGCCGGCCGCGGCGCAGGGCAAGCTCGAGGCGCAATACGAGGCTTCGCTATCGGGCATTCCGGTCGGCCGCGGCGCCTGGAACATCGATATCCAGGACGACGTGTTCTCGGCGGCGGCCTCCGGCGGCACCACGGGCATCCTGAAATCCTTCGCGGGCGGGTCCGGCACCGGCGCCTCGCAGGGGCGCATCGTCAACGGCGCGCTGGTCGCCTCCGCCTACCAGGCCTCCACCACCACCTCGAAGAAGACCGAAGAGATCCACATCACCCTCGACAAGGGCAATGTGAAGGAGTTCGGCATCATTCCGGAGCCGCCGGTCGACCCCGACCGCATCGTCGTCACCGATGCGCATCGCCGCGGCGTGTTCGATCCGATGACCGCCTCGCTGGTGCGCGTCCCCGGAACCGGCGATCCGCTGTCGCCGGAGGCCTGCCACGGCAGCGCGCCGGTGTTCGACGGCCGCATGCGCTACGAGCTCAGGCTCGATTTCAAGCGCATGGCGACCGTGAAGGCGGAGAAGGGCTATCATGGCCCGGTCGTGGTCTGCGCGCTCTATTTCGTGCCTGTGGCCGGCTACATCCCCGACCGCCCCGTGATCAAGTACCTCGCCGCCCAGCGCAACATCGAGATCGCGCTCGCCCCGGTCGCGGGCACCAGGATTTTGGTGCCGTTCTGGCTGAAGGTTCCGACCCCGCTCGGCCCGGCGATGCTGGAGGCGACCAGCTTCATCACGACGGCGCTGCCGCCGCGGGTCGCGAAGACGCAGTAGCGCTGCGCTACGATTCCCCGTTACATCAACGGCTTACCCGCCGCCACCGCGCCATCGGCCGCAAGGCCCTTTCTACTGTGCATGGGGTTGTTTTCGCGAGATTGAGTTGGGGCGCAGCTCTGCCGGGAATCCATTTGACTCCGTCCCGATTCTGATTCGACTCCGCGCCATCCCCAACTTAAGGAATTCCGCCCCCAAATCGTCGCTTGTGCGACGGCCCAAAACTCCATCTAGTGCGCAGGAAACGAGGCCCCGCGAGATGTTGCGTGAACGTAACGGGACTCCGGGGGGAGTCAGCGATTCGGCCGCGATTCGTTCTAGAGTCGTTCCGAAGCTTAAAGCGCGAGGGAAAAGCGTCGCAAAGTGAGACAGTTGCGCGAGTGTCGCGCGCCCGCACCCCGCCGCCCCAGATAGCACTGACATTCGCCAAAATCGCGATTACCTAATAAGCTAGACATGGCCTTTCCTCCTTCCCCCTTCGCTTCCGAGCGCGCGCCAGGCTCCGGCGTCACCGCGGTGCTCGGTCCGACCAACACCGGCAAGACCCATCTCGCCATCGAACGGATGCTCGCGCATTCCTCGGGGCTGATCGGCCTGCCGCTGCGCCTGCTCGCGCGCGAGGTCTACAACAAGATCGTCGCCCGCGTCGGGCCGGAGGCCGTCGCGCTGGTGACGGGCGAAGAGAAGATCAAGCCGAAGAACCCGCGTTATTGGGTCTCGACCGTCGAGGCGATGCCGCGCGACCTCGATGTCTCCTTCCTCGCCGTCGACGAGATCCAGATCGCCTCCGACCTCGAACGCGGCCACGTCTTCACCGACCGCATCCTCAACCGCCGCGGCCGCGACGAGACGCTGCTGCTGGGCGCGGCGACGATGCGTCCGATCATCGAGCGGCTGCTGCCGGGCGTGTCCATGATCACGCGGCCCCGCCTGTCGCAGCTCGAATTCGCCGGCGACCGCAAGATCACGCGCCAGCCGCGCCGCACCGCCATCGTCGCGTTCTCCGCCGACGAGGTCTACGCCATCGCCGAGCTGATCAAGCGCCAGCATGGCGGCGCGGCCGTGGTGCTCGGCTCGCTCTCGCCCCGCACGCGCAATGCGCAGGTCGAGATGTTCCAGAACGGCGACGTCGACTATCTCGTCGCCACCGACGCCGTCGGCATGGGCCTCAATCTCGACGTCGACCACGTCGCCTTCGCCTCCGACCGCAAGTTCGACGGCTACCAGTTCCGTCGCCTGACGCCGGCCGAGTTCGCGCAAGTCGCCGGCCGTGCCGGCCGCGCCACCCGCAACGGCACCTTCGGCACCACGGGCCGCTGCGGCCCGTTCGAGCCCGAGCTGGTGAACGCGCTCCAGAACCACGTCTTCGATCCCGTGAAGATGCTGCAATGGCGCAACTCGAAGCTGGATTTCTCCTCCCTCGGCGCGCTCCAGGTCTCGCTCAACCTCGCCCCCGGCCACGACACGCTGACGCGGGCGCCGATCGCCGAAGACATGCGCGTGCTCGACCATGCCGCCCGCGACGGCGAGGTGCGCGATATCGCGCATGGCAAGGCCGCCGTGGAGCGCCTGTGGGAAGCCTGCCAGGTCCCCGATTACCGCAAGCTCTCGCCCGCCGCCCATGCCGAGCTGGTGACGACGCTCTACGGCTTCCTGATGCAGAAGGGCTGCATCCCCGATTCCTGGTTCGCCGCCCAGGTCGACCAGGCCGACCGCGTCGACGGCGACATCGACACGCTGTCGGCCCGGATCGCGCAAATCCGCACCTGGACCTTCGTCGCCAACCGCCCGGACTGGCTGAAAGACCCCGAACGCTGGCAGGGGACCGCGCGGGAGGTCGAAAATAAATTATCGGATGCGCTCCACGAACGCTTGACTGAGCGTTTCGTTGATCGCCGGACCAGTGTATTGATGCGCCGCCTGCGGGAGAACACGAGCTTGAATACGGAAATCGGCAAGACCGGCGAAGTTATCGTCGAAGGCCATGTCATCGGCCGCCTCGATGGCTTCACCTTTGCACCGGATGCGGCGGAAGCCGGCTCCGATGCGAAAGCCTTGCAGGCTGCCGCGCAAGCGGTGCTCGCCGGCGAGATCAATGCGCGCGCCGAAAAGCTCGGCAACGCGCCGGACGACCAGTTCGTGCTGACGTCGGACGGCACCATCCGCTGGACCGGCGACGCCGTGGCGCGCCTCGTCGCCGCGGAGGAGGCGCTGCATCCGCGCATCCGCATCATCTCGGACGAGCGGCTGACCGGCGGTCCCCGCGACAAAGTGCAGGCGCGGCTCGACCTCTGGCTCAAGACCCATATCGAAAAGCTGCTCGGCCCGATGTTCGAGCTGTCGAAGGCCGAGGACGTCACGGGCATCGCCCGCGGCATCGCCTATCAGCTGGTCGAGGCGCTCGGCGTGCTCGAGCGCCCGAAGATCGCGAACGAGCTGAAGGATCTCGACCAGCCCTCGCGTGCGACGCTGCGCAAATACGGCGTCCGCTTCGGCGCTTACCACATCTATTTCCCCGGCATCCTCAAGCCCGCCGCGCGTGCGCTGGCCGCGCTCTTGTGGGCGCTGAAGCAGGACAATGTCGATCTGTCGGCATTGTCGGGCGCGCAGCATCTGGCCTCATCCGGCCGCACCTCGTTCCCGGTCGACAAGAGCTTGCCGCGCGACGCCTATCGCGTGCTCGGCTACAAGCAGGCCGGCGAGCGCGCCGTCCGCGTCGACATTCTCGAGCGCCTTGCCGATCTGATCCGCCCGGCGCTGGCCTGGCGCGAGAATTCGCCCGGCGAAAAGCCCGCCGGCGCGTTCGACGGCCGCAGCTTCGTGGTGACGCAGGCGATGACCTCGCTCACCGGCTCCGCCGGCGAGGATTTCGCCTCGGTGCTGCGCGCGCTCGGCTATCGCATGGAGAAGCGCCCGCCGCTGCCGCCGAAGCCGGCCGCGCCTGCTGCTGCGGAGGCACCTGTTGCTGCGGAGGCGCCGGCTGCTGAGGCTTCCGCCGAGACGCCTGCTGAAACGACCGACGCCGCGATCGAAGCCGCTCCGGAAGCCGTCACTGTCGAAGACGCGCCCGGCATGGAGCAGCACGACGAGCCCGCTCACGAGGAGCCGGCGCTCGAAGCCTCGCCCGAAGCACCCGTCACGCCGGAAGATGCCCCCGGCATCGCCCCTCCGGCCGAAGAGCCTGCGGCGCCCGCAGAGGCTGCAGCAGAAGCAGCTCCCGCCGAGACCGCTGCAACGGAAGCCATCGCTTCGCCCGACGCCGCTGCGCCTGCTGAAGCCGTTGCCGCGCCCGCCGAGCCCGAGCTGATCGAAGTCTGGCGTCCCGGTGGCCGTCACGAGGATCGCAAGCCGCGCCACGAGCGCCATCGTCATCAGCGCCACAACAACCAGCGTCCGCAGGCCGGCGCTGAAGCCGGCGCTGCGTCCGCTGAGGGCGAGGCCGCGCAATCGGCCGATGGCGAGAAGCGCGGGGAGCGTCATCGTCACGGCGGCCATCGTCGCGATGCCGGCAGAGATTTCCGCAAAGGCCGCGAAGGCGGCGAGGGCGGTGAACGCCGCGACGACCGCAATCGCAGCTTCCAGGGCAAGGACCGCGATAACAAGGATCGCGATCGCAACCGCGACAACAAGAAGTTCGGCGGCGATCGTGACAAGGGCCGCGACAATCGTGGCCGCGACCGTGACAAGGGCCGCGACCGCCGGGATCGCGAGTCCGGTCCGTCGCTGCGCCCCTACGCATCGAGCGCGAACCCGCGTGAGCGTGATCGCCCCGCGGACCCGAACTCTCCGTTTGCCAAGCTCGCCGCGCTGAAGGAGCAACTCGCGGGTCGGAAGGAGTAATCCCACGACCACCGAGCGGCAGCGCCTCGACAAATGGCTGTGGCACGCGCGGGTGGTGAAGGCGCGCACCTCCGCCGCCGAGCTCGTTGTGACAGGCCATGTCCGCATCAACGGCACGCGCGAGAAATCACCCGGCCATGCGATCAAGCTCGGCGACGTCATCACCGTCGCGCTCGACCGCACCGTGCGTGTGCTGAAGGTGACCGGCTTCAACGAGCGCCGCGGCGATGCCGCCTCGGCGCGCGTGCTCTACGAGGAGCTCGGCACGAAGAGCTCGGCGACGTAAAGCGCAATTAATTGCGCTTCGTATTCATTTCTTGGTCGATCAACCACATAAAGCCGTCATGATCGGGGCTTCCCGACCTTGCAGCGCAGAGCCATCCGCGCTACGCAAGCCGCGACTTTTAAAAGAGCTTTTCGGAGCGTTGGATGACTTACGTCGTCACTGAAAACTGCATCAAGTGCAAGTATACCGACTGCGTCGAGGTCTGCCCGGTCGACTGTTTCTACGAGGGTGACAACATGCTGGTCATCCACCCGGACGAGTGCATCGATTGCGGCGTGTGCGAGCCGGAATGCCCCGCCGACGCCATCAAGCCGGACACGGAACCGGGCCTCGAAAAGTGGCTGGAAGTGAACACCCAGTACGCCAAGAGCTGGCCGAACATCACCCAGAAGAAAGAATCACCCGACGACGCGAAGGAATTCGACGGGATGGAAGGCAAGTTCGAGAAATATTTTTCTCCGAACCCCGGCTCTGGAGACTAAATTCCGGCCCAAACTTAACCCTAATACTTTCGGCAGCGCCGAAAACCAGCCCTCAAGACCCCTAAATCATTGATTTTTGCGGGAAATGTGCTATATTGAGCACATTAAGCTGAACCCCCGTCAGCCCAGTTGGCCCCGTTGGGTTCCCGTGAAACCAAATGTCGAACAGGGGCGTGGCAGTTTCCGCGCGCAGGCTGTGTCACAGAAAACGCGTAAAAAGAGTACTTCAGCGAGGGCTTCCCATAAGGAGGCCAAAAAAGTCGCCGCGGCCAGCCGTAGCGCATCCAAGGGTCGGACCGCCGCCAAGGCGCCGCCGGCTGCAAAGTCCTCGAAGAACAAAAGAAGCGCAATGCCTAACAAGACTGCCAAACCGGCCGCGAAAGCGACCGTTGCCAAGCCTGCTGCTGCCAAGGCTCCCGCTGCCAAGCCTGTTGCTCCGAAGGCTCCCGCTGCTCCGAAGGCTCCTGTTGCTGCCGCCCCCGCCAAGGCCCCCGTCGCTGCTGCCAAGCCGGCCGTGAAGGCCGCTGCGCCCGCGCCGAAGGTCGAGGAAAAGAAGGTCGTGACCCAGCGCCAGGGCTTCAAGGCCAATGAATTCGTCGTTTATCCCGCTCACGGTGTCGGCCAGATCCTGGCCATCGAGGAGCAGGAGATCGCAGGCGCGAAGCTCGAGCTGTTCGTCATCAACTTCATCAAGGACAAGATGACGCTGCGCGTTCCGACCGCCAAGGTCGCGAACGTCGGCATGCGCAAGCTGTCCGAGCCCGCCCTCGTCAAGAAGGCGCTCGAGACGCTGAAGGGCCGTGCCCGTGTCAAGCGCACCATGTGGTCCCGCCGCGCCCAGGAATACGAAGCGAAGATCAATTCGGGCGACATCGTCGCGATCGCGGAAGTCGTGCGTGACCTCTATCGCTCGGAATCGCAGCCCGAGCAGTCCTACAGCGAACGCCAGCTCTATGAAGCGGCGCTCGATCGTCTGTCCCGCGAGATCGCGGTGGTGCAGCACTCGACCGAGACCGAAGCGGTCAAGGAGATCGAGGCCCAGCTCGCCAAGAGCCCGCGCCGCGCGAACGCCAAGGCGGAAGCCACCGACGGTGAAGGCGAGGCGGATGCCGAGGCCGATACCGACGACACCGATGGCGACGACACCACCGTCGCCGACGAGGCCGCGTAAGCGCTTCGCGGCGTTGTTCGCAAACAATCAAAAGCCCGGCCGTTTGGCCGGGCTTTTTGTTCGGATACGTGTTCGAGCCTTCCCTACAGCGTCGCGCGCGGCTGGGTCCAGATCGCAATCGGCCGCTCGAGTCCGCGGATCGCTTGAGGATCCTGGGCGATCAACGATGCAAATGTTTCGGCTGCGCTGCCGAGTTCCAGCTTGGCGCGACTGACGAGATCGTTGCTTGCCACCAGCGCGCAGTCGAGCCTGCGCGTGAGCGCCTCCAGGCGGCTTGCGGCGTTGACGGTGGCGCCGATCACGGCAAATTCCAGACAGGTGTGCCCGATGTCCCCGAGCACCACCGGCCCGTAATGCAGGCCGAAACTGACGCGCATCGGCGGTTCGCCGGACGCCGTTCGCTGCGCATTCCAGCTGTCCGCCGCCGCAATCATGGCCTGGGCACAGCGCAACGCGTTGCTGGCGTCACGCTCGCCTGCGAAGGGCGTGCCGAATGTCGCCATCAATCCGTCGCCCAGATATTTGTCCAGCGTGCCGTCGTGGCGGAAAACCTCCTGCTCCATCAATGCGTGGAATTCGCGCAACGTCCGCACGACTTCCTCCGGGGTGCGCACATCGGCAAAGGCCGTGAAGCCGACGATGTCCACGAACAGCACCGCGACGTCTTGCGTGCGCACCTGCTTCAACGGCTCGTCGTGCTTCGATAACTCAGTGACCACATTCGGTGAGAAGTAGCGCGCAAGGTTGCCGCGTTCTCGTTCCACCGAGGCATGCCGGATCAGCAAATCATTGCTGCGGCTGGCTGCGAGCGCCAACGTCACGGCCACGATCATGAAGACGACGATTTCCTGGATTCGGATGCCGAATCCGATCGCGGTCGGCGAGATCAGCGCGAGCAGCCTGTGATCGCTGCCCACCGCGTCCGCAATGCGGGCGGTCAGCGCGGGATCGTGGTCGGGCTGCCACCACACCCAGGCCACGCCGATGATCCAGAGCGCTGCGGTCCATGTTCCGACCGCAACCACGGTCCGCCAGGAATAGGCCAGCGTGGCGCCCGACAGCAGCACGAAAAAGTAGATGAAGTTGCCAAAGTGGTACTGCATCGCCGCCGGCCAGTGCGTCGTGCCGAATGGGTTCGGGACGACGATGACGAATGTGAGCAGCGCAAGGTCGCAGAACAAAAGCGCCAGTTCCGACCGCGATACGCCGACCCGCCCAACCCTGACCTGGGCCCAGCCGATCAGTGCGAACAGGCCGAGCAGCACGACGTAGTACAACTGCTCCCAAGCCGGGTTGATGGCCAGCAGGAGACAGGCGATGACGGCCAGCGCGATATAGCGCGCCCGTACCGCCAGTTGCAGGCCCTCCTTCTTGCCGGCTTCGAGTGCCGCCTGCGCAAATTGAACGGTCTCGATATCGCGCTGGTCGCGCGCGCGCGACGACGCGGCGGGCGAGTCGAGGCGCTCGACGAGCATTGTCACGGGGCGGTCTCCTCGCTTGGATCGTTGCAGCCCAGCGGCGGCCGTCAACCGCCGCATCCGGCAGTCTAGTGATGCCTGGCGGCGAGGTCATCAGCCCGGGTGAACGTTTTCCTCCCCGCGCGGCGAACCGCTCACTTCACCGGCCGCTTCTCGAGCTTCCGTGCCAGCGTGCGCCGGTGCATGCCCAGACGTCTTGCCGCTTCCGAGATGTTGAAATCCGTCTCGATCAGCGTCTGGTGGATGCGTTCCCATTCCAGCGTCTTGATCGAGGTCGGTCGCACGTCCAGCGCGACCTCGGCGTTGCCTTCGGCCTTGGTGAACGCGGCTTCGATGTCATCGGTGTTGGAAGGTTTTGCGAGGTAGTGGCAGGCCCCGAGCTTGATGGCCTCTACGGCGGTCGAGATGCTGGCAAAGCCTGTCAACACCACGATCAGCATCTCCTCGTCGTGGCTGTGCAGCAGTTCGACGCAGGCGAGCCCAGAGGCACCGCCGAGCTTGAGGTCGACCACGGCGTAGCCGAAGGATCGCTCCTCGAGCGCCTTCCGGACATCCTCGATCGAGGCGGCGAGCACGACCTCATAGCCGCGGCGCTCGAACGAGCGCTTTAGCGTGCGCGCAAAGCCTTCGTCGTCCTCTACGACAATGAGCGAACGGTCAGGCGTCAAAACTGCCTCCGATCGCGAGTGTGGCGAGCGGCAAGGTCAGGCGTACCGTCGCGCCACGCTTCCTGTGGTTCTCCGCGGTCACGCTGCCCCCGAGCTTGCGCACCACGTTCACCACCAGGAAAAGGCCCAGCCCGCCGCCCGCACGGCCCTTGCTCGACTGATAGGGCTTTCCGAGCTGCGCCAGCATTTCCGGTGCGAAGCCCGGGCCGCGGTCGCTGATCGAGAGCACCAGATTGTCGCCCTCGCGTTCGGCGACCAGCTCCACCCACTCGCGCGAGACTTCATAGGCATTGTCGAGCACGTTGAAGATCACCTGCTTCAGCGCGATGTCGGAGACGATCGCGACGTCCTCGCCAAACGTGTTGGTGAAATAGAGCGTGCGCGCCGAGCGGGCGTCGCGCCATTCCTCGACCAGCGCGGTGACGAAGGCCGTTACCGTCGTCGGCGATGATCCTTCGCCGCGAGCCTCGCCGGCCGACACCAGAATGCCCGTCACGATGGACTTGCAGCGTTGCAGCGAGGTTTCCATCTCCGTGAGATCCTCGGCAAGCTCCTGGTCGGCGGTAAGATCGGGCATGCGGCGCCAGTCGCTGAGGATGACCGAGAGCGAGGCGAGCGGCGTGCCGAGCTCATGCGCTGCGCCGGACGCCAGCAGACCCATGCGGACGATATGATCCTGTTCGGCGGCGTGCTGGCGCAGCGCCGCCAGATGCGCGTCGCGCTGGCGCAAATTCCTGTTGATGCGGGTGACGAACACGACCAGCAGCACTGCGTTGAGGGCGAAGCCCAGCAACATGCCGGCGACCGTGAGCGTGTAGGTCTCGCTCAGCGGGTTAGGCGGCAGGTCGAGCGGCCGGTAGGCCATCGTCAGCCAGACGAAGCTCGCGCAGGTCAGCGCCACCAGCGACCAGGTCGAGCGGGCATCGAGCAGCACGGCGCCCAGCGTCACCTGGAGCAGGAACAACGACGTGAAGGGGTTGGTGGCGCCGCCGCTGAGATAAAGCTGCGCGGTCAGCGCCGCGACATCCAGCATCAATGCGACCAGCAGCTCGTTGTTGGTAATCGCGGCGCGATGGCGCACCCAGACTAGGCTCGAGACATTGAGAAACACGAGCGCGCCGATCACCGCTCCCATGCGGGTGAGGGGCAGGGGAATGCCGAGCCAGAAATGCACGCCGCCGATGGTCACGATCTGCCCGACCACTGCAGTCCAGCGCAGCTGGATCAGCAGCGCCATGTTCTTGCGGTTGGTTTCGTCGTCGGTGGGGGCAGCGCCGATCAGCTCGCTGCGCGCGTCCGCCTGCGATTGCAGCGTGACCGCCTGCTCGCCGTAGGTGTTCCCGTCGTCAGGTCGGTTCGACGATCGTTCCAGCATCTGATCCCGTCCTGCGGGCGGAGGCATCGAAGCCGCCGGCCGGTTCGTGGACGAAGCGCGTGCGGCGGAACAGCCCGCCGCGGAATGTGACGAAAAGTCTACCGGCCAGCAGGAAAGCCAGGGCAAACCACGTCAACGCGTAGATCAGGTGGTTATTGGGAAAGCGGATCACGGTCAATCCGCCGATTGGACCGTTACCGACCTGTGATCCGGCGTCGGCATCGATGAAGAAGGGCGCGACCTTTTGGAGGTCGCGCGCGGCCGCGATCGCGGCGACGTCCCGCGAATACCAGCGGTTGTGCTGGGGCACGTTGTCCCTGAGGAAACCGCCCTTCGGCTCGGTGATGCGCAGGAGGCCGGTGACCTCGACCTGGCCGGCGGGATTGCCATCCTTGCGCGTTGACGGGTCGCGCCGCTCGGACGGCACGAAGCCGCGGTTGATGAGGACTTGCGTGCCATCAACGCGCAGGAGCGGCGTCAGCACCCAATAGCCGGGGCCTTCCTCTGTGACGGCCTGCACCAGCGTCTCGCGGTCGTGCAGGAAGCGGCCGGAGACGCTGACGTGCCGATATTCGTCGCTCGCGGCGGAGACCGCAGCCCATGAAGCGGGCGCGGGGATCGGCTGCGCCGGAGCATGGACGCGCTGCTCGACGCGGTCGATGAGCGCGAGCTTCCAGGCGCGGCGCTCGACCTGCCAGACGCCAAGCGCGATCAGAACGACGAAGGCGGTGAGCGAGAGGACCGTGAGCCACAGGGACGGACGCGCGGCCCCTGCGGGGCTGCGCGGTTCGTCATCCCCAGGTCTTACCGGAATGCTCACTTCATTCCCGTCATTTCGTGCATCGGCATCATGTTGCTGTTGAGGTGGTTCATCACCCACAGCGAACCGGACAGCGCGATCACCACCATGACGATGGTGAAGATCAGCGCCATCATGCTCCAGCCATTCTCGGACTTCGGGCTCATGTGCAGGAAGTAGATCATGTGCACGACGATCTGCACGACCGCGAAGGCCATGATGACCAGCGCGGTGATCTGCTTGCTCGGCAGCGCGCCGCTCATCACCAGCCAGAACGGGATCGCTGTGAGCACCACCGAGAGCACGAAGCCGAGCATGTAGCCCGAGAACGTGCTGTGGGCGTGGCCGTCGCCGTGGTGATGGTCGTCGGCGTGAGCGGCGTGGGTGTCGGTGTTCATCGCAGAACTCCCAGGAGATAGACGAAGGTGAAGACGCCGATCCAGACAACGTCGAGGAAGTGCCAGAACATCGACAGGCACATCAGGCGACGGCGGTTGGCCTCGATCAGGCCGAAACGCCCGACCTGCACCATCAGGGTCACCAGCCAGATCAGGCCGCAGGAGACGTGCAGGCCGTGGGTTCCAACCAGGGTGAAGAAGGCGGACAGGAAGGCGCTGCGCTGAGGCGTGGCGCCTTCATGGATCATGTGGGCGAACTCGGTGAGCTCGATGCCGATGAAGGCGGCGCCGAACAGGCCGGTGATCAGGAGCCACATCTGCGTCTGGGCGACCTTGTTCTGCTGCATCGTCAGCATGGCGAAGCCATAGGTGATCGAGGAGAGGAGCAGCATCGAGGTGTTCACCGCGACCAGGTCGAGGTCGAACAGGTCCTTCGGCGCGGGCCCGGCGGCGTAATTGGCGCCGAGCACGCCGAAGGCGGCGAACAGCATCGCGAAGATGAGACAGTCGCTCATCAGGTAGATCCAGAAGCCGAGCGAGGTGCTGTAGCCTTCCGGATGCGGATGCTCGTCGGCGAGGTAGAAGACCGGCTCGCCGGTCTGCGAAGGATTGACGGCGACAGTCATTTACTTGGCTCCGGCGAGCAGTTTGGTGCGCGCGTCCTCGGTCCGGATGACGTCGTCAGCCGGAATGTCGAAGTCGCGGTGATAGTTGAAGGTGTGGCCGATTCCGACGACCAGCATGGCGATGAAGCTCGCAGCCGCAAGCCACCAGATGTACCAGATCAGTCCGAATCCCATCGCGGTGGCGAGGCCGGCGAGGATGATGCCGGTGCCTGTGCTGCTCGGCATATGGATCGGCTTGAACCCGGTGAGCGGACGCTGATAGCCGCGCTTCTTCATGTCCCACCATGCGTCATTGTCGTGAACGACGGGGGTAAAGGCGAAGTTGTAATCCGGCGGCGGCGAGGAGGTGGCCCATTCCAGCGTGCGTGCGTCCCAGGGATCGCCGGTGACGTCCTTGAGCTGCTCGCGCTTGAGGAAGCTGACCGCGAACTGCATCAGCATCGAGAGAATGCCGAGGAAGACGAGGCCGGCGCCGATCGCGGCGATGATGAACCAGATCTGCAAGCTCGGATCGTCGAATACGCGCAGGCGACGGGTCACGCCCATCAGGCCGAGCACATAGAGCGGCATGAAGGCCATGTAGAAGCCGGTGACCCAGAACCAGAACGACAGCTTGCCCCAGAACGGATCGAGCCTGAAGCCGAACGCCTTCGGGAACCAGTAGTTGATGCCGGCAAATGCGCCGAACACCACGCCGCCGATGATCACGTTGTGGAAGTGCGCAATCAGGAACAGGCTGTTGTGCAGGACGAAGTCGGCCGGCGGGACCGCGAGCAGCACGCCGGTCATGCCGCCCAGCACGAAGGTCAGCATGAAGGCGATCGTCCACAGCATCGGCAGCTCGTAGCGGATACGGCCGCGATACATCGTGAACAGCCAGTTGAACATCTTCGCGCCCGTCGGGATCGAGATGATCATGGTGGTGATGCCGAAGAACGAGTTGACGCTGGCGCCCGAGCCCATCGTGAAGAAGTGGTGCAGCCAGACCAGGTACGACAGGATGGTGATGACGACCGTGGCGTAGACCATCGAGGTGTAGCCGAACAGGCGCTTGCCGGAGAAGGTCGAGGTCACTTCCGAGAAGATGCCGAAGGCGGGGAGAACCAGGATGTAGACTTCAGGGTGGCCCCAGATCCAGATCAGGTTCACGTACATCATCGGGCTGCCGCCGAAATCGTTCGTGAAGAAGTTGGTGCCGACGTAGCGATCGAGCGCGAGCAGCGCGAGCACGACGGTCAGGACTGGAAATGAGGCGACGATCAGGATGTTGGTGCACAGCGAGGTCCAGGTGAACACCGGCATCCGCATCATGGTCATGCCGGGGCATCGCAGCTTGACGATGGTACAGATCAGGTTGATGCCGGATAACGTCGTTCCGACGCCGGCGACCTGCAATCCCCATATGTAATAGTCGACGCCGACGTCTGGACTGTAGCCGATGTTGGACAGCGGCGGATAAGCCAGCCAGCCGGTGCGGGCGAATTCGCCGATGAACAGCGAGAGCATCACCAACACCGCACCGCCGACCGTCATCCAGAAGCTGAAATTGTTCAGGAACGGGAACGACACGTCGCGGGCGCCGATCTGCAGCGGCACCACGAAGTTCATCAGGCCCGTCACCAGCGGCATCGCCACGAAGAAGATCATGATCACGCCATGGGCGGTGAAGACCTGGTCGTAGTGATGGGCGGGAAGGAAGCCTTCGGAGCCGCCGAACGCCATTGCTTGTTGCGCGCGCATCATGAGGGCATCGGCGAAGCCCCGCAGCAGCATCACGATGCCGAGGATCATGTACATGACGCCGATGCGCTTGTGGTCCACGCTGGTGAACCATTCGCGCCAGAGATACCCCCAGAGACGGAAGTAGGTCAGGCCGGCGAGCAGCGTGATGCCGCCGAGCGCGACGACCGCGAAGGTGCCGACGAGGATCGGCTCGTGCAGCGGCAGCGAATCGATACCGAGACGGCCGAAGATGAGCTTGAGGAGATCAGGAGACATGCGAGCTCTCTTTAGGAGTCTGACTTCAGGGAGTCTGACTTGGGACGTTGTCCCAGGAAGAAGGACGAGGACTTCAGCGGCGCGAAGGTCGGCCGCTTCAGGCCGGCGCCGATAAGCGGCGCGGTGTCGAGCGGCGCCTTGATCGAAGCCGTGGTTGCGCCGCCTTGCGGCGCATCCGGCGTGCAAGTGCCGGCGACGAAGCTCGGTTCGGGGCCGAAGGCGGTGCCGCGGCGGGCGTATTTGTCGTAGGAGAGCGGGAGGGTGTTGTTCAGGCCCTCGTGGCCGTTGCCGCCTTTGGCATCGATTGCCATCATCTCGCTCTGGCACATCTTCCCGGTCTCGACGCACATGTTGAGGATCAGGCGGTAGAGATCGGCATCGACGGTACCCCAGCGGCGGACCGGCTCGTTTTCGCTCGGCTTTTCGAGCTGGAGATACTCAGTGCGGCCGAGCGAACCACCGGTGGACTTGGCCTGCGCGACCCAGGCGTCGAAGCCCTTGTCGTCGAGGCCCTGGAAGTTGAAGTGCATCCCGGAGAAGCCGGCGCCGCTGTAGTTCGCGGAGAAGCCTTTGTAGGTACCGGCGTGGTTCACGACGGCGTGGAGCTTCGTTTCCATGCCCGGCATCGCGTAGATCTGGCCGGCGAGTGCGGGGATGTAGAAGGAGTTCATCACCGAAGAGGCGGTGATGCGGAAGTTGATCGGACGATCGACGGGCGCGGCCAGATCGTTGACGGTGGCGATGCCGTAGTCCGGATAGATAAAGAGCCACTTCCAGTCGAGCGCGACGACATCGACCTCGAGCGGCGCCTTGGACTGGTCGATCGCGCGATCGGCATGGATGCGGCCGAGCGTGCGATAGGGGTCGAGCAGATGCGTGCCCATCCAGGTCAGCGCGCCCAGGCAGACGATGATCAGCAACGGTGCGGACCAGATCACCAGCTCGAGCTTGGTGGAGTGATCCCAATCCGGCTCGTAGCGGGCCGAGGTGTTGGACTGGCGGTAACGCCAGGCGAACATCACCGTCAGCGCCATCACGGGGACGACGATCAGGAGCATCAGGATGGTGGAGATGATGACGAGGTCGCGTTGTTGCGCCGCGATATCGCCGGCTGGCGCCAGCACGACGTAGTTGCAGCCGCTGAGCGCGGCTGCCAGGGGTAGCAGCGCCAGGATCTTGAGACGGGACACGGGCCGAGCCTTATGAGAATGAGTTTCCTTTGCGGGGCCAACGGGTAGCTGCGGCGCAGCAATCCGGACATTGGACAATTTGTCCAATGTTGCACTGCGGGATGTTGGGCCAAACAGGACCAGATCGCCTGGCGTCCCCGCCGGGGGGTCGGCTTTGGTTTTCAGGACGTTAAGGGCGCACGCATGGCGACGGCACAGACCCCCGCAATGGCGGATATCCACTCGGGCGAGCACGGCCACGACCAGGCCAGCCCCGGCGAGATCGCCATCGGCGTCATCATCGGCCGCACCTCGGAATTCTTCGACTTTTTCGTCTACGCGATCGCCTCGGTGATCGTGTTTCCCCGCCTGGTGTTCCCGTTCACGAGTGAACTGACCGGCACCCTTTATTCCTTCATGATCTTCGCACTGGCCTTCGTCGCCCGGCCGATCGGCACCGTCATTTTCATGACGGTCGACCGCGAGTACGGCAAGACGGCCAAGCTGGTTTCGGCGCTGTTCCTGCTCGGCACCGCCACGGTCGCGCTGGCGTTCCTGCCCGGCTATCACGACATCGGCGTTGCCGCGATCTGGCTGCTGGCGCTGGCGCGTCTCGCGCAGGGTCTGGCCTGGGGCGGCGCCTGGGACGGCATGGCCTCACTGCTGGCGCTGAACGCACCGGCGTCCAAGCGCGGTTGGTACGCGATGGTGCCGCAGTTAGGGGCGCCGCTCGGGCTGATCGTGGCGAGCGCGCTGTTCGCCTATTTCGCCGGCAACCTCTCGGCCGACGATTTCTTCGACTGGGGCTGGCGTTATCCGTTCTTCGTCGCCTTCGCCATCAACGTCGTGGCGCTGTTCGCGCGCCTGCGCATGGTGACGACGGAAGAATATGCCTCGCTGTTCGAGACCCGTGAGCTGCAGCCCTCGCGCATCTCCGACACGGTTGCCCGCGAAGGCCACAACATCATGCTCGGCGCGTTCGCGCCGCTTGCGAGCTTCGCGCTGTTCCACATGGTCACGGTGTTTCCGCTGTCCTGGGTGTTCCTGTTCACCCGCGAAAGCCCGGTGCGCTTCTTGATCATCGAGATCGTCGCGGCCGTGTTCGGCGTCGCCGCGATCGTCGCCTCCGGCATCATCGCCGACCGCGTCGGTCGCAAATCGCTGCTGATGGGATCGGCGATCGCGATCGCGATCTACAGCGGCTTTGCTCCGCAATTGCTCGACGCCGGTGCGTTCGGTGAGACCATCTACATGGTGATCGGCTTCATCCTGCTCGGCCTCTCCTTCGGTCAGTCCTCGGGCGCGATCGCCTCGAACTTCAAGCAGATGTACCGCTACACGGCCTCCGCGCTGACCTCTGACATGGCCTGGCTGTTCGGCGCCGGCTTCGCGCCGCTCGTCGCGCTGCTGCTCGCCACCAATCTCGGCGTCATCGCCTCGGGTGCGTACCTGCTGTCGGGCGCGTTCTGGACCCTGCTCGCCCTCTGGCTCAGCGGCCAGCGCGAGGCGGGCGATATGGACGCGGGCGAATCGTCAACCTGACATTTCCCGGGGCGGCGCGGTCCATGCATATGCTAGCCGCGTGACGTGGGGTCCCTGGGCGGATTCTGGTCGATGTTGAGATTGGCGAGAAGCACGGACAGGCGCTTCGCGAGCTGCTTGACGTCGGAATCGTCGAGCCCCTCGCGAACGCAGACGACCGCCCGCGAGGGCGGCAGTTTTGGCAAATAGTAGTCTCTGGACCTGACGATATCAGGAGCCGCCAGCGCGCCCGGCATGGCGGACAAGCCGAGGCCCGCCCTGACGGCGCTCGTGCGCACGGAAGAATCCGAGCTTCGCAGCACGATCCGGTAGGCAATGCCGCTCCGGTCCAGCGGTCCGATCATCCAATTGTCTTCGGGCAGCGTGATGATCGGGATCGGTGCGCCGGGCCGCGCGACGAAATCCCTCGCCTTGACCCAGTTCGTCTCGAACTGAAATTCGCCGACAATCCGGTCTTCGAGCTCCTGCCCGAAGCCCTCGAGCAAGAACAGGCACGCGACATCGATGAAGCCCTCGAGGAGCCCGCGTCGAATCTCGCTGGAATGTTCGGCGAAAAGGAAGACGCCGGAGAGGTTCTCCCTGCTGAATTCGTCGAACAGCCGCTGTGCGAGCAACTGGCTGATGCCGAGCCGACGCACGGAGGATCGGTCCGATCCTCCCAACCTGAGTATCTGGTCATTGGCATCGATGATGCGGCGCGCCTGCTGGAGCGCGAGCTTGCCGAGCTCGGTCAGAGCGGTCCCGTTCGCCGTTCGCGTGAAGAGCTCACCACCGATGAGACCTTGCAGCCGTTTGATCTGGGCGCTGATCGCGGGCTGGCTGAGATTGAGCCGGTCTGCGGCCTTGGACATGCTGCCCGTCTCGGCGATTGCCACGACGGTTCGCATGATTTCCATCGGAATGTTTTGAATCTGCTGTCGCAGCATTCGGGCTCCTTCCGACGGGCAGTATCAAGGAAACTTATCTCCCCATTCAAAAAGGCTCTTGAATCTGGAGGGAGATCCACCGGAGCTCTACGGCCCGACGCTCGAACGCGTTCGCGCTAACTGCTTTCAGTACAAAGCACGTCAAGAAAATCTATATGCCTATTTGCATGCATAGCGACGTCAACCTTTGCGTGCAGACTCATGCATACATTGTAAACGCGCCTCTCTCAAGCTCTTGTTCGGGAAAAAGAGGTAAACGCACATGCGCTTTGCGCGAGACGAGGGCGGAGCCACGGCGGTCGAATTCGCGATGATGCTACCGATCTTTCTGACGTTGATTTTCGGCATCGTGGTTTTCGGCTCCTATTTCGCGATGATCCACGGTGTTCAGCAGCTTGCGGCGGAAGCTGCCCGGACGTCCGTCGCGGGCCTCAGCGACACCGAACGCAACAGCCTCGCCCAGTCCTATGTCACGAGCAGCGTGACCGATTATCCGCTGCTCGATGCGACAAAAGTGAATGTCGTAGCGGCGCCGTCGATCTCTGATCCGAATGTCTATGTCGTGACTGTCAGTTACGACGCCTCGTCCAGCTTCATATTCACGCTTCCGTTCGTTCCCGTGTTGTCGCCATCGATCTCACGATCGGCGGTCATCCCCTACGGAGGATTCTGACATGAGGGGCTCGTCGTCGTTTCGCCGCTTCATTTCAGACCGGTCGGGCAATTTCACCATCATGGGTGCGGGATTGATGACGCTGGTCATCGGCTGTACCGTCCTTGGCGTCGATGTCGGCTCCATCTTCGCGGACAAGCGGAAGGCGCAGAGCGCCGCGGACCTCGCCGCCATCGTCGCTGCCAGCAACCTGACCAATGCCTACAATGCAGCGTCGGCGACGGTCGTGAAGAACAACTACCCGGCCGACTCGCTGGTCGGCGTGGATATCGGCACCTATACGCCCGATTCGGCCACGGCGCCGCAAGCGCGCTTCGTGACACCCGCCGCGGGACCTGCCAACGCTGCGCGCGTCACGTTGAAGACGCAGACCCCACTCTATTTCGCGCGCTACATCACCGGCAGCAGCCGCTTCACGATCAACACCCAGGCGACGGCCTCGAGCACGGCCTTCGCCTCCTTCGCGATCGGGTCGCGCCTGGTCTCGCTCAACGGCGGTCTGCTGAACGCCATTCTCGGCGGCATGCTGGGGACCAACATTTCGCTGTCCGCGATGGACTACCAGTCGCTGATCAATGCAAGGATCGATGCGTTCGATTTTCTCTCGGCCCTGGCGACCCGCGTAAATCTCACGGGCGTAACGTATAGCGACCTGCTGACGGGCAATGCGAGACTGCCTGACGTTGTCGCCGCGGCTTTGGCGGCACAGCAGGCGACCAACGGCCCGAGCTCGGCCACTACCACGCTGTCCATGATATCCCAGGCCGTCGCGAGCCTCTCGACCAGGATCAGTCTCGGCTCCGTGATCGATCTGGGACCCTATAATGGGATGATCACCGGCCAGAAGCCCAAGGTCGGCGTCAGCGTGTCGGTCTTCAGCCTGCTTTCCGCGGTGGCGGAAGTCGCGAACGGCACACACCAGATCACGGCTCCAGTCAATTTCGGGCGGCCTGGCATCGTCGCCGCCAGCCTCGTGGTGACGGTCGGCGAACGTCCCGTCGGCTCGAGCTGGGTCGCCGTCGGCACGCAAGGTGCAAGCGTCCACACCGCCCAGACGCGGATATTGCTCACGGTTCAGATCGGCGGCAGCGGCATCGTTCCCGCGATCAACCTGCCGCTTTATGTCGAAATCGCGCAAGGCACGGCCACGCTCAACGCCATTTCCTGCAATCATGCGAACATCACGAACTCGACGGTGACGCTGGGCGTCACGCCGGGGCTGGTGGATGCCTGGATCGGCAATGTCTCGCTGGCTGACATGGCGAATTTCACGACCAAACCGAATCCGCCTGCGGCCGTGCTTGTCAATGTCGGCGGGTTCAACGTCGCCGGTCGCGCCCACGCGGCGATCGGGAATACGTCGCCGACCTCGGTCGACTTCACCTATGTCGATATTCAGTCGCAACTGGCGAAGACGGTCAGCACGCGCAATTTCACCTCCTCGCTGACATCGAGTTTGCTCGGCGATCTCTCGCTAAGTACCAGCGGCGTCGGCGTTCCGATCCCGGGCTTGACGTCGGCCGTCGCCGGAGCCCTGTCCGGATCGACCGGTTCGATCGATCAACTCGTCGCCTCCACCCTGTCGACGCTCGGGGTCGGCGTAGGCCAGGCCGATGTATGGGTCTCGGGCGTTCGCTGCGACGGTGCGGTGCTGGTAAATTAGGCCGTGATGATAGCTCTTGCCCTCTGCGAGCGGGAATAAGGGCAGCGGTCTGACGATCCTGTGTGCGTGTCGCAAGCAGGAGATCACATGAACGTCCGATCCAATCCCGCCCGTCGGCGAACCCCGGAACGCCTGGCGCTCGCGGCGATCGCCACGGCGCTTCTGTGCGTGGCCGGGCCAGCCGGTGCGACCGGAAACGCTGTGCGCGGCCAGGCGCTCTACAAGGGCTGCGCAGACTGTCACTCGATCAACGAGAACGGCATCGGCCCGATGCACAAGGGCGTGGTCGGGCGCAAGGCGGGCAGCGTCGCGGGTTACGACTACTCGCCCGATCTGAAGAACTCAGGCATCGTCTGGACCGAGGAAAACCTCGACAAATGGCTGACCGGGCCCCAGGCCATGGTGCCGGAGACGAAGATGTTCTTCGACGTGCCGGACGCGCAGGATCGCGCCGATATCATCGCGTATCTGAAAGAAAAGGCGCGGTAGCCGCCGCGCCTCAATCCGTGACGATCTTGACGCGGTCACGCACCTTCACCTGCGCGGTGCGATCGAGTCCGTTCAGCACGCGGAAGCGTTCGGCCGGATGATCGACGCCGGACATGCGGTGGGACAGCGATTCCACGGTGTCGCCGGGCTGCACGGTGATGACCTTGATGCGCAGCGGACGCGCGGCCTGGATCTCCTCGAGCGTCAGGCGGCGGAACGAATTGACGGTCTCGCGCGCATTGCGCTCGCTTTCGATCGACTTCTGCCGTGTGGCGAAGATGAAGCGATAGACGTCGCTGCCGAAGCGCAGCGCGTAGACCTTGAACTGCCACTGGTCGCCCTTGGCGGTGGCGGACGCAGCGGGAAAACCGTTGATGGTGATGTCCTCGGTGGACGCCTTATCGACTCCTTCCATCCAGCCGGAATTCAGGTAGTCGCCGAGCGATTGCTCGGCCGGCACGCGCACTACGTCGAAACGCATCGCCTGCGAGCCGCCGTCGCGCACGCCGATCACCGCCTGCGCAGTGTTGTCGAGCGTAAAATTATCCGGAGCCTGGAAGGTGAAGCCGAGCTTTGGATGCAGGAAACGCCGGCCGCGGACGAAGCCCTCACTGGGGTCCTCGCCATAGACGATGTTGTCGATCGCGGCGAGATAGCTCTCGCGGTCGCGCTCGGCGCCTTCGGGCGCCGCATATTGCCGCGCGATGGTCTGCGCGTTCTGCACCCGTTCGGGCGTTGCCGGATGCGACGAGGTGAAATCCTGCGCGCGCGGATCGAGCGAGCCCTTGCCTGCCTTCAGCTCCGCATTGCGCTCCATCGCGGAAAGGAATCGGGCCGCACCATAGGGATCGAAATGGGCCCTGGCGGAGATACCGACGCCGATGCCATCAGCCTCGAACTCCTGATTGCGGGAGAAGCTCGCCATGGTGAGCTTGGTCTTGGCGAGCGCGAGCGCGGTGAGGTCGGGATCGTTGCTCATGTCGGTGACGACGCGCGTGACGATCGCGGCCTGGCGCGCCTGGTCCTCGCGCATCGCAGCGTGCTTGGACAGCACATGCGCCATTTCGTGGCTCAGCACCGAGGACAATTCGGAGGTGTCGCTGGCCAGCGCCAGCAGCCCGCGCGTGACATAGAGCTGGCCATTCGGCAGCGCGAAGGCGTTCACAGCACCGGAATTGAGAATGGTGACCTTGTAGCCCTGGTCCGGACGATCGGACGCGGCGACGAGCCGGTCGACGGTCTTGCTGACGAGCGATTCGAGCCGGGGGTCGTCATAGGTGCCGCCATAGCTCGCCAGGATACGCTCATGCTCCTTTTCGGTCGCTGGCGTCTGAGCAACCGCCGGCTTCGGCTTGGGCATCGCCACGGTCGGCGGGGCTGCCGCTGTCTGGAACCGGCCCATATCGCCGCAACCGGCGAGACCCATACCCAGCAGCAGGCAAAGCGCGGCCGGCGCAGCCCGCAGGCGGCGGCCATCACCTCGTCCGTGCCGTTCTAGCACCCCATTCACGTCGCTTAACCCGTGCCTGGCCTTGCCTAAGGCCTTACCCCTGTCAGCTCGTTTGCACCCAGCAACTCGACCTGTCCCACCCGGAGCACATCGATACGCGGCCCCGTCGTCCCCTCAACCCAGCCCCGGACACGAATACGTCTATTTTCCAGGGACTTAAGCGTAATCCCGGCGTTTTGGAACGCTGGCAGCGTACGCTTTGAAATAGTCACCGCAAAGCCGTGTGTCCAGTTCCGTCCGAAGTTGAGGTAGGTCATTGCCCCAGCTTGCCGGACCGACAGGACTTTGCCCTCGACCACCATAAAGCGCCCGATCCCGGCCAAAATATCGTCCGGACTTTCCGCGTTTTTTATGGCCGACGGGTCAGCCCAGCTGCCCCTTTTTTGGCGCCGCGCCTCGGCCTCTGACGCCATCAGGGCGGCCGCGCAGTCCTTGTCCGCAACCTCGGCCGAGACGAGGGCGTCGCCCTGGCCAAGCAGCATGGCCTGCACGGACGTCTCGCTCTCGCCGATGAACAGCAGCGCACCCTGGCGGCCGTAGCGGTCGGGCGTGTCGTCGGTACCGCGCAGGATGACGTCGCGACCGACCAGCAGCGAGGTCAGCGCCTGCCTTGTCGTTGCTGTCGCCTCGATGCCGACAAGACGCACTTCGCGGCCGTCGTCGAGACGCACGCTGCGTGCATCGACTACGCCTGCCACGCGGCCTTCGCCCTGTGCCTCGAACTGGCACGGCGTCGCAGACGCTGTACGACCCGCGATGAGAAGAAGTGCGACGATGAGGTGAATCCGTTGCGTCACGTGACCCGGAGAGGTTGCGTTATGCTCTAGCTTTACCCCAAGTGTAGCTGGTCGCGAAGACGCTTCCTCACACTCCGTCATTGCGAGGCGCGAAGCGACGAAGAATCCCTCCGCGGAAAGACTCTGGATTGTTTCGCTGCGCGCGCAATGATGCGGAGATATTTCTCCGCACCTTACCATTCCGTTTTGCGGAAATCGCGGACAGAACATGCGGCCTCTTCGCGCCTGCGCTTGCTGCGCTGTTGCGCATGCGGCATGATTACGGGACTAGCGAATGCCAAGAGCAATAATCAAGCCGCCATCAGAGACAGGCGATCAAGGGAGACCCCTTTCCATGAAGCATATTTTGTTGGGCATTTTTGCCGCCGCGTTTGCCCTCAGCGCGAGCGCTGCGCAGGCCCAGGACAAGCCTCCCCTCAAGATTGGCGGCATTCTCGACATGTCGAGCCTTTACGCCGACATCACCGGCCCCGGCAGCGAGACCGCGGCCAAGATGGCCGTGGAAGATTTCGGCGGGGAGGTGCTGGGTCGCAAGATCGAGGTGCTGGCGGCTGACCATCAAAACAAGGCCGACCTTGCCGCCAACATCGCCCGCGACATGCTCGATAATCAGGGCGTCGAGATGATCTACGACGTCGCGGCCTCGGCAACCGCGCTTGCCGCCGGCGAGATCGCGAAGGCGCGAGGCAAGATCATCATGTTCAATGGCCCGGGCTCGATCCGTCTCTCCAACGAGGCGTGCGGTCCCTACACCATCCACTACGTCTTCGACACCTACGGCCAGGCCAATGTGACCGGCCTTGCCGCCGTGAAGTCGGGCCTCGACACCTGGTTCTTCCTCACCGCCGACTACGCCTTCGGCCAGGATCTGGAGAAGGACACCAGTGCCGTCGTCACCAAGACGGGCGGCAAGGTGCTCGGCAGCGTGCGCCATCCGCTCAACACGTCGGATTTCTCGTCGTTCCTGCTGCAGGCGCAGGCGTCAAAAGCCAAGGTGATCGGGCTCGCGAATGCCGGCGGTGATACCGTCAACGCCATCAAGCAGTCGGCCGAGTTCGGTATCATGAAGGGCGGCCAGAAGGTCTCGCCACTGCTGGCCTTCGTCACCGACATCGATTCGATCGGGCTTGAGACCGCGCAGGGTCTGCTGCTGGCCGAGGCCTTTTATTGGGACATGAACGACGAGACGCGCGCCTTCTCGAAGCGCTTTCAGGAGCGCGTGAAGCGGCCGCCGACCTCGGCGCAGGCCGGCGTCTATTCCTCCGTCACGCATT
Source organism: Bradyrhizobium sp. CCBAU 53338 (assembly GCF_015291665.1). Lineage (NCBI taxonomy): Bacteria > Pseudomonadati > Pseudomonadota > Alphaproteobacteria > Hyphomicrobiales > Nitrobacteraceae > Bradyrhizobium > Bradyrhizobium sp. CCBAU 53338. The sequence goes on from NZ_CP030048.1 coordinate 654,549, forward strand.
ATCTGAAGGCGGTGAAGGCGGCCGGCACAACCGATGCGGCTACGGTCATGAAGGTGATGAAGGAGACGCCGATTAACGATTTCTTCGCCAAGAACGGCAAGATCCGCGAGGACGGCCGCATGGTGCACGACATGTACCTGTTCGAGGTCAAGAAGCCGTCGGAGTCGAAGGGGCGCTGGGACGACTACAAGCTGCTCGCCACCGTGCCCGGCAACGAGGCGTTCCAGTCGCTGGAGCAGTCGCGCTGCCCGCTGGTGAAGAAGTGACGGCGTGACGTAAGTCACGACGTCATCCCGGGGCGCGAAGCGAACCCGGGATCTCGAGGTTCCGGGTTCGATGCCTTGCATCGCCCCGGAACGACGGAGATGCAAAACAACAAGGGAGACGCCCCATGAACGACATGGTTCTGCAGAAGCTCGAAGGCGGGCTGCTCACCATCACCATGAACCGCCCCGAGCGAAAGAACGCGCTCAACCCCGAGATGGTCGCAGGGTTAGTCGAGGCGGCGCGCCGCGCGGCTGATGATCCCGAGGTGCGGGCGGTGCTGTTCAAGGGCGCCGGCGGCTCGTTCTGCGTCGGCGGCGACGTCAAGTCGATGGCGGCCGGACGCGCGCCGCTGCCGTTCGAGGTGAAGATGGCGAACCTGCGCCGCGGCATGGAGGTCTCGCGCATCCTGCATCAGATGCCGAAACCCGTGGTGGCGCAGCTCGACGGCGCTGCGGCCGGTGCCGGCCTTTCGATGGCACTGTCGTGCGATCTCCGCATTGCCGGCGAATCCTGCAAGATCACGACAGCCTTTGCCAAGGTCGGATTCTCCGGCGATTACGGTGGCACCTATTTCCTGACTCAACTGCTCGGCAGTGCGCGGGCGCGCGAGCTTTATCTTACATCGCCGGTGCTGACCGCGAAGGAGGCGCATGCGATCGGCATGGTGACGAGGGTCGTGCCCGACGCCGAGATCGATACAGCCGCGCATGAGCTGGCGCTGTCGCTGGCGCAAGGACCATCTATCGCGCTCGGCTACATCAAGCGCAACATCAACAACGCCGAGCATCTGCCGCTGGAGGACTGCTTCGACGGCGAGGCGATCCACCACACCCGCTGCAGCGACACCGAGGATCACAAGGAGGCCGCCAAGGCCTTCGTCGAGAAGCGCAAGCCGGCCTTCAAAGGCGCATGACGGTGGCGCCCCATATGCGGCTGCGACAGATATGCCTGGTCGCGCCTCAGCTCGCGCCTGTCATCTCCGATATCGCCGAGATCATGGGCCTTTCCGTCTGCTACCGCGACGGCAATGTCGCCAAATACGGCCTGGAGAACGCGCTGCTCCCGGTCGATACGATCCTTCTGGAGGTCGTCGCGCCGTTCAAGGACGGCACCACGGCCGGCCGCTTCATCGAGAAGACCGGCGGCCGCGGTGGCTACATGGCGATTTTCTGCTGCAACGATCCCGACGAGCGCGGCCGCAACGCCAACGCGCTGGGCGTGCGCACCGCCAACGTCATTGATCACGCGCCCTATCACGGCGTGCAGCTCCACCCGCGCGACTGCCGCGCCGCCTTCATCGAGTTCAATCACACCGAAGGCAGCGACGACATTCTAGGGCCGTACCCGCCGGCGGGACCGGACTGGCAGAAATACATCCGCAAGGACGTGACGCAGGCGCTCACGGCCGTGGAGATGCAGAGCCCTGATCCGGTGGGGCTCGCGGAGCATTGGGGCAAGATCATCGGTGTTGCGCCGGGTGGCGATGCCGAGCTGAAGCTGCCGAATGCGACCTTCCGCTTTGTGAAAGGGGCGAGCGAGATCATGAGCGCGCTGGAGTTTCGGGTGGCTGATGCCGCGAGTGTGTTGCATGCCGCGCGGGAGAAAGGACTTGCGGTAGCGGGCAACGAGTTCCTGCTCGGCGGTGTGACGTTTCGTGTGAGCTAACCTTGCCCGTTATCCGTCATTGTGTCGTGTTCGCCTCTTCAGCGGGGCTCGAAGGGCGACGGCCACCAGCCGGGGCCGCTCATCCTTCGAGGCTCCCAGCACGGTGCTATGCACCGTACTGCTCGCACCTCAGGACGACGGGCTGAGTTAGCCGCGAAGGAATGCGGCGCAGAGAGCGCAATCACCGTCCCCTAAAATTCGCCACGCGCCGTTCTTCCGTGGCCTTCACGCCTTCCTTGAAATCCTCCGTCGCGCGCAGGCGGGTCTGCTCGGCAAGTTCGTGATTGGTCGCCGCCATCACGCGGTCGGCGAGGCCGGCGCGCATCGTGGCGCGGGTGGAGAGGAGGCCGAGCGGGGAGCATTCGGCGATCTCGCCAGCGAGCTTCATCGCGGCCGCTTTCACCTGGTCCTGCGGCACCAGCTCGTTGGCGAGGCCCCATTTATAGGCCTCTTCGCCGGTGACGCGGCGGCTGGTGTAGAACATCAGCTCGGCGTTGTTCTTGCCGATCAACTCGGGCAGCGTCGTGGTCAGGCCGAAGCCGGGATGGAACCCGAGTTTCGTGAAATTCGCGGAAAAGCGGGCTTCCGGGCAGGTGACGCGGAAATCCGCCGACACCGCAAGGCCCAATCCGCCGCCGATGGCCGCGCCCTGCACGGCGGCGACGATCGGCTTCTTGGCGCGGAAGATGCGCACGGCCTGGATGTAGAGATGATTGATCGGGCCGAGACTGTCGGCCGGATCGCCCTTGGCCTTTTTCTCCGCCTCTTGTGCTTCCTGCGCCTGTCGCGCGGGGTCACCGAAATTGGCGCCGGCGCAGAAGGCCTTGCCTTGCGCCGACAACACGGAGGCGCGGATCTCGATGTCGCGATCGAACTCGTCGAGCGCGTCCGCGATCTGGTTGATCAGCGAGATGTCGAAGAAGTTGAGCGGGGGACGGCGGATCTCGATGGAGCCGACGTGCCCGACCTTCTCGACGCCGATATCCTTGTAGGTGGTCATGATGTCCTCGAAGCGTTAGCGCAGGCCAAGTCCACGCGCGATGATGCCGCGCAGCACCTCGGTGGTGCCGCCCTGGATGGTGAGTTTAGGTGCGGTCTTGATGGCGAAGTCGAGCTGCCGCTCGAGCGTCTCGCGATTGGTAGCGGTCTCCTCGACGAAGGCCGCGAGATCGCGCACGCGGTGCGGAAGCTGCTGTTCCCAGACCGTGCCGATGTCCTTGACGATGGAAGCTTCCACCACCGGCTCCTTGCCGGCCTGCAGCATGCCCGCGACCGAAACCGACATGCGACGCATGGTGTGGAGCTGCGCGACCAGACGGCCGATGCCTTCGGCGCTGCGCGTATCCGGATTAGGGCCGACCGCGCGGACGAGCTCGGTCAGCACGTAATAAGTCTCGAGGAAGCGCTCGGGGCCCGAACGCTCGTAAGCGAGCTCCGACGTCGCCTGCTTCCAGGCGCCGTCGACTTCGCCGAGCACGTGATCGTCGGGGACGAAGAAATCGGTGAAGACCACCTCGTTGAACTCGTACTGGCCGGTGATCTGCCCGATCGGGTTCACCTTGATGCCCGGCTGCTTCATCTTGACCAAAAACTGCGTCAGGCCGTGACGTCGGTTTTCCTTGGTCGGCGGCGAGGTCCGGAAGATCGCGATCATGTAATCGGCGATATGCGCCGACGAGGTCCAGATCTTGGTGCCGTTGATGAGATAGCCTCCGTCGGTCTTGGTCGCGCGCGTCTTCGCCGCGAACAGGTCCGAACCGGAATTCGGCTCGCTCATGCCGATGGCGAAGCAGATCTCCCCACGGCAGATGCGCGGAAGGATGTCCATCTTGATGTGCTCGGGCGCGTATTTCAGCAGCACCGGCCCGCTCTGACGGTCGGCGACGAAGAAGCGACGCGTCGGCGCGTTGGCGACGCGCATCTCCTCGGTCACGACGTAGCGCTCGAGGAAGGAGCGCTCCTGGCCGCCATATTTCTTCGGCCAGGTCATCCCGAGCCAGCCCTTGGCGCCGACTTTCCGGGAAAATTCCGGCACGTCGGTGTCTTCGCGGTTGGGCTTGTGCGGATCGAAGGTGCCGGCGGCGATCTCCTCGGCGAGGAAGGCGCGCACCTCCTTGCGCAGTTGCTCGCACTTCTCGGGCAGGCGGATCGGATCGAAACGGAGAGCTGCGGTCATGTGTTTCGTTCCCTGTTAGCGCGACGCCACGAGCGGCCACAACTCATCGGCGCCTCTGGAGGCGACGAGCTTGCCGAGCTCGACGGCCCAGTGGCTTTCGGAGCCGAAGTCATCGCGCCAGGCCAGCGCCCGCAGCGAATAGCGGTGCAGGATGTGCTCGATGGTGAAGCCGATCGCGCCGTGCACCTGATGGGCGATGCCGCCGCCTTTCTCAGCGGCTTCCGCGCAACGGATCTTTGCTGAGGCGGCCTCGAGATAGACTTCGTCGTCGAACGATTTGGCGTTCGCGATGGCATCGGCCGCCGACGTCGCGGCCGCGAGCGCCGCGGCGGATTCGCCGGCGAGGCGGGCGAGATTGTGCTGCACCGCCTGGAATTTCGAGATCTTCTTCTCGAAGGCAACGCGTTCGTTGGAATAGCGCACCGAGATGTCGAGCATGGATTCAAGTGCGCCGGCGATCTGAAGGCTGCGCGCGACACCGCCCATCAGCATCAGCGTGGTCTGGTCGACGCCTTTTAAAGCGGCCTTGACGGTCACAGGCTGGACCTTGTCGAGCGTCACGGTATCGCTGTGGTCGTAGCCGACATTCAGCCCGGATTCGATCCGGCCCTTCGAGGCATCGACCAGGGCGATGGAGACGCCGTCCTTGCCATGCGCGAGCACCGCAAAATGCTTCGCGGCCTTGGCAAAGGGGACGCCGCGGGCGCGGCCGGAAAGCGCGCCGTCGGCATCGACAATGATGCGATCCCTCGGGCTCGCCGGCAGCACCGTCATCTCGCCTTCCGGCGAGGCGATCTTCGCCTGCGCCAGCAGCCAGCCCGCGAGCATGGTTTCGGCCAGGGGAACCGCGACTGCGAAGCGGCCGGCGGCGTTGAGCAGGGCAAAACCGTCGGCAAGGCTCGCGCCGGAGCCGCCGAGATCATCGGGCACCCAAGCCAGCGGCAAGCCGGATTCGCTCAGCGCCTGCCACAGCGGCGCCTGCCACGAATTTGTCTTGTCGTTGTTGATGGTTTGCGGATCGGCGAGATCGGCGAAGATCTTCTCCGCGGTCTCGACGACGATATTGTCACTCTCCGCCACAGCGTTCCCCGTGTCTTGCCATTGGCGCGTCCTGCCCAAGGAGCCGGCGCGCGATCTCTTTCTTGCGCCCGATGATCCGAAAAAGCCATGGCCCTGACAAGCGTTGATCGCAGGCCCATCTGCGGCTCCGGCATGGGGGAAGGAGCTGGTCTGGATTAATTCCGCTTAGCGGAGTTTGCTCGATTTGCAGGGCGCGGCAAACTCGCTAAACAGGGCGCCACATTCAAACACGGGGAAGGACATCCGGATGGCCAAGGACAGTTTGTGCGCAATCGTGACGGGGTCCGCATCCGGTCTCGGCGCGGCGACTGCGGAAATTCTCGCAGCGACCGGGGCACGGCTCGTCATCAACTATTCGTCGAGCCAGAAGGAAGCCGAGGCCACCGCCGAGCTCTGCCGCAAGGCGGGTGCTGCGGAAGTGCTGGTGGCGCAAGGCGATGTCTCGAAGGATGATGATTGCCGCAGGATCGTCGCCGCCGCGAGCGGCTGGGGCAAGCTCGACATCCTCGTCAACAATGCCGGCACCACCAAGCATGTCGCCCATGGCAATCTCGACGGGCTCTCGGCGGAAGATTTCCAGCGGCTCTACGGCGTCAACACCATCGGCCCGTTCCAGATGGTGCGCGCTGCGCGCAGCCTGCTCGAGGCTGGTGCAAACGGGTCGGGGCGTCCATCGGCCGTGGTCAACATTTCCTCCGTTGCCGGCATCAGCGGTGTCGGCTCGTCGATTGCATATGCTGCAAGCAAGGGCGCACTCAACACGATGACGCTGTCGCTGTCGCGTGCGCTGGCGCCCCTGATCCGCGTCAATACGGTTTGCCCCGGTTATATCGACACGCCCTGGTTCACCAAGGGCCGCGGCGAGGAACAGGCAAAGCAGGTGCGCGACAGCGTGGTGGCAAAGGTGCCGCTGAAGGTCGCCTCTTCAGCCGAGGACATCGCGCGGCTCGTCTGCTTCCTGGCGATGCCTGCGTCCAGCAACATGACCGGCGAGGTCGTGCGCATGGATGCGGGGATGCATTTGATTACGTAGTTCGTCATTGCGAACGAAGCGAAGCAATCCAGAAATCTCTCCGCGGAGACAGGCTGGAACGTTTCGTCGCACCAGCGCAAAATTGCTTCGCAATTTTGTCGCGGGCTCCTCGCAACGACGGACTCTGAGGCGGCGGCGCGTTCCTGCGGCCTACGCCGTCACCCCTTGATCACGCCGCTCGCGACCAGTCGGTGCCAGATGAACAGCACCACCACGGCGCCGATCGTGGCCATGATGAATCCCGCGCCCTGATCCGGACTGTAATGGCCGATGGCCTGGCCGACGAAGGTCGCCAGAAACGCACCGACTATGCCGAGGATGGTGGTGAGGATGAAGCCGCTCGGGTTGTTCGGTCCCGGCGCCAGAAAGCGCGCGATGAGGCCGGCGACGAAGCCGACCACGATGATCCACAACAGGCCGCCCATGCTCATGTCAGTGCTCCCCTTGCCGAATGCGTAGATCCAATTTGGATTAAATTCGTCCCGCGAGCTCGTTTTCGCTCGGCAGCCGTCCGTCCGGCGTCAGATGATCGACCACCTGCGGCAGGTACTGGCTGAGGCCGGACAGCAGTTCGTCGCGCGATAGCCCGCTCTGCGCGGACAGACTGTTGATCTGGTCGGCGCCGAGCGCATTGGCGAGATCGCCGGGGCTGATGGCCTTGTTCTCGCCCTTGCCGACCCAGGTGTTCGCGGTGTCGCCGTGGCCGCCCTGCTGGAGCTGGTTGAGGAGATCGCCGAGGCCGCCGCTGAGCACGGAGCCGGCTGCGCCGCCGGCGAGCAGGCCGCCGAGGCCCCCCTTGAGGACATCACCGAGGTCGCCACCGCCCGTGCCGGTGTTCACCGGCGGCGGCACAGGTGCCGGCGCCGACTGCGGCGCGGCGCCCGGCTGGCCAGCCGTCAGATGCTTGAATGCCTTCCAGGCGAGCAGGCCGAGGATCGCCATGGTCATCGGCGACATGCCACCGGAAGATTGCTGTGAGCTCGGGGTGCTCGGGCCGCGGGGCCCGTTCTGCATGCCGTTGAGGACGTCGAGTAGACCCATGGTGCTCTCCTTTGGCGTTCTCGTCGGCGAGCTCTCGCCGGTGACAAGCCCCCGGGCAAAAACATATGGGGCTCTCATGACGGTTACAAGGCAGATGCGACTTGGTCGCGATGGGCAGCCGACGCTGCCTCTGCTATCGAGGGTGAGTGATTGAGGGAGAAGGTCAGGTGCTGACGGATCGACCGATCGTGGTGGCCGGCGCGGGCGCCATCGGGTGTTTTGTCGGCGGCATGCTGGCGGCTGACGATCGTCGAGTCGCGCTCCTGGTCCGGTCGCGCGTGAAGACCGAAATCGAGCGGTTCGGCCTGCGGCTGACGGATTTCGACGGCTCCGAGAAGAAGCTGGGTGCGGGCCAGCTGGCGTTGTCGGAGGATCCCGCGATCTTTCACAGTGCTGGCATCGTGCTGGTCACGGTCAAGAGTGCCGATACGGCCGATGTCGCGGATCAGATCGCGCGGCACGCGCCCCGGGATGCCGTGATCGTGTCGTTGCAGAACGGCGTCGGCAATGTCGCGGTGCTGCAGGAGCGGCTCGGCGGCCGGCGCGTGCTCGCCGGCATGGTGCCGTTCAATGTGGTCGCAATGGGCGAGGGACACTTCCACCGCTCGACCTCGGGCGACATCACCGTCGGCGAAGATGTGGACAATACGGCTGCGGCATTGTCGGTGTCTGGTCTCGCGATGCGCGCGAGTCGCGACATCACCGGCGTGCAATGGGGCAAGCTGATCATCAATCTGAACAATGCGCTCAGCGCCTTGTCGAACATGCCGCTCGCCGCGCAATTGGCGAACCGTGACTGGCGAAAACTGTTTGCTGACCAGATGGCCGAGGGTCTCGCTACGTTGAAAGCCGCCGGAATCAAGCCGGCCTCGGCGACGCCGATCCCGCCGAACTGGACGCCGACCCTGTTGAGACTGCCCGACGTGATCTTCAGCGCGATTCTGGGGCGCACGATGAAGATCGATCCGGAGGCACGCTCCTCGATGTGGCAGGATCTGAAGCAGGGCCGCAAGACCGAGATAGACTATCTCCAGGGCGCGGTCATTGCGCTCGCCGAGCAGAACAAGGTCGATGTGCCGCTGATGCGCCGCATTGTTGCGCTGGTCAAGCAGGCAGAGACGGCCGGCAAGGGCCCTCCGGGACTTTCGCCGCAGCAGATCCGCGGTATGGTTTGAGCGTTGACGGTTGATGGAGAAGCACGATGAAAATATGTCTGATGATCGGGCTGACGCTCGCCGCACTCTGCGCCGCCTCGAGCTTTGCGGAGGCTCGGCCGCCGACCGTCATGAACTCCCCCGGTTACGACGCGCGTTTGCAGGAGAGCCGCAAGGCGCTGGGCAATTCACAGACGACCACCACGCCAACGGATGCAACGGTGGTCAAACCGAAGCATAGCAAGAAGAAGCAACCGAACTGAGGAACGGCTTGCAGTCCTCACCGGGTTGACCGTGCCGAGAGAGAAGCGACCGGGTCGTGCCTCAGCCCTTCTTCGCCGGCTTGCTCGGCGTCGGGCTGAACAGCTTCTTCAGATCACTGAGGCCTTCCGACAGCCGCGGCCATTCGCAGGAGAACGAACCTTTGGTGCAAGGCGCGCCCTTCGGTCGCGGCGCAGCTTGCTGGACCTTGGGCCGCTCGACCGGAACGGGGATGTGCTCGACTTCGGTTCGCAGCGCGACCTGTTGAAGCTGCTGCGCCTGCTGTTCGCGCTGCTGCCGCACAATCGCCTGGGCCGCTTCATTGCTGCGGCGCTGATCGGCGAGATAGGCGGTGTAGGATTCGTCGATCTTCTTCTGCTCTTCCGGTGTCGGGTTGGGCCCGGCGATGTCGAAGGTCCGGTCCTGGAGGAAGTCGTAATAGGTGTAGCCGCCACCTGGCTTGCGCCGGCCGGCGAATTTTGCGTTGCAGTCCGCCAGTGCCGAAGTCTTTTCGGCCTTGGTTGCGGATTTTTCGGCCGCGTCGGCGCATTCCTCGAAGTCGACAGGCGCGCGCTTCCACCATTGTGCGTGCGCATGCGACGAGGTCAGCAGGAAAAGTCCTGCTGCAGCAACAAGAAGAGGCGCCGCACGACGCGATGCAACTACGTCTGACATTCTTCGAGAGCATTCCCTGCGAAACTCAACCCCAACTGAGTCGGAACTGATTTTTGCTCCTTTCTCGCGAGCTTGTCACCCGTGGAACTCGGGAATTTCATGACTGGAGTGCTGACATTTTTTGCTTGACGTGGCCCGGGAGTCACAGCCTCGCGACGCATGATGCGCTTAGAATTTTATCGATTTGATACGACGAGGACATGTTCGTCATGAGGGCGCTAAGCTGTATGGCCGCAGTCGCTTTGATGTTGGTTTGCGGCTGCGCGCTTGCCGCCGAGGACGAGGCCCCCAACCATAAGCCGGTGAAGGTCGTGGCCGATGCGCGGCTGTCGGTCGGCGGTAAGGGACTATTGCTGCTCTATCTCTCCAACGACTGGTCGATGCCGCTGCCTGCGATCTCGCGCGCCGTCATCGTGCTGCACGGCCGCTTGCGCAATGCCGACGAATATTACATCTCGGCCCACACCGCGCAGGTTGCCGCCGGCGACGACGGCAAGAGCGCGCTCATGATCGTGCCGCAGTTCCTGGCGGAGGTCGATATCGATGCACACAAGCTGCCCGCCGACACGCTGCGCTGGTCGCTGGTGGGATGGGAAGGCGGCGAGGCCGCGCTTGCGCCCAATCCGGTCTCCTCCTTCGAGGCGCTCGACGCGATCCTGGCAAGGCTTTCCGACCGGCGCATCTTTCCGAACCTGAAGCAGGTCGTTATCGCCGGTCACTCCGGCGGCGGCCAAGTCACGCAGCGTTACGCCATCGCCGGCAAGGGCGAGGCGGCGCTGTCGCGTCAACACATCGAGGTTCGTTATGTCGTCGCCAATTCGTCGTCTTATGCATATTTCAGCGGTGAGCGGCCGGTGCCGGCGATCGCCGCGTCCTGCCAAGGCTACAACGTCTGGAAATACGGCATGGACGGACGGCCGTCCTACCTTGCGGACGCGACGCCGGCCGCGCTGGAGCGGCGCTATGTCGAGCGCGACGTGATCTATCTACTCGGCACGCTCGACACCAAGCCCGCAGCGGACAAGAGCTGCATGGGCGAAGCACAGGGTCCAAATCGCTACGTCCGTGGCCACGCCTATGCCGACGCGATGGCGAAGCGCAGTCACGGCGCGCCCAATCACAGGGTGTGGGACGTCGCCGGCATCGGGCATGACGTCGACAAGATGCTGACGTCAAAATGCGGCCTCGCGGCGCTGTTCGACAGTCCGGGATGCGGAGCGGAGCGCTGATGCGGATACTTGGAGGGCAGATGCCTTGAAGGTCCGGCTCCGGCTGTTACACTTCGCCTCGCGAACGCCTCATCCTGAGGCGGCGCCAAGAAGACGAAGTGGAAACGCCTGATGCTGCTGCCCCTGTCCGATGTGCCGCGCTGGTACGCTCAACGCAAACCCGAAGGCACGATCGCCGTCCAGCATGGGCAGGACAAGCTGATATGGGACGCGCTCGAGCGCGGTGCCAACCGGCGCGCGCGGGCGTTTGCGGCCAAGGGCGTCAAGCCCGGCGATTTCGTCGCGATCGGATTGCCCAACGGCAATGCGTTTTTCGAGACAACCTTTGCGGTGTGGAAATGCGGCGCGACGCCGACCTCGCTGTCATGGCGGCTGCCGCGCGGCGAAGCCGCAGCCGTGCTCGAGATATTGAAGCCCGCGCTTGTGGTCGGTGGCGAGGCAGACTGGAATGCGCAGAACCGCCTGCCGGCGGATTTCGTGCCGGAAGGTTTTTCCGATGAGCAACTCGACCCGCCGGTCGCGCGCTACTGGAAGGCCATGACATCGGGCGGGTCGACCGGCCGTCCGAAGGTGATCCTCGATCACAACCCCGCGGTCATCGATACGGCCGCACCGTTGCCGCTCAACATGCCCATCGGCGCCTCGCTGCTGAATCCGGGCCCGCTCTACCACAATGCGCCGTTCATCGTGTCGCACTATGCGCTGTTCGGCGGCGGCAAGCTCACGGGGCTGGTCAAGTTCGACGCCGAGCAGACGCTGCGGCAGATCGAGCGCGAGCGCGTGCAGTGGGTCAATTTCGTGCCGACCATGATGCACCGGATATGGGCGCTGCCCGACGACGTTCGCAATGGCTACGACGTCTCGAGCCTGCAAACCGTGTTCCACATGGCGGCGCCCATGCCACCCTGGCTGAAGGAGAACTGGATCGCCTGGCTCGGGCCTGACAGGATCTGGGAGCTCTACGGCGGCACTGAGCGGCAGGGCGCCTGCATCATATCAGGCACGGAATGGCTGACGCACAAGGGCTCCGTCGGCAAGATCGGCGAGACGGCGAAACTTCGCATCATCGGCGAGGACGGCAACGACGTCGCGCCCGGCGAAACCGGCGAGATCTACTTCCTCAACAATGACGGCAAGGACGCAACCTATCATTATCTCGGCGCCGAGCCGAAGCGTCGCGCCGATGGCTGGGAATCACTCGGCGATATCGGCAGGCTCGATGCCGAAGGCTACCTTTATCTCGGCGACCGTCTCGCCGACATGGTGCTGCGCGGCGGCGCCAACATCTATCCGGCCGAGGTCGAAGCTGCCGTCTCTGCGTGCCCCGGCGTGCGCTCCTGCGTGGTGGTGGGCCTGCCAGATCCGGAGCTCGGCCAGCGCGTGCACGCCATCATCGAGCCGGAGGCGAACGCGGATGGTCAGGCCATCGCGGACGGCATGGCGGACTTCCTGAAGGACAGGCTCAGCCGCTACAAGCATCCGGAGAGTTTCGAGTTCGTCGGCGCATCGCCGCGCGACGATTCCGGAAAGGTTCGCCGCACGCTGTTGCGCGACGAGCGCGCGGCATGGATGAAGGACGGACGCGCGTTTCGCATCGTGCCGGCGAAAGCGCGGGTGCACGCCGAATAAGACATCACGGAAGGATCGAGCCCCATGACGATTTCCATCGCAGCGAACAGCGTGTCGAAACCGCCGGCCGGTATCATCGAGGGCTTTCGGAATGCGCCGACCTCGATCATTTCTGACAATCTTGGCCGTCTGCCGGGCGCGGTCGGGCTGAAGCCCTATCACCGCAGCGGCAGGTTGATCGGCGCAGCCTTCACGGTACGCACCCGGCCCGGCGACAATCTCGCCATCCACCGTGCGCTCGAACTGGTCGGTCCCGGCGACGTCATCGTGGTCGATGGTGGCGGCGACGAGACCCGCGCGCTGGTCGGCGAGATCATGAAAAATATCGCGCAATGGCGCAAAGCAGAGGGCTACGTCATCGACGGCGCAATTCGCGATGTCGCCGCCTTTGCCGGCGACGACTTCCCCTGCTTCGCCCGCGCGGTGATCCATCGCGGCCCCTACAAGAATGGCCCCGGCGAGATCAACGTGCCCGTTTCGGTCGGCGGCAGCGTGATCTCGCCCGGCGACATCGTGGTCGGGGACGAGGACGGCGTGGTGTCGTTTCCCGCCGCCGGTGCCGCGGCCCTGCTGGAGGCGGTGCGCGTCCAGATCAAGCGGGAGGAGGACACACTGAAGGCGATCCGCGAGGGCCGCTACCAGGGGGCTTACGGGAAGTCCTGATCGCCCGCTCGTTGTTGAGCGAAGGGCTTCCGATTCGGCCCTTGCTTTGATATGTACAGCTCCAGGCAACCCGCCTCACCGGTGGGTTCCGCGGTCCCGTAGCTCAGCCGGATAGAGCGGCGGTTTCCTAAACCGTAGGTCGCATGTTCGAGTCATGCCGGGATCGCCATTACGGCTTCAGAACGCTTGAGAGAAAGTGTGAGGTCGCCTCGCGCACGTCCGGTCGGTTGAGGATGGTGTGCAACTTCGCATCCACGACCAATACCAAAGCGTAGGGACAGCCCTTCAGCGCGCCGGTCCAAGCCTAGGCCGTTGAGGCTTCCAAATCCTGCTCATGGTGAAGGCCTCCAATCCGCGGCAGCGTTTCTGGCGGTGCCATTTGCCTGCTCGGCGCAAAAATTGCTACACGCGGGGAGCAGCCTTTCTGGCGGACGTTTGCCAGCCTTGTCCGCGAATCCGGAGCCAATGATGCCTTTCGACTTGATCCTTCGCGGCGGACGGGTCGTTGACCCCTCGCAGAAGCTCGACGCCGTGGCCGATGTCGCATTTTCTGGTGGCAAGGTCGCAGCCGTCGGCAACGGGCTCAAGGCGGATCCCGGCACCGAGGTTCGTGACGTCTCGCAGTTCATAGTCACTCCGGGTCTGATCGATCTCCACACCCATGTTTATTGGGGGGGCACTTCGCTCGGCATCGATGCCGAGGAATTCTGCCGCGCCTCCGGCGTCACCACCTCGGTCGATACCGGCAGTGCCGGCCCCGGGAATTTCGCCGGCTTCCGCAAGCACGTCATCGAGCCGAGCCAGGTCCGCATTCTCGCTTACCTGCATGTCTCTCATGCCGGCATCTTCGGCTTCTCGCACCGGATCATGGTCGGCGAGAGCGAGGAACTACGGCTGATGAATCCGATCGAGGCCGCCAAGGTCGCCGACGCCAACCGCGACGTCGTCGTCGGCATCAAGGTGCGGGTCGGGCTGCACTCATCGGGCACCTCGGGTGCGGTGCCGCTCGATATCGCGCTCCAGGTCGCCGACGAGGTCGGCATGCCGCTGATGGCACATATCGACCATCCGCCGCCGACCTATGAAGAGGTGCTCGCCCGCCTGCGCCCTGGCGACGTGCTGACCCATGCGTTCCGCCCTTTCCCGAATTCGCCGGCAACCGCGCAGGGCACCGTGAAGAAGGCGGTACTGGATGCGCGTGAGCGCGGCGTGCTGTTCGACATCGGCCACGGCAAGGGCTCGTTCGCGTTCAAGACCGCGCGTGCCATGCTCGCCAACGGCTTCTATCCGGATACCATCTCATCCGACATCCACCAGCTCTGCATCGACGGCCCGGCCTTCGACCAGGTGACGACGATGTCGAAATTCCTCTGCATGGGCATGTCGCTGTCGGATGTGGTTGCCGCGTCGACGGAGAACGCCGCGATGGCGTTGCGGCGCCCCGAGCTCGGCAGCCTCAAGCCCGGCAGCGTCGGCGATGCCACGCTGATCTCGGTGAAGCAAGGCCAGTTCGACTATGAGGACGTCGTTGGCGAGCATCTCATCGGCGACAAGAAGATCGTCTCCGAAGGCGTCGTCATCGGCGGCCGCTGGTGGTATCCGAATTGAGGGACGCTCACGGATCGTGAGCGCCCGATCGCGGGACTTGCCCGTCAGTCGCGTCCTGCCTCCATGATGGCCTTGGCGAGCCGTGCGGGATCGGAGAAGCACAGTTCGTGGCTCCCGGAAACCTGCACCAGGCGGAACAGGCCGAGCTTCTCCGACAGACGCGGATGCCAGCCATGGCTGTGCGGCAGCGCGGTGTCCTCGGTGCAGTTGATGTAGGACTTTGCCAGCGGCATCTCGGCGGGATTGCTCTTCAGCGCGACCTTGTCGCTGAAGGTTGCGAGCGGGTGCGGATTGAGAACGTCATAGGCCTTCTGCGCCAGTTCGAGGTCGGCATCGTTGATGAAGGCCTCGCGCCAGATCGGGAAGGGCAGCACCACCGAGCCGTCGCCGCGCTCGGTTTTCCGACCTCTCCCATTTCACGCGACGCTTCAGGCAGCGCTTTGGCTGCCGTCCGCGTGATTGGCGGGCGCGCTAGTGCCACGCTACAGGGATCTCGCGATCAACAGCTTCATGATCTCGTTGGTGCCGCCATAGATCTTCTGGATGCGGGAATCGATGAAGATGCGCGAGATCGGATATTCCTGCATGTAGCCATAGCCGCCGAACAGCTGGAGGCATTCGTCGGCGGTTTGCACCTGCTTGTCCGAGCACCAGTATTTCGCCATCGACGCTGTGACGGTGTCGAGGTCTTTCGCCACCAGGCGCTCGATGCACCAGTCGACGAAGACGCGCGCGATCATGGCCTCGGTCTTGCGCTCGGCGAGCGTGAAGGCGGTGTTCTGGAAATCCATCAGCGGCTTGCCGAACGCCTTCCGCTCCTTGGTGTATTCGGTGGTGAGCTTGACCGCGCGCTCCATCGAGGCGACGGCGCCGACCGCTAGCGCGAGGCGCTCCTGCGGCAGCTGCTGCATCAGTTGGACAAAACCCTGGCCTTCCTCGTTGCCGAGCAGGTTCTCCGGCGGCACGGTGACATTGTCGAAGAACAGTTCAGACGTGTCGGAGGCGTGCAGGCCGATCTTGTCGAGGTTGCGGCCGCGCTTGTAGCCGTCGGCGCCTGCGGTCTCGACCACGATCAGCGAGATACCCTTGGCGCCGGCCTCGCCGGTGCGGGCGACCACGACGACGAGGTCGGCTGCCTGGCCGTTGGTGATGAACGTCTTCTGGCCGTTGATGACGTAGGAATTGCCCTGCTTCCTTGCGGTGGTCTTGACGGCTTGCAGGTCCGAGCCGGTGCCGGGCTCGGTCATGGCGATGGCGCCGACCATCTCGCCCGAGGCCATCTTCGGCAGCCAGCGCTTCTTCTGCTCCTCCGAGCCGTAATTGAGGATGTAGTGCGCGACGATGGCGCCGTGCACGGAGACGCCTGTCGTCAACTCCGGCACGGTGCTTTCGAGATCGTCCAGCACCGCCGCGTCATAAGCGAAGGTCGCGCCCAGCCCGCCATATTCCTCCGGCACGCTCGCCAGCAGCGCGCCCATTTCGCCGAGCCCGCGCCAGGCGAAGCGGTCGACCATCTTCTGCTCGCGCCATTTCTCGGCATGCGGTGCCAGGTCCTTGGCGAGATATTTCCGGAACTGGTCGCGGAAGACGTCGAGCTCTTCGGTCATCCAGGAGGAGCGGTAGGACATGATTACCTCGGTTGATGCGGTTTGCCGGCTTGGTAGGCCAGTCGACCGCGGCAATTATTGTGTTTTCAGGCTGTGCCGATGACGCTACCAAGGCGGCCGTAGCAGCGTCTGTCGGGGTGGTTGATTGTGGCTGTCAAAACGCAAGAGCTCAAGCTCGACATCGAACGCATCGGCGCAGTCTCCGCGATCCTGATGCAGCCGGACCATGTGCGCGCCTGCTACGTTCTGGCGCATGGCGCGGGTGCTGGGATGCGGCATGCCTCGATGGAGAAGATTGCGGAGGGACTCGGCGAACGCGGCATCGCGACGTTCCGGTTCAATTTTCCCTACATGGAAAACAAGCAGGGCCGTCCCGATCAGCCGGCCGTTGCGCATGCCGCCATTCGTGCGGCGGTCGAGGAGGCGGCGCGGCTGTGCCCGGAATTGAAGCTTGTCGCCGGCGGAAAGTCGTTCGGCGGACGCATGACATCGCAGGCTCAGTCGAAGGCTGCGTTGCCCGGCATCAAAGGCCTCGCCTTCCTCGCCTTTCCCCTGCATGCCGACAAGAAGCCGTCGACCGAGCGCGCGGAGCACCTTGGTGGCGTCACCATTCCCATGTTGTTTCTCCAGGGAACGCGAGACGGGCTTGCTGATCTCGGCCTTCTCAAGCCGGTCGTCGCGGCGCTCGGGACCAAGGCGACGCTGCATGAAATCGAAGGCGGCGACCACTCCTTCGCCGTGCTGAAGAAGTCCGGCCGTACCAACGACGAGGCGCTCGCGGAGGTGCTCGATACACTCGCGGCCTGGATGGACGGGCTCGCCTGAAGTTCAGGCCGAGTAGAGCCCCTTGTCGCGCGCCTTCTGGATCGCGAGCGCGGCGATCAGGTCGAGCGTCGGCGTCGACAGGCCGGCGGCGCGCGCGAATGCGGCGGGCGCCTTCACCAGCACGTCGATCTCCATGGCGCGGCCGAGCTCGTAGTCCTGCAGCAGTGAGGGCTTGTGGTTGGGGGCGGGCCCGCTGCGCGTCACGCGCTTGACCTCGGGGATGAAGTGCTGCGCGATGTCGTTCGCCTCGTTCAACATGCGCGGGATGACCTCGGCGAAAGCAGGATCGTCGCGTACGCCCCGCGCAGTCTGGCCGGTCAGCAGGCACAGCACCGACAGCGACATGTTGGTCAGCAGCTTTGACCAGATCGCCTCGCGGATCTCGGCCACCGGCGGCGACTCCAGCCGTGCGTCGTTGAAGGCTCCGCGAAGTTTTGTGATGCGCTCGCAATTCCGGTCGTCGCATTCGCCGATCAGGAGGCGGTTGCGGTCAGGGGTGAGGTTCTGCACCACGCCGGGCGCGGTCACCTCGTTGGAGGAGAAGATGACGCCGCCGATGATTCGCTCCTTCGGAATGCAGGCTCGCAACCGTCCGCCCGGATCGAGGAAGGAAATATCAGGCGGCGTGGGATGCCGCGGCGGCAGGCCGATCCCGTACCACCAGGGAATGCCGTTCTGGGCGAACACGATCGCGGTGTCGTCCTGGAGCAGTGGCTTGATGCTGGAGACCAGGCCGGTCAGCGCGGTCGCCTTCAGCGTCGAGATCACCACGTCCTGCGGACCGAGCTGGGCCGGATCGCCCGAGGCATTCACCTTGGCCGAGACCTCGGAATCGCCGACGCGCAGCTTGAGGCCATTGGCGCGGACCGCTTCCAGATGCGCCCCCCGCATTACGCATGAGACCTCATGACCGGCGCGCGCCAGCCGTACCGCAATGTGGCTGCCGACGGCGCCCGCGCCGAAAATGCAGATGCGCATATGATGTTCGTCCCTGATCCCTAGGATGCCGCCCGGCCGCAGCATGACACAAGCCGCCATGCGATGGACGCGGCCGCCCCACGCTGGAAAGATATGGATCGGGATGCGTTGCCTCGGCCATAGTGCGCGCCAACAAACGATCGGAGGATCGCCGATGACTGCCAGCCCTGTCCTGTGGAGCCTCGATGAACGCGGGGTTGCGACCGTCACGTTGAACCGGCCGGAGGTAAACAACGCCTACGACGGCGCGCTGATCGCGGGCGTGCTGGCGGCCATGGACGATCTCGGCAAGAAGCCCAACCTTCGCGTGGTCGTGCTCAAGGGCAACGGCAAGCATTTCCAGGCGGGCGCCGATCTCAAATGGATCAACGGCGTGAGGCCGCAATCGCCCGACGCCAACGAGGCGGCGTCGCGGGCGACGTTCGAGGCCGTGCAGCGCCTCAACACCTTGCCGATCCCCACCGTGGCCCTTGTGCAGGGCGGCTGCTTCGGTGGCGGCACCGGTGTGATTTCGGCTTGCGACGTCGTGATCGCCGCGGATAACGCCCTGTTCTCCATCACCGAGGTGCGCTGGGGCCTGACGGCGGCGATCATCATCCCGCAGCTCTGCGATGCCATTGGTGTACGGCAGGTCCGCCGTTATGCGCTGACCGGCGAACGCTTCGGCGCCGAAGACGCCCGCCGCATCGGCCTCGTCCACGAGGTGGTGCCGCTGGCCGATCTCGAAGCCGCCGGCGCCAAGGTGGTCGAGCAGCTCCTCGCCAACGGACCCGAGGCGATCGCCGAGACTAAGCGCCTCGCACTGGAAAGCTCGTTCGGTGGAATGGCGGTGGACGATGCGGCGTATGCGCGGCTCGTCCAGTTGCATTCACTCAAGCGCCAGAGCGCGGAAACGGCCGAGGGGCTGGCCTCCTTCGCCGAGAAGCGCGCGGCGAAGTGGGGTGGCGGAAAGGGTTGAGCGTCCCTTCATGCGGCACTGAAGTTTACAGTGACGGCGCGAGTGACGTTTTCAGCAAAGTTAGCAGCGCCTGCACCGCGGCGGCGTTGCGCCGCCGCTCAGGAATCGCGGCCTTTACCCACAATTCCGGAATCGGAAAATCGCGCAGCACCGGTTTCAGCGTGCCGTCGCGCAAGGCGTCCGCGACGAGATAATGCGACATCAGCGCGATGCCGTTGCCGGCGATCGCGCTGCGCGCCAGCACATGTCCCTCGTTGGACGAAAGTAGCGGGCTGACCTGGATGGTGATGCGGCCGCGCGGCCCGTCAAAGACCCATTCGGGGCCGGTCGGCATGAAGCTGAGGCAGCGATGCTCGACGAGGTCGCGCGGATGTTTTGGCGTGCCGTGCTGCTTCAAATACGCCGGCGAGGCGCAAAGCAGCCGCTTCAAGGGGACCAGCGGCTCGTCGACCACGCCGCCGAAGGAATGCGGGAAGGCGCCGATCGCGATGTCGAAGCCCTCGCTGACGGGATCGACCGGGCGGTCGATCAGCACGATCTCGAGCTTGAGCCGCGGATTTTGCGTCTGGAACGCGCTGAAGGCGTCGGCAAGCCGCGCCACCGTCATCGAGGTCGGCGCCTTGATGCGGAGGTGGTCGACGAGATCGTGGCCCTTCTCGCCCATGCGCGACAGCAGATCGGTCGCGTCGGTGACGACGCCGCGCGCGCGATGGACGTAGCGCTGGCCGGCTTCGGTCAGCCGCAATTGCCGGGTCGAGCGGTGGAATAGCGGCGTGCCGATCCGCGCCTCCAACTGCGTCACGCGCTTTGCGACGACCGAGGTCGAGACATTGAGTTTGCGTGCGGCGGCGGAGAAGCCGGCTGTATCAGCGGTGGCAAGAAAGGCCTGCAGGTTCACCAGGATGTCCATGCCGACCTTTCTCGATTTGCGAAAGCTGATCGCATATTTTGATGGATTGTAGCCCGCCGTGCGTTAATTCATAGTCGTTCCAAGCAAGGAATTTGGGAAGGACGCGCCATGCGGGCCACGACGATCAATGAACCGGCACGACAAGTGCCGCTCTATGGCGAGTATGAAGTCGTGGTTCTCGGCGGCGGCCCTGCCGGCATCGTCGCTGCGGCATCGGCCGCGCGCGCCGGGCGGAAGACGCTGCTGATCGAGCGCTACGGCTTTCTCGGCGGCATGGGCACCGCGGCCGGCGTCACCAATTTCTGTGGCCTGCACGGCAACGTCTATGGCGAGGCTGTCAGGCTGGTGCAGGGCATGGCGACCGACCTGCTGGCGCGGATCGATCATCTGAACGGCCTCAACGCGCCGCACCTGATCCTCGGCAAGGTCTTCGCCCAGGCCTATGACACCGCGGCCTACAAGATCGCGGCCGACGAGCTGCTGGCCAGCCACAAGGTGCACATCCTCTTCCACGCGCTCGGCGCCGGCGTGGTGATGGGCAATGACCGCCGTATCGATGTGCTGATGGTCGAGACCAAGGCCGGCCGGCAGGCGGTGCGCGCGGAGATCTTCATCGACTGTTCCGGCGATGGCGATCTCGCGGTCTGGGCCGGTGCGCCGTTCGAGATCGGCGACGAGCACGGCCATCCGATGTATCCGTCGATGATGCTTCGTCTCAACGGCATCGACCCTGCAAAGGCCGGTGATGCCTGGCGGACCATCCCACAGTTGATGGAAAAGGCCACTGCGGCCGGCACGCACAAATTTCCGCGTAAAAGCGCGATCGTGCGGCCGCAGAAATCCGGCATCGAATGGCGGGTGAATTTCACGCAAGTGGCGCGCGAGGACGGCCACGCCATCAACGGCGTCGAGCCTGATGACCTCACCCGCGGCGAGATCGAGGGCCGCAAGCAGGCGCTCGCCGCCTTCGAGTTCCTGCGCACCGTGCCGGGCTTTGAAAAATCCTACATCGTCGATTTGCCGCCGCAGCTCGGCATCCGCGAGACCCGCCGCATCAGGGGGGGCTACCAGCTTAGCGGCGAGGACGTGCTCGGCTGTGCCTCGTTCGAGGATTCCATCGGCGTCAACGGCTGGCCGATCGAGGCCCACGTCGCCGGCGACGTCATCTTCACTTTCCCGCCGATCCCGGAATCGCGTGGCTATAACGAGCTGCCCTACCGGATGCTGGTGCCCGAGGGTGTCGACAACCTCCTGGTCGCCGGCCGTTGCGCCTCTATGACCCATGAGGGGCAGTCGGCGGCGCGGGTTTCCGGGGCTTGTTTCGTGATGGGGGAGGCGGCGGGTTCCGCGGCCGCCCTGGCGCTCTCCGGAAACCGGATCCCGCGTGACATCCCCATTGAAAAATTGCAGGAAACGTTGAAACAACAGGGCGCCTTCATCGGGCTGGATCAACCCGTGCCGAAGGGCCTGTAACGGACTGTAAAAAGAGAAAAATTGGAGGAAATGGGATGATCGGGATTGCGCGGGTCGCGGCTATTAGCCTTTTGGCTATGATGGCGATGGGCACGGCGAGGGCCGAGGATGCGCTGAAGGCCAAGATCGGCGTGCTCCGCCTGTCGTCCTCTGCGCCTGTTTTCATCGCCCAGGACAAGGGTTATTTCCGCGAGGCTGGTCTCGACGTCGAGCTGAAATTCTTCGATGCGGCGCAGCCGATTGCGGTCGCGACGACGTCCGGCGACGTCGATTTCGGTGTCACCGCCTTCACCGCGGGCCTCTACAATCTCGGCGGCAAGGGCGTGCTGAAGGTGATCGGCGGCATGAGCCGCGAGAAGGCCGGCTATCCCCTGATCGGCTATTTCGCCAGCAACAACGCCTATGCCGCCGGGCTGAAGACACCGAAGGACCTCGCGGGCAAGCGCATCGCGATGACCCAGGTCGGATCATCCTTCCATTATTCGCTCGGCCTGCTCGCCGACAAGTACGGCTTCAAGCTTTCTGATGTGAAGATCGTGCCGCTGCAATCGCTCTCGAACGCGGCGGCCGCGTTGAAGGGCGAGACCGTCGATGCGGCGTTGCTGCCGATCTCCACCGCACGAAAGCTGGTAGACGATGGCGGCGCAAAGTTTCTGGGCTGGGTCGGCGACGAGACGCCCTGGCAGCTGGGCGCGGTGTTCGCGTCGCCGAAGACACTGACCAACAAGGTGCTGGTGACGAAATTCCTCGGCGTACTCGCCAAAGCCGATCGCGAATATCACGACGTGATCCTGGCTTCGATGAAGAACGGCGTCGCGCCGATCAACGACAAGACCAAGCCGCTCTTGGAGATCATCGCGAAATACACCAACCTGCCAGTCGAGCAGGTGGTCGGCAACTGCGCCTATATCGATCCGGACGGCAAGCTCGACGTGAAGAACGTCGACAACCAGATCAAATGGCTCCAGGAGCAGGGCTTCGTCGACAAGGGCTTTGATGCGGATGCGATCATCGCCAAGGATTACGTGAAGGCGGATTGAAGCGTCCGTCATTCCGGGGCGGTGCGATGCATCGAATCCGGAATCTCGAGGCTCCCCGGTGCGCAACTGCGCACCCGGGGTCTGGTCCTTCGGACCATCCCGGAACGACGGAGCAGAGGGTAGACAAGACAGAATGGACCTGATCGCCAACCACATCAGCCATCGCTTCGGCGATCTCGCCGTGCTCGACGATGTTTCCTTCACGGTGAGCGCCGGAGAGGTGGTGGCGATCGTGGGTCCCTCCGGCTGCGGCAAGAGCACGCTCCTGTCGATCCTCGGCGGCTTGCTGCTGCCGACCTCGGGGGCGCCCGAACTGCGCGGCGCGCCGCCGGCGGACAGCCTCAATCCACTCACCTTCGTGTTCCAGGACTTCGCGCTGCTGCCCTGGGCGACGGTGGAAGAGAACGTCGAATTCCCGCTGCTGCACACCCAGCTCTCGGCCGCGCAGCGCCGCGCGCTGGTCGATGATGCCTTGCGCCGCACCGGCCTGACTGATTTTCGCAAGACCTATCCCAAGCAGCTCTCAGGCGGCATGCGCCAGCGCGTCGGGATTTCGCGCGCGCTTGCGGTCAAGCCCGCCATTCTCTTGATGGACGAGCCGCTCTCGGCGCTGGACTCGCAGACGCGCGAATTGCTGATGGAAGACTTCGTCCGCCTGCTCGCCGATGGCGGCATGGGCGCGGTCTACGTCACCCACAATCTCGAAGAGGCCGCACGCCTTGCCGACCGCATCGTGGTGCTGTCGCGGCGGCCCGGGCGCATTCGCGAGGTCGTGACCGTGCCGATGACGCGCGCCGCGCGTGGTGAAGCTGCGGCGCGTGAAAAACTGCTCGCGCTTCAGAACCAGATCTGGTCGCTGATCCGCAACGAGGCGATCGATGCCGAACGCGAGGTCCAGCATGCTTGATCGCGCGACGGACACCTCGGCCAAGGACGACACGGCGCGGCGCGTCCGCTTTCGCGGCGCAGGCTTCGTGCCTGCGTCCAGCCGTTTCGGCGGCTGGATCGCGCTCGCCCTCGTCATCGCGATCTGGCAGGCGGCCGGCAGCGCCAAGCTCGTCAATCCGCTGTTCCTGCCGCCGCCCTCGGCGATCGCGCGGGCGATCTATGAACTCGCGATATCGGGCGCGCTTTGGCAGCATCTCTCGGCCTCGCTGCTGCGTATCGGCGTCGGCTGGGTGCTCGGGACCGCAGCCGGTGTCGTGGTCGGCTTCGCCATCGGCCTGTCGCGACTGGCGCGCAGCGTCGGCATCACGTTCATCTCGGCGCTGTTCCCGATCCCGAAGATCGCGCTGCTGCCGCTGCTGATCCTCTGGCTCGGCATCGGCGAGGAGCCGAAGATCGCGACGATCGCGCTTGGCGTGTTCTTCTCGACCGCGATCTCGGTCTATAGCGGCGTCGATGCGGTGCCGCGCAACCTGATCCGCATGGCGCAAAGCTTCAACGTTCCCTTCGCCACGATCGTGCGCAAGGTGGTCTGGCCCGGCGCGTTGCCCGCCATCCTCGCCGGCTTCCGCATCACGGCATCAGTGGCGCTGCTCCTGGTCGTCAGCGCCGAGATGATCGGCGCGCAATACGGCATCGGTGCCTTCGTGCTCCAGGCCGGTAATCTCATGCAGACGGACCAGTTGCTCGCCGGCGTCGTGATTCTGTCGGTGTTCGGGCTGGCGGTGGGGAAGGTGATTGGCTGGCTGGAGGTCAAATTATTGCACTGGCGTTAGTCTTGTCGTCCCGGCGAAGGCCTGGCCTTCGACCGGACGTCGCCGAGGGCGGAGCGCCCGTCTAGTCTCACGCGTTGCCGCGATCCTCGCGAAACAGATCCAGCTTCTGCTGCACGGGCCGGTCCGAGAAGCTGAACAGCACGGCATCCTCATCCGCTTCGTGCGTTACCCATTGCCAGCTCGGCACCACGAACAGATCGCGCGGACCCCATTCGAACACGGCATCGCCGATGCGGCTGCGGCCCTTGCCCTCGATCGGACAGAATACGGTCGCATCGGTCGCGCGATAGCGGGCGGTCTTGAAACCCTTCGGCAGCAGCTGGATGAAGGTGCCGATGGTCGGCATCGCGAAATCACCGGTCTCTGGATTGCTGAATTTCAGCTTCAGCCCGTGGCAGGCGTCCCACTCCTGGCTCGTTCTGGCCTTCTCCAGCGCCTCGCGGGTGTAGGCATAGGGATAGCTGAAGATCGGCGAAGTCTTTGAGCTCCGCTTCACGTCGACCGGCAGCAGATTGTGACCATAGCGGGCAAAGCTGTCGCCGGCCGGCTTCGTGATCTTCTGCTGGTCTTCCTTCGATCCTTCCGCGAAGGAGCAGTCGAAGAACTGCACCAGCGGAATGTCGAGACCGTCGAGCCAGAACATCGGCTCGTCGGTCTCGTTGGAATGATCGTGCCAGGTCATCGACGGCGTGATGATGAAGTCGCCGGGCTCCATCGCGGTGCGCTCGCCGTCGACGGCGGTGTGAGCGCCTTTGCCTTCGAGCACGAAGCGCAGTGCGGACTGGCTGTGGCGGTGCGCGGGTGCGATATCGCCGGGCACCACCATCTGCACGCCGGCATAGAGCGAGGTCGTGATCCTGGATTGGCCGCGCAGGCCGGGGTTCTCCAGCACCAGCACGCGCCGCTCGGCTTCCTTGGCCGTGATCAGCTTGCCGGCTTCCGTCATGTAGTCGCGGATGATGTCGAACTTCCACAAGTGCGGCCGGCAGGCGCTCTTCGGCTCCGGCGTGATCAGATCGCTCATCACCGTCCACAGCGCGGTGAGATTCTCGCCGTCGATCTTCTTGTAGAACGCCTCGCGTTCCGGCGTCTTGGTCACGGCTTCCATGGCGCAGCTCCCGGTGATTGTTGATTGACAGTATACTTACAATCTAGGTAGCGTCAACTTGACGAACGACCTACAAAATTGTCATTCCGGGTCGAGGCGCTAGCATCGAGCCCGGAATCCATAGCCATGATCGGGAGTATGGATTCCGGGCTCTTGCTTCGCATGCCCCGGAATGACGGAGAGGGAGGGTTCCGATGAAGCTGCACGGCTATTTCCGTTCCAGCGCCGCCTATCGCGTGCGGATCGCGCTGAATCTCAAGGGCCTCGGTGTCGAGCACCTGCCGCATCATCTTCGCAAGGGCGAGCAGTGCGCCCCAGGCTATCTCGCGATCAATCCGCAGGGCCTGGTGCCGGCGCTGGAGAACGATTCCGGTGCGGTGCTGACCCAATCGGTCGCGATCATCGAATGGCTCGATGAGACGCATCCCAATCCGCCGCTGCTGCCGAAGGATCCGCTGCAGCGCGCCAAGGTGCGGGCGTTTGCGCTGGTGATCGCCTGCGACACCCATCCCGTGCAGAATCTGAAAGTGCTGGCGCGGCTCCGCGAGCTTGGGCTGGCCGAAGAGAAAGTCCAGGACTGGGCCGCCTGGGTCAACCGCGAGGGGCTGTCTGCGTGCGAGACGCTCATCAAGGACGAGGTAGGTCCGTTCTGCTTCGGTGATGCGCCGACGCTGGCCGATCTCTGCCTGGTGCCGCAACTGGCCAATGCACGCCGCTTCGGCGTCGATGTCTCGGTCTATCCGCGCCTGCTCGAGGCCGAGGCCGCCGCCAAGGCGCTGCCGGCCTTCGCCAATGCTGCTCCGGAGAAGCAGCCCGATGCCGAGTAAGCCTCTGCTTCCGATCACGATGGACGCGGTGTATGCCGCGCCGGGCTATCTGTTCCGGCGCATGCAGCAGATCGCGGTCTCGATCTTCATGGAGGAGTGCAAGGCGTTCGACCTCACGCCGGTGCAATATGCGGCGCTGATCGCGATCCATACCCATCCCGGCATCGACGCGACGCGGCTGTCGGCGGTGATCGCCTTCGACCGCTCCACGCTAGGCAGCGTGATCGAGCGGCTCCAGGCCAAGGATTTTGTCGAGCGCAAGCCGGCGCCGGAGGACAAGCGGATCAAGCTGCTCCATCTGACGAAGTCAGGCGCCGCGATCCTGCGCGAGATCATCCCCGCGGTCGAACGCGCCCAGTCGCGTATGCTGGAGCCGCTGAAGCCAACCGAGCGCAAGGCGCTGATGGGGTTGATGTCGCAGCTCGTCGATCTGAACAACGAGGCCTCGCGCGTGCCGTTGCGGGCCGAGGACGCGATGGAGCACCTGGGGAAGGGTGGGTGAGGGGATGTGTGGCGACGCCGTTGGCCTCACATCCGGAGCAACGCCTGCCGATCAATTTTCCCCGTACCCGTTTTCGGCAGTTCGTCGATGAAGATCACCTCGCGCGGATATTTGTAAGGTAGCAGCTTGCCCTTCACATAGTCCTGCAAGCGCCGCGTCGCCTCGCTCTGGTCCGAAGCGCGGTCGTTCATCACCACCACCGCCTTCAGCGTCATGCGGCGATCCGGCAGCTCGGCTGCGAACACCGCGCATTCGCGGATATCCGGGTGATCAGCGAGGCACAGTTCGACCTCGAGCGGGTAAACCCACTGGCCCGAAATTTTGATGAGATCATCGGCGCGGCCGCGGAAGAAGTGGAAGCCGTCGCTGTCGCGGACGAAGCGATCGCCGGTGTAGATCCAGCCACCCTCGCGGATGGTCTCGGCGGATTTGTCCGGCCGGTTCCAGTACAGCGGCGTGTTGGAATCGCCGCGGACCCACAGGATGCCTTCCTCGTTATCGCCGACGTCGCGGCCGTCCTTGTCGCGTAAGCTCACCTCGTAGCCCGGCACGCGCAGGCCCGCAGCGCCGAGCTTCTTCTGCTCGGGGCGGTTGGACAGGTAGATGTGCAGCACCTCGGTCGAGCCGAGGCCTTCGACGATCTCGAGCCCCGTGAGCGTCTTCCAGCCGTTGAAGACCTCGGCCGAGAGCACTTCGGCGGCCGAAAGCGCGATGCGCAGGGACGAGAAGTTCGTCCGGGCGGCGCCCTCCGCCTTGGTCAGCGAGGTGTAGAGCGTCGGCAGGCCGAAGAACACCGTCGGCTTGTACAACTCGACCGCCGCAAAGATCGCGGCCGGCTTCGGCTGGCCCGGCAGCAGCAGCGTAGCCGCGCCTGCCGAGAACGGGAAGGTGACGGAATTGCCAAAGCCGTAGGCGAAGAAGATCTTCGGCACCGAGAAGCAGATGTCGTCAGGCGTCAGTTTCAGCACGTTCCGCGCAAAGGCGACCTCGCTATAGGCCATGTCGTGCTGGAGATGCACGATGCCCTTGGGCCGGCCGGTCGAACCGGAAGAGTACATCCAGAACGCCATCTCGTTGCGATGGGTCGCCGCCTCCGTCAGTTCCGCTGAAAATTGCGGCAGCCACTCCGTGGCAGCTATCGCCTTCGGCGCGGCGTGATCGCCGACCGCTCCATTGACCACGATCAGCGTGCGCAACTGCGTGTCCTTGCAGGCCTCGGCATTGAAGCGCGCGCAGAACTCGGCATCCGCCACTGCAACGGCTGCGCCGGAATCGGCGAGATAGAATTGCAGCAGGTCCGGCGGCGTCAGCGTGTTGATCAGGAGCGGCACGAAGCCGGCACGCACGGCGCCAAAAAAGGCGGCCGGATAGGCCGGCGTGTCGTCGAGGAACAGCAGCACGCGGTCGCCGCGCTTCAGGCCGAGCGAGGCAAAGCCGTTGCCCCAGCGGCAAGCATCAGCGCACAGCTCGGCATAAGTCCGCGCGCCGGCCGGGCCAATCAGCGCCAGCTTGTCGCCACGGCCCTTGGCGAGATTGTCGAACAGCACGCGGCTGGCATTGTAGGCTTGCGGAACGGCAAAGCCGATCTCACGGACGCCCGCGCAGTCCGCGGGCACCTCGTCGCGAATCTCGTTGCTCATGCCGTCGCCTCGTCGACCGCATCTCCGTCGGTGTTCTTCTCGGCCTCGTAGCGGGCCATGAAGGCCGGCGACATCGCGCGCAGCCGGGAATCGTCGATGCGGCCGGAGCGGGTGATGTAGCTGTAGGCAAAGTCCATCAGGCCAAGCTGCATGTGCTGGGCGAAATGCTCGTACCAGAAGGCACTGGTGCGCGCGGCATTGACCAGCTTCTGCACCACGGGCTTGCGCGCGGCCTGGTAGCGATGCAGCGCGGTCGCCAGATGGGCATCCGATTCCAGCGCCTTGACCAGCGCGATGGCGTCCTCGATCGCGAGCCGCGTGCCGGAACCGATCGAGAAATGCGCCGAGTGCAGCGCGTCCCCGATCAGCACCATGTTCTTGAACGACCAATGCTCGTTCCAGACCCACGGGAAGTTGCGCCAGACCGACTTGTTGGAAACCAGGCAGTGGCCGCCGAGCGTGTCGGCAAACACCTCCTCGCAGACGCCCTTGGACTGTTCGACGTCCTTGTAGGCGAAGCCATAGGCCTGCCAGGTTGCGTGATCGCACTCGACCAGGAAGGTGCTCATGTTCGGCGAATAGCGGTAGTGATGCGCGTTGAAGGCGCCGCGGTCGGTCCTCACAAAGGTCTGCGACAGCGTGTCGAAGCGCTTCGAGGTTCCGTACCAGACGAATTTGTTGGAGGAATAGGACAGCGACGTGCCGAAATCGCCCTCATAGGCGCGGCGCACCAGCGAGTTGAGGCCGTCGGCGGCGACGATCAGATCGTGGCCGTTGAGCTGGTCGATCGCCTGGATCTGGGTGTCGAAGCGAGGGGTGACGCCAACATCGAGTGCGCGCTGCTGTAGGAACTGCAACAGCTCGAGCCGACCGATCGAGGAGAAGCCGACGCCGTCGATGGCGACGCTGTCGCCACAATGGTTCAGCGTGATGTTTTCCCAGCTTTCCATGTGCGGAGCGATCGCATCGACCGTCTCCGGGTCGTCCGCGCGCAAGAATTCCAGGGCCTGGTCGGAGAACACGACGCCAAAGCCCCAGGTCGTGTCGGCCGGGTTCTGTTCGAACAGGTCGACTTGATCCTCGGGGTGACGCTTCTTCCAGAGATAGGCGAAGTAGAGCCCGCCGGGCCCCCCGCCAATCACGGCGATCCGCAAATCCTGCCTCCCTAATTGACAGTATACTTACTATCTCAGGGTAGACTAATGGGCTCCGGTCTCCCACGCCAGCGGAATTATCGCCAAGGCGAGGTGCGCCGCAGCACGGCTGCGGGCACCCGTTTTGCGCGCGCCCGAAACCGTCAGCTGGGAATCATAGCCAAACCGCGCCGGATTGACCACCCGCGCGTCAGACGCAGCGCTTCACGTAGACCCCGTTCACCAGAACCCTGGTGCAGCGAACCACCGGGGCCGGGTGCCGGACCACGACGGCGCCATTCGGTCCGGCGCAACCGGCGCGGTAGACGCCGCGGGCGCACACCACCGCGTTGGCATCGGAGGACGCGAAAGTCATGGTCGCCGCGAAGGCGAGCAGTGCGGACGCGGTAAGCAGAAATGCACGCATGTCGTTTCTCCCGGTCTTGTCGTGATTGAAATCGCTTGTCGGCAAAGGATTAGTCGCAACAGGCGCGCGAAAATTCATGCGCCGCCTGATGTCGATGACGCCGCGAACTGTCGCGGCCCTATCGCGCCGCGAACGGTGCAAGCACCTCTTTACAGCCCGGCGACAGCGAGGCCGCATTGCTGGCGATGCATTGCACGATGCGGCCGCCACCCGGCGCCACGCCGGCACAGAGCGAGCGGATATCGGCGCCGCAGGCGGAGCGCACGATGAACAGCTCCTCGCGCGGTCGCAGCGGCCGCAGCACGATCACGGCGGGCGCAGCGGCCGGTGCTGCTGCGGCAGCCGGTGCGGCTCCCGCCGTCGGCGCTGCGGTTGCCGTTGCGCCGCCGCTACCAGCCGCAGCGGTCACCGCCTTCGCGCAAGCCGCCGAAACCTTGGCCTTGTTCTTCTCGAGGCATTCGAGCGCGGGAGCGCCGCCCGGCGGTACGCTGGCGCAAACCTTGGGATAATCGGCGCGGCACGCGCTCTTGACCGTAGCGACCTGCGCGCTGCTCGGTTGCTTGGCCGCCGCCGCTTTCGGAGCGGTTTCGGCGACCGGCTTTGCCGCGGGTTGGGGCGCCGGCGCGGCTTCGGTCTTTGCTGGTTCGGACTTGGCAGGCTCGGACTTGGCAGGCTCAGACTTGGCAGGCTCAGCTTCAGTCTTGGGTGCCGCCGCCGGCTCGACGGCGCGAACGGCCGTCTGGCATCCCGCCGACAGGCTCGACATATGACCCTGCAAACATTGATACGCTTCGACGCCGCCCGGCGTCACGCTCGCGCAATGCGCCATGAAATCCGAGCGGCACGCGGAGCGGATGGCGCTCTTCTGGGCCTCGGTCGGCGTTTGTGCGAACGCGCTTGTTGCAGTTGCGAAGAGTATCGCGGCGAGCAGCGCGCGGCGCGTTGATGCATGTTTCAACGTGTTGAACATCTGAGTGAATTCCCGCCCTGTCGGTATGCCGACGCATTATTAAAAGTGATGCAAACAAATCGTCGCGGTAATGCCGCGTGCGGCATCATTGGCCGCCGCGGCCTCTACCGCAAGTAGATAATGCTGGTTGAATTGCGACGTAACTACGTCGTCACAGCTTGACCATCCGCTTGCCGCGGTTCTCGCCGGCCAGCAATCCGATCAGCGCGTTGGGCGTGTTCTGCAATCCGTCGATGATGTCTTCCTGCACCTTCAGTTTGCCGGACTTGACCCAGGCCTGGAGATCGGCGAGCGCGCGCTGGCTGTCCGTCATGTAGTCCATCACGATGAAGCCCTGCATCACCAGGCGCTTCACCACGATCAGGCCAGGCACGCCGCGCGGGCCGTGGGCCGACGGCGCGCCGTCATATTGCGAGATCGCTCCGCAGCAGGCGATGCGGCCGTAATTGTTCATCTGCGGAATACAGGCTTCGAGAATGTCGCCGCCGACATTGTCGAAGTAGACGTCGATGCCACCAGGTGCCGCCGCGCGCAGCGCCTTGAACACCGCGCCGTCCTTGTAATCGACCGCGGCATCGAAGCCGAGCTCGGAGGTCAGCCAGTGGCACTTGTCCGCGCCGCCGGCGATGCCGACCACGCGACATCCCTTGATCTTGGCGATCTGTCCGACGATCGAGCCGACCGAGCCCGCTGCGGCAGAGACCACCACCGTCTCGCCCTGTTTCGGCTTGCCGACCTCGAGCAGGCCGAAATAGGCGGTGAGGCCGGCGATGCCAAACACGCTGAGAAGATGCGTCATCGGTTCGAGCTTCGGCATTTTCGTGAGATGCTTCGCCGGCACTGCGGCAAACTCCTGCCAGCCGGTGTCACCGAATACGATGTCGCCGGGCGCAAGCTCCGGCGCCTTCGAACTCATGACCTCGGCAATGGCGCCGCCCGCCATCACGCTGTTGGCTTCGACGGCCGAGCGATAGGTCGCGCCATGCATCCAGGCGCGGTTGGCGGCATCGAGCGAGATGTAACGCACGCGCAGCAAGGCCTCGCCGTCCTTCGGTTCCGGCAGCGTGCTCTCGACCATCTTGAAGTGCTCGGGGCCGAGCTTGCCGCTCGGTTTCTCAACCAGGAGAATTTGGCGATTGACGTTTCCTGTCATGGCGTTCCCTCTCTCATTGCTTGACGTTTATTGAAGCAGCTGCCGCAAACAAAACGTGCAAGCCGCATTCGTTGTGCGCTGCGTGAAGGCTAGATCGCTGCATTCCGTTTCGCAACGGGAACATCCCGACATTGCGAGCGCACGCAAAGCGTGTTGCGCCGCTGTCATATCTGCGACATCATGAAGCGGCCGGTGGTGTGGGGGTCTTTTCAATGTCGAATAGGTTTACGCAATACATTCTGGCCGCGATGGTGCTCGGCATCATCATGGGCTCCGCGATTTACAACTTCTTGCCCGATACGCGGGGCGACTGGGCCTCCTCCATCAATCTGATCGCCGTGATCTTCCTGCGCCTGATCAAGATGATCATCGCGCCGCTGGTGTTCGCGACCCTGGTCGGCGGCATCGCCCACATGGGTTCTGGCTCCAAGCTCGGGCGCATTTTTGCCAAGACGATGGGCTGGTTCGTCAGCGCCTCCTTCGTCTCGCTGATGCTCGGCCTCGTGATGGTCAATCTGCTGCAACCCGGCGCCAATTTCCCCGGCACGCTGCCCGACAAGGCGCAGTCGACCGGGCTGCCGGTTTCCGCCTTCTCGATCGAGAAGTTCCTGACCCATCTGATTCCGACCTCGATCGCGGACGCGATGGCGCAGAACGAGATCCTTCAGATCGTGATCTTCGCTGTATTCTTCTCGGTTGCGATGGGTGCGCTGCCGGAACGTTCCAAGCAGATCCTGTCGCTGATCGACGACCTCGGCCACATCATGCTGAAGGTGACGAGCTATGTGATGATGTTCGCGCCGTTTGCGGTGTGGGCCGCAATCACCGCGACGGTCGCCAAGAACGGCCTGCTGGTGCTCTGGAAGCTCATCGTGTTCATGGGCGGCTTCTATCTCTCGCTGTTCATCCTCTGGGGCATCCTGGTGGCGGTCGGTTTCATCGTGATCGGGCCGCGCTACAGCCATCTGCTTCGGTTGATCCGTGAGCCGCTGATGATCGCGTTCTCCACGGCGAGCTCCGAAGCGGCCTACCCGAAGACGCTCGAAGGCCTCAACCGCTTTGGCGCCTCGTCGCGAATCTCGAGTTTCGTGCTGCCGCTCGGCTATTCCTTCAACCTCGACGGCACGATGATGTATTGCACCTTCGCCAGTATCTTCATCGCGCAGAGCTACCACATCGACATGCCTCTCGGTACGCAGCTCGCGATGCTCGCGACCTTGATGATCACCTCGAAGGGCGTCGCCGGCGTGCCGCGCGCCTCCCTCGTCGTGATTGCCTCGACGCTGTCGCAGTTCAACATTCCCGAGGCGGGATTGCTGATGATCATGGGCATCGACACCTTCCTCGACATGGGCCGCAGCGCCACCAACGTGATCGGCAATACGCTGGCGACCTCGGTTGTGGCGAAGTGGGAAGGCGAGCTCGGGCCCGAGCATGCGATGGGTCCGGGCGATGCCGTGCCCGACGACATGGTGCCGGGTGAAGTGCCGGCGATGGCCGGCCATTGACGGGAGTGCGTCATGCGCCCTTTGACGGCGATTTCAAGCGGCCTTTTGCTGGCAGCGTGTCTGCTGGCAACGGGGGCCTCCGCCCAGACCGGCGGCAGCGAAGGGCTTAGCCCGACGCTGTCAGCCATCAAGAACGCGCACACCGTGCGGCTCGGCTATCGCGAAAGCTCGCCGCCGTTCTCCTTCCTCGACCAGGCTAACAGGCCGATCGGCTACAGCCTCGAACTCTGCGAGGCCGTGGTCGAGGAGATCGGCATCGAGGTCGACGATGCCAATCTGAAGATCGACTATGTCAAGGTCACCTCGGATGACCGCATCGACGCCGTGCTCCAGAACAAGATCGATCTGGAATGCGGCTCGACCACGGCCAATTCCGAGCGCGGCAAGCGCGTCGCCTTCTCGCCGCTGATGTTCGTCGCCGGCACCAAGCTGATGGTGCCGAAGGCGTCCAGCGTCCAGTCGTTGATCGACTTGAAGGGCAAGACCGTCGTGGTGACGAAAGGCACGACCAACGAGCAGGCGATCCAGGCGGCGGACAAGAAGCTCTCGCTGGGCCTGAACATCGTCGTCGGCGCCGATCACGAGCAGTCCTACCAGATGCTGGTCGATGGCAAGGCCGATGCGTTCGCGACCGACGATATTCTCCTCTCGGGCCTGATCGTGCGCCACAAGGCGCAGGACAAGTTTCGCGTCACCGGTGACTATCTGTCCTACGATCCCTACGGCATCATGTTCCGCAAGGGGGACCCGCAACTGGCGGCGGTGGTCGAGCGTGCCTTCCGCAAGCTCGGCTCCAATCACGATCTCGTGCCGCTCTACAACAAATGGTTCATCGCGCGCATGCCGACCGGCGAGAAAATGAACGTGCCGATCTCGCTGCAGCTGGAGGAGGCGTTCAAGGCGATGGACGATTCCGCCAGCGCGAACAACTAGCTGAATTTCACGCGGCGATCTCGCTGCACCTTCTCCCACGGGGAGAAGCGATGACGCCGTGTACCTGGTGCTCAGCGCGCTTCGTCGAACACCCGATCCAGCGCCGCATCATACGTCGCCTGCACAAGCTCCGGGTGCAGCTTCCCGAGCGCTTCCATCATCACCCCGGAATTGATCTCGAGCACGCGCCAGGTGCCATCGACCAGAACCACGTCGATCGACGCGAAGCGGATGCCGATGGCGCTCGCGGCTTCGATCGCGAGCTTCACGCACGCCGTGCGAACCGTGCCTTGCTTCAGCAACACCGGTTTGGCGCCAGCATCGAGATTGTGCCGCCAATCCGTGCCGCGCTGCTTGCTGTAGACGACGCGGGGCGCATCATCGAGCAGGATCACACGGACCTCGTTCTCGATCGCGACATAGGGCGAGATCACGAGCCCGGTGCTCATCGAAAAGACCTCGCCAATCGCGTGGTCGAGCTCTGCCTCCGTCGTCACCTTGAACACCGAGCGCCCCGAGGTACCCTCGTTGGGCTTCGCCACCACGCCTTGCGGATTCTCTCGAAGCAGCTCGACCATCCCATCTCGCCAGTTGGGGCCGGCAACCTTCTCGCCCAGCTTCGGGTTGAGGAGGAGATGATGGGGAATGCAGGGCACGCGTGCGAGCGACAGGACCTCGGCGGTTGCCGATTTGTCGTTGGCAAGGCGGTGCGCGATCGCGCTGTTCAGGCCGATGTCGTAACCGAAGGCGAAGCGGCGCATCTCCCCGCGGCGCATCGCGATCAGCCAGCCGCCCGAGCGGACATCGACGTCGATGCCGTGGCGCGCGCCATAGCTCCTGATCGCCTGGACGAAGATCCGTTCGCTGCTTGCCATGTCTTGATCGTTCCAGGCGCCAAAAGCCGCAAAAATGCGGGAAATGGCGCCAAAGCCGGGTGAAAGTCAGAGCTATTCTTAATGAAATTCTCGCGAGCACGACGGAAATTAAGTGCTGCTTTCGCGGCCAAAAAGGAAAAGATATTGCCCCCTTCGCGTGCCGGACAGCAGATCCGTTAATGACGTGACCATTTCCGCCGCAAATGCCGGTTTGACCGGCATCAATTGCATCCGGAACGAGGTTGATTATTGGTCGTAATGGCGTAGATCACTCACGCGAAATCCTCCGCCACGGCAATGGTGTCCGCCCGTTTTCAGGGCCGGGCAATGCTTTTGCCCGAAAACCCGCAGACATTCGGAATATCGAAAATCATGAGCGCGTTTTACCGAGAGAAGGTTCTTTCCGTCCAGCATTGGACCGACACGCTGTTCAGCTTCCGCGCTACGCGCGACACCGGCTTCCGCTTCCAGAACGGCCAGTTCGCCATGATCGGCCTCGAGGTCGACGGCCGTCCGCTGCTGCGGGCCTACAGCATGGCCAGCGCCAACCACGAGGAAGAGCTCGAGTTCTTCTCGATCAAGGTGCAGGACGGTCCGCTGACCTCGCGCCTGCAGAAGATCAAGGAGGGCGACACCATCCTGGTCGGCCGCAAGGCGACCGGCACGCTGATCACCGACAATTTGATCCCCGGCAAGCGGCTGATGCTGCTTTCGACCGGTACCGGCCTTGCGCCCTTCGCCAGCCTGATCAAGGACCCCGAGGTCTATGAGCAGTTCGAGAGCATCGTGCTGGTGCACGGCTGCCGCCAGGTGTCCGAGCTCGCCTATGGCGAGAAGCTCGTCGCCAGTCTGCGCGAGGACGAGCTGTTCGGCGAGCTGCTCGCCGACAAGCTGATCTATTATCCGACCGTGACGCGCGAGCCGTTCCGCAACCGCGGCCGCATTACCGACCTCATCAACTCCGAGCAGATCTTCAACGACATCGGGCAGGGTCCCCTCAACATCGAGACCGACCGCGTCATGATGTGCGGCAGCCCGGCGATGCTCGAAGAGTTGAAGGTGATGTTCGAGAGCCGCGACTTCGTCGAAGGCTCCGGCAACAGGCCCGGCCATTTCGTGATCGAGAAGGCGTTCGTCGAGCGCTGATTGGCTCTCGGTGTCGTCCTGGC
Source organism: Bradyrhizobium sp. CCBAU 53338 (assembly GCF_015291665.1). Classification (NCBI taxonomy): domain Bacteria; kingdom Pseudomonadati; phylum Pseudomonadota; class Alphaproteobacteria; order Hyphomicrobiales; family Nitrobacteraceae; genus Bradyrhizobium; species Bradyrhizobium sp. CCBAU 53338. The sequence goes on from NZ_CP030048.1 coordinate 690,787, forward strand.
TTTCGCCAGGACGACGGCGGTGGGCACAGCGTCTCGCCCGGCTAGCAGCTCCTCCGCATCCCCGCTCTCTGCTGCACTGCAGCAGCCCAGCCCATCGGGCTGATTGATTTGCCTCATCCAAATTCGCTAGCCTGAAACAAGCGCTGCGTCATATCCGTATGACAGGCGTGGGCGTATCGTACTGCCCGATGCTGGCGAGAGGATGGGAATCGTGGCCGACGACACCAAGACGCAGGAATCCTACAACGGTCCATCTCCCAAGCGCCTGCCGCTGGCCGAAGAGGGAATCCTGGAAACCCTTCTGCTTCCCTTCTCGCCACGCTTCATCATCCTGACGATCTGCGCGGTCGTCACCGCGCTGCTGATCGGAATTGGCATCGCGGACCGCAAGATCTTCGGCATCCTGCTGATCCCGATCGCCATCTTCGGGGCCCTGACGGCGCTCGGCGTCCGCGATCTCATGCAGAAGAGCCACGCGGTGCTGCGCAACTACCCGATCTCGGCGCATATCCGTTTCCTGCTCGAAGAGATCCGCCCGGAGATGCGGCAGTATTTCTTCGAGAGCGAGAAGGACGGCATGCCGTTCTCGCGCGACACCCGCGCAGTGGTCTATCAGCGCGCCAAGATGCAGCTCGACAAGCGTCCGTTCGGTACCCAGGAGGACGTCTATCGCGAGGGCTATGAGTGGATGCATCACTCGGTGTCGCCGAAGGCGCATGCCGAGGAGAAGTTTCGTGTCACCATCGGCGGGCCTGACTGCGCAAAACCCTATTCGGCTTCGGTGTTCAACATCTCGGCGATGAGCTTTGGCGCGCTCAGCCCGAATGCGGTGCGCGCGCTCAATGCCGGCGCCAGGAAGGGCGGCTTCGCCCATGACACCGGCGAGGGTGGCGTCAGCCCCTATCATCGCGAGATGGGCGGCGACATCATCTGGGAGATCGGCTCGGGCTATTTCGGTTGCCGTCATCTCGACGGCACATTTGATCCCGAAGCCTTCGCGCGCGTCGCTGGTGACGACCAGATCAAGATGGTCGAGCTCAAGGTCAGCCAGGGCGCCAAGCCCGGCCACGGCGGCGTGCTGCCGGCGGCGAAAGTCTCGGAAGAAATCTCCAAGATCCGCGGCGTCGCGATGGGCGAGGATTGCATTTCGCCGGCCTCGCACCGTGCCTTCTCAACGCCTGTTGGCATGATGCAGTTCATCGCGGAGATGCGAAGGCTTTCCGGCGGCAAGCCGGCGGGCTTCAAGCTCTGCATCGGTCATCCCTGGGAATTCCTGGCGATCTGCAAGGCGATGCTGGAGACCGGCATCTATCCCGACTTCATCGTGGTCGACGGCAACGAAGGCGGCACCGGTGCGGCGCCCCTCGAGTTCATGGACCATCTGGGCATGCCGATGCGCGAGGGCATCAATTTCGTCCACAACGCTCTGGTCGGCATCAATGCGCGCGATCGCATCAAGATCGGCGCCTCCGGCAAGATCGCGACCGCCTTCGACATGGCACGCGCCATGGCGATCGGCGCGGACTGGTGCAATTCTGCGCGCGGCTTCATGTTCTCGCTCGGTTGCATCCAGTCGCTGAGCTGCCATACCGACCGCTGCCCGACCGGCGTCGCGACCCAGGATCCGACGCGGGCGCGTGCACTGTACGTGCCGCTCAAGATCGACCGCGTCCACAATTATCACCACGCCACGCTGCACTCGTTGACCGAGCTGATCGCCGCGGCGGGCCTGACCCATCCGCAGGAGCTGCGCCCGATCCACTTCAGCCAGCGGACGTCGACGACCAAGGTGCAGTCCTTCGCGCAGCTCTATCCGGCGCTGCGTCCGGGCGAACTGCTCCAGGGCACCGAAGACCCCCGGTTCCGTGATGCCTGGCAGATGGCGCGGGCGGATACGTTTCAGCCGGCGATCTGAGGCTTGGCCCCACCGCATGATACCGCCACGCTTGGCCGCGGCATAAATTCGTCGCGAGCTGGTTGCATTTTAACCTCTGTGTCAGCTTCGGGTGTAAATTGGCTCAATGGACGAAGAACGGCGCAGCAAGACCAGGCATCGCGTGTTGAAGGCCGGAACCATCGAGTTCGGTGGCGGCGCGATCGACTGCACGGTCCGGAACTTCTCGGACACCGGCGCGGCCCTCGACGTCACCAGCCCGGTCGGGATTCCCGAGCGCTTCACCTTGAATATCAAGGCCGACGGAGCGCATCTCGCCTGCACCGTGGTGTGGCGCAAGGAAAAGCGCATCGGCGTGCGGTTCGGGTGAGAGGGCTCACCCCGTTTCCACGTCCCCCGGCCGGCTCGCCAAGATCTTGTCGATCCGCCTGCCGTCGAGATCCACCACCTCGATATGCCAGCCTGCGAAGTCGAAGGCGTCGCCGACATTGGGCAGCACGGTGAATTGCTGAAGCACGAGGCCGGCGACCGTGTTGTAACGGTGATGCGGCGGCAGCTCGATGCTGAGCAGCTCGCCGAACTCGTCGACCGGCATCCAGCCCGAGACGAGCAGTGAGTCGTCCGCTCGCCTGACATAAGCCGGCTCTGGCGGGCCTTCTTCGGAATGGAAGGCGCCGACGATCGACTCCAGGATATCCGCCGCCGTCACCACGCCTTCGAAGGCGCCATATTCGTCGTGGACGAGGCCGATATGCACCGGCGCCGCCTTCAGGATCGCGAGCACGTCGCGCGCGTCCGCGGACGCCGGGATGATCGGCGTTTCGCGCACCAGCACGCGCAGATCTGGCGTGCGCTCGCGCATATAGGCGACGAGCAGATCCTTGGCCTGGAGCACGCCGATCGGCTTGTCGCGATCGCCGTCACACACCGGAAAGCGCGAATGCGGGCTCTTGGCGATCAGCGCCTGGATCGCCTCCTGATCGTCGTTCAGGTCGATCTCGTCGACCTCCGTGCGCGGCGTCATCACGGCGCCGACCGGGCGGTCGCCGAGCCGCATCACGCCGGCGATCATCTCCTTCTCGCCGGGCTCGAGCACCCCCGCGCTCTCGGCCTCGTTGACGAGATGATGGATCTCGTCTTCCGACACTTTCTCCTCGGCCTTGCCGCCGCGGCCGAGCAGCGTGAGGATCAGCTTGCCGGAGACGTCGAGCAAAAACACCAGCGGCAGCGAGATCCGCGCCAGCACGTGCATCGCCGGCGCGACCTTGACTGCGATGCTTTCGGGATCGCGCAGCGCCACCTGCTTCGGCACCAATTCGCCGACGATCAGGGTCGCATAGGTGATGATGGTGACGACGATGCCGACGCCGACGATGTCGGCAATGCCGGAGGACAGGCCGAGCTCGACCAGCCACTGCGTCAGTCGCTGCCCGAGCGTCGCGCCGGAGAAGGCGCCGGAGAGCACGCCGACCAGCGTGATGCCGATCTGCACCGTCGAGAGGAACTTTCCGGGATCGGCCGCCAGCGTCAGCGCGCGCTCGGCGCCGCGCACGCCTTTGGCGGCCAGCAGCGACAGCCGCGCCGGGCGCGATGAGACCACAGCGAGTTCCGACATGGACAACAGGCCGTTGATGACGATCAGGACGACGACGATGATGAGTTCGACGGACAACATTGTGCGCAGGCGATGGGAACACGCGATCCGGCGGACGCCGGACGAAGCCCATTATATATGAGCGTGATGCGCGTTTTGCCTGGTTCCGACCAAATTGTCGCAGGCGAGGTTCAGGTGCTTTCGCCGGGGTTTTCGAGACTGAACGTGTCCGATTGCTCGTCATATGCGAACAGCTCGGCATAGCGGCCCCATGAAACGATCGTCTTCAACGTCTCCTCGGCGTCTTCCTCGGACATGTAGTCTTCCAATTCATTCCGGAAGCGAGCGACGGGCGCGGTGTGGGACGTGCGCTCATCGAGCACACGCTTGATCAGGGCCATCACCGGAACATAGGTGAGCGCATGCTCGGCGAAGAGTTTCTTGCGGGCGTCGGTTTCAAGATTGGCAAACCGGTTGCCGGCTTCCGATAGCACCAGGTCGCCTTCACTCAACTGGGCGAACCGCAGCAATTGAAGGGATTCGCCGAAGTGGATGATCTCGCCCGCTTCCAGTTGGAGACTGCCGGCCAGCACAGGTAGGTCGGCGTGGCCGTTGTACGGCGGCCCGGACAACGTTTCGATCAGGCCTGAAAGGACGTTCGATGAAACATGGTGCAGAACCATGCCAATGCCGGTGCCCGGAATGCCCTCGATCGAAGCGGGCCTGGCCTCGGGACGCTGGGTCATGCGGGCATAGATGCTGTCGACCAATTGCCGGAAGACCGGATCCAGCCGATTGCGCGGATGCGGCAGATCGACCTTGATCTCGGCGGCGACCCGTCCGGGGTTCGACGAGAACACCAGGATGCGATCGCACATCAGGACCGCTTCCTCGATATTGTGCGTCACCATCAACACCGACTTGATCGGCAATCGACCCTCGATCCAGAGATCGATCAGATCGGTGCGCAGCGTTTCGGCCGTGAGCACGTCGAGCGCCGAGAACGGTTCGTCCATCAAGAGCAGGTCGGGATGCACGACCAGCGCGCGGGCAAAGCCGACGCGCTGGCGCATGCCGCCGGACAGCTCCTTGGGAAAGGCCGATTCGAATCCATCGAGGCCGATCAGGTCGATCGCCGCGAGCGCGCGCTTGCGCCGTTCGGTCGCGTCGACGCCGAGCGCCTCCAGTCCGAGCTCGACGTTTTGCAATACCGTCAGCCAGGGAAACAGTGCGAACGACTGAAACACCATGGCGACGCCGTTCGGCGGACCCGCGATGATCTCGCCCCGGCAGGTCGCCTGCCCCGTGGTGGGGGAGACGAGGCCGGCAATGATCCGCAGCAGCGTGGATTTGCCGGAGCCCGAGCGGCCGAGCAAGCCGACGATCTCGCCGGAGCGGATCGTCAGATCGACCTTCTCCAGCACCAGCAGCTCCTCGCCGCTGCCCTTTGGAAAGGACCGGCAGACACCGCGGATATCGATGAGCGTAGAGGGTTGATCGAGCATGATGGTCTCCTCGTCAGCCGAGCCGAAGGCGGCGCTCGCCGAACGCATAGAGTGGTCGCCAGACCAGACGATTAAACAGCGTCACCAGAACGCACATCGTGGCGATACCGAGAACGACGCGTGGAAAATCGCCGGCTTCGGTCGCAGATGCAATATAGGCGCCGAGCCCGGCGGCATTCAGATGGGTGTCGCCCCAGCTCGCCACCTCGGCGACGATCGAGGCGTTCCAGGAGCCGCCGGATGCGGTGATCGCGCCGGTGACGTAATAGGGAAAGATGCCGGGCAGGATGACCTTGAGCCACCACCGCCATCCGCCCAAATGAAGGCTGCTCGCGGCCTCACGCAGATCGCTGGGAAAGGCACTGGCGCCGGCGATGACGTTGAACAGGATGTACCATTGCGTGCCCAGGATCATCAGCGGGCTCAGCCAGACATTGGGATTGAGCCTGAAGCTGACGATCGCAACGACGAAGACCGGAAAAGCGAGATTGGCGGGAAACGCGGCGAGAAACTGTGCCAGAGGCTGGATGCGTTCGGCCAGTTTGGGACGCAGCCCGATCCAGACGCCGATCGGCACCCACATGATGGTAGCAAGGCTGATCAGCACGATGACGCGCAACAGCGTGATCAGCCCGTCGCGGATCACAACCAGCACATCGCGCAGGCCAAGACTGGCCGAGAGATAGCGATAGGTCAGCCAGGCGGCGTAGACCGTGCCGGCGAGGATGACGGCAAGCCAAAGTCCGTCGATCAATCGCGACGGCCGGCCCTTGCTCTTTGTCTTTCCCCTCAGTTCAGGCAGCGAGATACGCAAGTTGGAAATTTCACGATTGACGGCCGAGAAGGGCAGCGTGACGGCACGCAGAGCGCGTGTCCGGCGAAACAGGTCGAGCATCCACGAGGTGGGTGGCTCACCGGACGCCGTCTGCTCGAAGCGGAATTTGTCGGCCCAGGCGATGATGGGCCGGAACAGCAATTGGTCATAGGCGATGATGACGAGCAGCATGGCCAGGATCGCGTAGAAGATCGCCGGCAAATCGCGCTGCTGGATCGCCTGGGCGACGTAGGAGCCGACCCCCGGCAGGGTCACGGTGGTGTTGCCAACGGTGATCGCTTCCGACGCGACCACGAAGAACCAGCCGCCCGACATCGACATCATCGCATTCCAGATCAGTCCCGGCATCGCGAAGGGCACGTCGAGGCGCCAGAAGCGCTGCCATCCGGACAGATGAAAGCTCTGCGTGGCCTCTTCCAGGTCCTTCGGCACGTTGCGCATCGACTGGTACATGCTGAACGTCATGTTCCAGGCCTGGCTCGTGAAGATCGCGAACACCGAGGCGAGCTCGGCGCCGAGCACCTGGCTCGGAAACAGGTTCATGAAGAAGACGACGGTGAAGGTGAGGAAGCCCAGGATCGGTACCGACTGAAGGATGTCCAGCAGCGGGATCATCACCATCTCGGCGCGCCGGCTCTTGGCGGCGATCGCGGCATAGATGAAAGTGAAGATCGTGGAGCAAACGATCGCAAGCAGCATCCGCAGGACGGTGCGTAGCGCATAGAGCGGCAGGTTTGCCGGATCGAGCGAGACTGGCGTTCGCTCGAGCTCGGACAGGGGAGCGACGGTCTGCTCGCCGCCATAGACGATCAGCACCATGGCGCCGATCACCAGGATCAGTGCCGCGACATCCCAGACATTGGGGAGTAGCGCCTGGCCGATCGCGGCCGTGCGGATATCTCTTGGCTTCATGGGCCTGCCTTTGGGCAATAATCCCGGGCTTAGAACTCGGCGTGCAGGCGGCCCGAGAAGATCGAGACCGGTCCACGGTCGGCGTTATAGGCCGGGTTTGTGATCAATTGATAGTCGCCGGTCAGCGTCACGCCCTTGATCACCGAATAAGCGTAGTAGGCTTCGAGAATGCGTTCGGTGCGGTAGTTGAGCTGGCCGTCGCCGATCAGGAGGCCCGTGCCGCCGGCCGCGAGGAAATCGCGATGCGCAGCCGACAGGCCGTTGATGGCGCCGCCGATGCCGACCGTGTCGTCCGGACGCCCCCAACGGCTGCCCTTGATCGACAGGCCGCCGGAAACGCTGCGGTCGATGTCGGTGAAGGACAGGATCTGGTTCTGGCCGTCGTTCCAGCTTGCTCGCGCGAACAATCCGACGTCGTTGACGATCTGCTGCTCGAGATTGACGTAGAACCCGTATTTGAGGCGGGTGCGCTGGGTCGTGCTGACAATGTCGTTGATGTCGAGCGCAGGATTCGTCGCAGCGAGATCCACCACCTCGCGGTAGTTCGCGGTGTGACCGCTGTTGGCAAACACGCCGACGCGCAATTTGCCGGGTTGCTCGAAGATCGAGTGACGTTCCTCGAACTCGACGACCGAGCCGCCGGTCTTGAAGGTGAGTATGTCGCTGTTCGGGGCGTCCGGGACCTGGAACAAGCCGGCGCGTATCGCCCAGTTCTTGCGATTGAGCTCGACCACGGCGCCGCGGGTGTAGCCGGGCAGGTCGGCGGGGAAGTCATAGGCGGCCGAGGCCCACATCGCCCAATTCATGAAATCGGCGCGCGGATCCTTTGCGTAGGCGTTGCCGTCGAAGAAATCGCCGACGGCGAAGCGGCCGGCGATCAGCGTGACGCGATCGATATCGCGCTTGCCTGCGAGCTGGTTCGGCGCGTCCTCGACCGCTTCCTGCTCGCCGCCAAGTCCGAACGTCTGCTTGAAGTAATAGCGTTGCGCACGGATTTTTGGGAACGGCGCACCGGCCTTCTGCGCTTCGCCGTTGGAAAAGCCGGCGAGGCCGAGGGTGCCGTTGAGGCCAAAACCCTGCGCGAGCTCCGGGTTGAAGTAGACCTCGCCACCGTCCCAGAGTCGCGCGCCCAAGAACGCGGTCGTCGTCCATGTCGCCTGGAACTGGCCGCCGCCCGGCAGGCTCTGCGGGCTCGCATAGGGCGAATGGATCGGCCCGTAGCCTTGCGGCAGCACGGTCGTTTGGGCGTGCACGTTCCAGTCGTCGGACTCGGGCAGCTTGGGCTTGCCGACCGCCGGCATCCATGGCGTATCGCCGAACTGGTAGTTCAGGCCGAGCTTGAACAGGTGAATGCGCGGATCGACGTTGACGCTGCCGAGGCCAAAGCCGCTGAGGTCGTAGGTCTTGCGCGAGAGGTCGACATATTCGTATTCGGCCTTCGCGGTCCAATTGCCGCTGACGGCGAATTCGAGACCCAGGCCCGCAGTCCATCCAGCCTGGTAGTGGCCGACCGGGAAAAGCGGCGTGACGCCGTCCGCGTCGTTGACGTTGATGTGCGTGTGGCCCCAGGCGACGCCGCCGGTGACGTAAGGCATGAAGCGGTCGAAAGCATAGCCGACGCGGCCGCGCACGGTGCCGACATAGTCGATCGTGGTGTTGAAGGGCACCGGTGAGCGCGCGAGCGCAGGGCCGTCGAGAGGGCCGGTAAAGGTCGCATCCGCTTCGATGCCGAGTACGACGCGGTTTGCGAGCTGCCGATTGTAGCCGAGCTGATAGCCGCCGCTGAGCCCGGTCGCGCTGTGCGGAAAGATCACGCCTTGCTCGGGCAATGGATTGGTGCCGGGCCCGAAGCTCGCATCGCCGTAACCGAAATGGCCGCCGACATAGAAGCCGGTCCAGTCGTAGACAGTTTTCGCGGCGCGTGCCTTCAGCGGCAGGTCGGCGGCAAGGCTGGCGCCCGGCAGCACGAGCATGCCCGAGGCGAGCGCCGCGGCCGTCCGCAGATACCTGTAACGGAGACTTCTCAACGTCAAAACTACGCCCCCAGACGCGACTCTGCCTTGGCCACCGTGACATCCCTGCCGATTCGCGGCGATCCTGTCATCAGGGACTTGGCTGTTCACGCGGCTGGACGAGACGAACTCGCCACAGTGCGATGTCACCCCAAGGTCTGGCCAAGCCCCTGTGCTTGTTGTGAACTCTATTGCTAATAATTCGCAATAGCAACTAGTCCAGAATGTCGCAGAGGATGGTTCGCATCCTTATGTGACGGGACTGCAACAACCTCCCGGCGCGGAAAAAAGGATGACCCCGCCCGGGGGGACAGCCGGGCGGGGTCGGGGGGCACGACACGGGGTGGATGAGGCGCCCGTGTCGGACGCAGGATCCACGTAAGATCGGCCTCAGAACCTCAAATCAGTAGCAGGTACGAACGCGGCCGACGTACTGGCCGAAGGCGTTGTACTGGGCGACCCAGCCGCAGCGGTGGTAGCCGTAGTAATAGGGCTCGTTGCTGGCGGCGATCGCGGTGCCGACGATGGCGGCGGTGGCGATGCCGGCGCCGACACCCCAACCCCAGCCGAGCGGCTTGGCTTCGGCCTGCGAGGTGGTGGTCGCGATGCTGCCGGCGACGGCAAGGGTGGCGAGAGCGAGTGCGGCAAGCTTGGTCTTGATCGACATGTGAAACTCCATCCGGGTTGAGGCGGTCCGTTGTGGTCCGCGTGCCCAGTTGGACGGAGCCTTGCCGCATCAGGTTCGAAGTCGCGTCGGACGGCTCCGGAGCCGGACATTATGTCGAATGATTTCCGCGCGGTGTGAGCTAGCCGAGAGGGCCCTTGGCGAGCCTGTTCACGTCGAAGTTATCGACCTCGGCCAGCAGTTCGCAAAAGGCGCGCGCGCCCTGGTCGATCAGTTGTTCGCCCTTCGCAGGCACAGCCAAAGTCGCGTTGCCGACGGCGCCGCTGGCATTGAGATCCTGCGCCTGCCAGGCGAACGGCGCGGGCCGCTGCGTCGACAGCCAATGATATTGTTTTTCCAACGCGACGCTGCTGGCGGGAAAATCCGCGATCGCATCGGCGCGCACCTGCTCGGGATAGCGCGCCAGCATGATCGAGGTCTCGACGGCGCCACCGTGAATGCCGTGGCGCACTTCTTCTGGCGGGAACAGCTTGTCCGCACCTGATAGCCGCGACCACGAGGTCGTCACCACGAACAGCTTGTGATGCGCGCGAAGATCCTGCGCCACCAGCATCATCGCCGCGCTGTTGCCGCCATGACTGGTGATGATGACGAGCTTTCTCACGCCGCGCCGCGCGATGTCCTCGCCGATCCCGGTCCAGCGCTTCAGCGCGATCTCGGTCGGCAGCGTCTGCGTGCCCGGATAGTCGATATGCTCGGTGGAGATGCCGACGGGTTCGACGGGAAGGAACGTCACGGGGGCGGGCGCGGGCAGCACTTCCCGCACGCGTGCGAGATAGGCCTCCGCGATCAGCACGTCGGTCGCGAGCGGCAGATGCGGCCCGTGCTGCTCGGTCGCCGCGAGCGGAAGCACCGCGATCCAGCGCGATGCGTCCGCCGGACCAGTGTCGGCCCAGTGGATCTCGGTCCAGTCGCGAGGAGGTGTCATCAAGGTTTCTTTGCCCGGATTTGTCACGTAGTTTGGGGTATCAGGGGACGCGGGCCCGGCCGGTTCGCGTCCCCTGATATGTTGCGGTTTTATCGCGTTGTTTTCACATCGGCTAGAAGCGATCGACGGAGTGCGTTCATGAGCCCCTCTCATCTGCGGCGAGCGTTAACGGTGGGCTTGCTGGCCTCTGTGGTGTCGATCCTGCCGGCGCGCAGCGAGACGCTGGACAAGGTCACTTTCGGCACCAATTGGGTCGCCGAGGCCGAGCATGGCGGGTTCTTCCAGGCGGTCGCCGACGGCACCTACAAGAAATACGGGCTCGACGTCAGCATCGTTCCGGGCGGACCGAACGAAAACAACCGGATGCTGCTGATCGCCGGCAAGATCGACTTCTTCATGGCCGCGAACACGCTGATGTCGTTCGACGCCGTCGCCAACAACGTTCCGGTGGTGACGATCGCCGCGATGTTCCAGAAGGATCCGCAGGTGCTGTTGTCGCAGCCCGACGCAAAGGTGACCAAGCTGGAGGACCTCAAGCCGCTGACGCTGTTCGTCTCCAAGGAGGGCATGACCAGCTATTTCCAGTGGCTCAAGTCCGAATACGGCTTCAGCGAGAAGAAAGTCCGGCCCTACAATTTCAATCCGCAGCCCTTCATCGCCAATCCCAAGAGCGCCATGCAGGGCTACGTCACCTCCGAGCCCTTCGCCGTGGAGAAGGCCGCCGGATTCAAGCCAAACGTCATCCTGCTCGCCGATGCCGGCTTCAACACCTATTCGACGCTGATCGAGACCCGCCGCGACATCGTCGAGAAGAAGCCGGACCTGGTGCAACGCTTCGTCGATGCCTCCATCGTCGGCTGGTACAATTACATCTACGGCGACAACTCCGCCGGCAATGCCATGATCAAGAAGCTCAATCCGGAGATGACCGACGATCTGCTCGCCTATTCCGTTGCCAAGATGAAGGAATACGGCATCGTCGATTCCGGCGACAGCCTGAAGGCCGGCATCGGCGCCATGAGCGACGAGCGCTACACCTCCTTCTTCAACAAGATGGTGAAGGCCGGCGTCGTGAAAGGCGATCTCGACTTCCGCAAGTCCTACACGCTGCGCTTCGTCAACAAGGGTGTCGGCGTCGAACTGCGCCCCGCCAAGCCGTAGCCAATGCCGAGATTGGAGCGAGGTGCATCGGCGTTGCTTACCTCTCCCCGACGGGGAGAGGTGACGTGCCCCGCAACGGTCAGCGATCGATGGTAGAGAACAGAACTCCGCCCACGGTCGAGGCCAGCCTGACGGCGCTCGCCGTCAGCCTGCGCGGTGTGACGAAGGTCTATGACAACGGCGTCATGGCGCTCGGCCCGCTCGATCTCGCCGTGCGCAAAGGCGAATTCATCTCGCTGCTCGGGCCCTCCGGCTGCGGCAAGTCGACGGCGCTGAGGCTGATTGCGGGGCTCAGCGCCGCATCGTCAGGCACCGTGCGGGTGTCGCGCCACGAGGGCGAGGTACAAATTGGCCACGGCATCGGCTTCGTGTTCCAGGAGCCGACCCTGATGCCCTGGGCCAATGTGCGTGAAAACGTGCGCCTGCCGCTGAAGCTGGGTGGTATCCCGAAGGCCGAAGGGCGGGCGAGGGCCGATGCCGCGCTCGCCAGCGTCGGGCTTGCCGATTTCGCCGATGCCTTCCCGCGCGAACTCTCCGGCGGCATGAAGATGCGGGTGTCGCTGGCGCGTGCGCTCGTCACCGACCCCGATATCCTCCTGATGGATGAGCCGTTCGCGGCGCTCGACGAGATCACGCGCTTTCGCCTCAACAACGATCTGCTGGCGCTGTGGCGCGGCCTTGGCAAGACCGTCGTCTTCGTCACCCATTCGGTGTTCGAATCCGTCTATCTGTCGCAGCGCGTCGTGGTCATGACGGCGCGGCCCGGCCGCATCCAGGCCGACATCCGCATCGAGACGGTGGAGCCGCGCGGAGAGGAGTTTCGCACCTCGGCGGCCTATTCCGATTATTGCCGGCGCCTCTCGGCCGCGCTGGCGCCGTCCTATCGGGGGCAGTCGACGCTATGAACGCGCAAGCTGCCGCCACTGCAAAGGCGTCCACCGCGCAGCGCGCGCTGCGCGTCGTGCTGCCCGTCATCGTGTTCGCGGCCGGCCTTGCCGCCTGGGAGCTCGTGGTCCGTATCAGGGAGATACCGCCTTACGTGCTGCCGGCGCCATCAGTGATTTTCCTGACGCTGATCAAGGACTGGGCGGTGCTGTCGCAATCGCTCGCGACCACGCTGCTGACGACGCTCGAAGGTTTTGTCGCCGCCAGCATCGGCGGCATCGCGCTGGCGCTGTTGTTCAACCAGTCGAAATGGGTGGAATTTTCGCTATTCCCCTATGCCGTCGTGCTCCAGGTGACGCCCGTCATCGCGATCGCGCCGCTGCTCCTGATCTATCTGGAGCAGCAGGCCGCGGTCGTCGTCTGCGCCTTCATCGTCGCGTTTTTTCCGGTTTTGTCGAACACCACGCTCGGGCTGAATTCGGTCGACCGCAACCTCGCGGGCCTGTTCCAGCTCTATGGCGCATCAAAGCCGCAGACCCTGCGCTTCCTGAAGCTGCCAGCAGCGCTGCCCCATATTTTGGGCGGCCTGCGCATCGCCGGCGGCCTGTCGCTGATCGGCGCGGTCGTGGCCGAAATCGCCGCGGGGACGGCGGGGGCAGGCTCGGGCCTCGCCTACAGGATCGCCGAGTCGGGCTATCGATTGAACATACCCCGCATGTTCGCGGCGCTGCTTTTGTTGTCGCTGGCCGGGATTGTCATCTATGGGGTGCTGGCGCTAATTTCCCACCTCGTTTTACGGCGCTGGCATGAGAGCGCGCTTGGAAAGGAAAACTGATGTCTACCGGTTCGATTTCGTCCGACAAGATCGACCTTCTGATTTATGGACCGGTCCGGCCGATCCTCGAGAACGGGTTTTCCGATCATTTCGTCGTGCACAAGGCCGAGACGCGCGGCGATCTCGAGCGGCTGACGCCGGCGATCCGCGAGAAGATCCGCGGCGTCGCGGTGACCTATCACACCGTCCGCGCCGACAAGGATTCGCTGTCGCAATTGCCCAAGATCGAGATGGTGGCGAGCTTCGGCGTCGGCTACGACCATATCGACGCCAAATACGCCGCCGAGCACAACATCATCGTCACCAACACGCCTGACGTGCTGACCGAGGAAGTAGCCGACGTCGCGATGGGCCTGTTGATCTCGACCGTGCGTGAATTCATCAAGGCGGACCGCTACGTCCGCTCCGGCCTCTGGCAGACCCAGAACTATCCGCTCAGCGTCGGCTCGCTGCGCGACCGCAAGGTCGGCATCGTCGGCATGGGTCGGATCGGCCAGGCCATCGCACGCCGGCTCGATGCCTCGCTGGTGCCTGTTGTCTATCACTCGCGCAATCCGTCCAAGGACGTCTCCTACAAGCACTATCCTGATCTGATCGAGATGGCGAAGGCGGTCGACACGCTGATGGTGATCGTGCCGGGCGGCGCTGCTACCGAAAAGATGATCAATGCCGAGGTGCTCAAGGCGCTCGGTCCGCGCGGCGTGCTGGTCAACGTGGCGCGCGGCTCTGTCGTCGACGAGCCCGCGCTGGTCCAGGCGCTGAAATCAGGCACCATCCTCGCCGCCGGTCTCGACGTGTTCGCCGCCGAGCCCAACGTGCCTGATGAGCTCAAGACCATGCAGAACGTGGTGCTGCTGCCGCATATCGGCTCGGCCTCCGTCGTCACGCGCAACGCCATGGACCAGCTCGTGGTCGACAATCTCAAGTCCTGGTTCTCGGGCAAGGCGCCGCTGACGCCGGTTGCGGAAACGCCGTTCAAGGGGCGCTGATGCAAGTTCTTCGGGTCGGTGCATTCGCCGTCGCGGCCCACTTGGCCGCGATCGGCATCGCGCATGCGCAGGATGCGACGACCCTGAAGAAGGAGATGGTCGGGCAGTGGGAGCTCTCGACCACCGAACGCAGCAAGACCTGCGTCGTCACGATGAAAGGCGACGCGACGGCGCAGGGCTTCAAGCTCGAGCTCGAGCCGGCCTGCAAGACCGCGCTGCCCTTCACCAAGGATATCGTCGCCTGGAGCGTCAAGGGTCTGGATATCGTCCGCTTGCAGGATGCGACCGGTGAGGCCGTGATCGATTTCACCGAGGTCGAGGCTGGCATTTTCGAAGGCCTGCGGCAGGGCGAAGGCGTCTACATTCTCCAGGATCTCGCGGCGGCCCGCTCCATGGCCAAGTCGATGGACCAGATGATCGGCGACTGGGCGATGGTCCGCGGCAACGGTCAGCCGGTCTGCGGATTGACGCTGACCAACACGGAAGCCGAGCAGGACAATTTCCAGGTCTTCCTGAAGCCGAAATGCGATGCGGCCATTGCCCAGTTCAACCCGACGCAATGGCGGCTCGAGCACGGCCAGATCGTGCTGATGTCGAAATCGGGCGAGGTCTGGCAGTTCGAGGCGGACGACAACGCGCAATGGCGGCGGGTTCCCGATACGGCGGATCCCCTGATCATGCTGCGCCAGTAGGCGCGTCTGCGTTGCTGCAATTTTTCTGCTGCTCATGTCGATCAGGCTTTGGCTGGATCGTCATCTGGATAGCGAGCTGATCGCGCGGCCGAACCGGCCGCGTCTCGCCTTATCAGGAGTTTTGCATGCGGTTCATGTACATCGTCACCTCCAGCCAGCCGATGAAGGGCCCCAGCCCAGCGCTGATGGAGGCCATGCAGAAGATTTCCGAGCGGGAAATCAAGGCCGGCCGGATGATCGACAATGGCGGCCTGATGCCGCTCGCGACCGGCGCACGGGTGCGGATCGTCGACGGCGAGCTGAGCGTCGTGGATGGTCCCTTCATCGAGGCCAAGGAAGTGGTCGGCGGCTATGCCATTTTCGAGCTGCGCGACAAGGCGGAAGCCCTGGCCATGGCCAAGGAGTTCATGCAGCTGCACCTCGACCACATGCCGGGCTGGGACGGCACCTGCGAGTTGCGGGCCTTTGCCACGCCGGGCGTCGATGACGCCTGCGAGGTCGATGCGAAATCAGGCGTAGCCGCCCAAGCCTGATGGTCGCCACCGGCAATCAGGGTCGGCGGCGATGACGGCCGCCGACATCGATCAAGCCGTCCGTGCCACGATTCATGCAACCTGGCGCGTCGTGCAGCCGCGGCTGATTGCGACGTTGTCGCGGATGCTGCGCGACGTGCCTCTTGCTGAAGAGCTGACCCAGGACGCGCTGGTCGCTGCGCTCGAAGCGTGGCCCGGCATGGGCGTGCCCGACAATCCCGGCGCCTGGCTGATGACGACCGCGAAACGCCGTGCGCTCGATCATTTGCGCCGCGGCAAGATGCTTAGCGACAAGCACGACATGCTGGCGCGGGACATGTTGCAGGAGCAGGAGACGGTGCCCGATTTCGATGCCGCGCTCGACGACGACATCGGCGATGAATTGCTGCGGTTGGTCTTCACCGCCTGTCATCCGATCCTGTCGCGCGAAGCTCGTGTGGCGCTGGCGCTGCGCATGATCTGCGGGCTCACCACCTCCGAGATCGCGCGCGCCTATCTCGTGCCTGAGACCACGATCTCCCAGCGCATTGTCCGCGCCAAGCGGACGCTGTCGAATTCCGGTCTCGCTTACGAGACGCCTGTTGGCGAGGCCCTGTCGGAGCGCCTCGCCTCGGTGCTGGAAGTCGTCTACCTCATCTTCAACGAGGGCTATCTCGCAGCGCGTGGCGAGGAATGGCTGCGGCCGCAGCTTTGCGACGAGGCGCAGCGCATGGGCCGCGTGCTCGCAGGCCTCGCCCCTGACGAACCCGAGGTTCACGGCCTCGTCGCGCTGATGGATCTGAATGCCTCGCGGACGCACGCGCGCACCGACGCGAACGGCGATCCCATTCTGCTGATGGACCAGGATCGCACGCTCTGGGACTGGTTGCAGATCCGGCGCGGCCTGCGCTCGCTCGAACTTGCCGTCGAACTCGGTGGCGGAGCGGGGTTTTACGCGCTTCAGGCGGCGATCGCGGCATGTCACGCCAGAGCGGAGACCGCTGCAGCGACCAACTGGCCGCGTATCGCGCAGCTCTACGCCGAACTGTCGCGGCTGGTGCCCTCGCCGGTCATCGAGCTCAATCGCGCGGTCGCGGTCGGGATGGCCGAGGGACCGCAGGCTGGCCTCGACGTGCTGGACGCAGTCGCCGGCGCACCGGCGCTGGCGGCCTATCATCATCTGCCGGCGGTTCGCGGTGACCTCCTGCAAAAGCTTGGGCAGCTTACGGAGGCGCGGCACGCGTTCGAGGCCGCCGCGCATCTTGCGACCAACGAGCGCGAACGCGCGCTGATGCGGCGCCGCGCCGCCGCACTCGACGCCCGGACGATCTAGGTCGTCGGCTTGGGCGGCGGCGCGGTGCCTTGCGCCCACTTCTCCATCTTGCCGAGCACGCCCCAGGCCGTGAGCGCCAGCGAGATCGGGAGCGCGAATTGGCTCAGGCCCGGCACCGCGGACGCGATCGTCCCCAGCAGTCCGGCAAGGCCTCCCGCATTGGGGCTTGTCGTCACCGCAGAGAGCAGCGCGGTGATGAGCGAGCCGGCGATGCCCAGCGCGGTCTTCTTGCCGTCGAGCATCTTGCCGATGGTTTCGCCGAGCGCGCCGTTGACCTGACCGAGCACGGGCTTGTTGCCGAGCAAGGCGCCGAGCAGGTCGACCACCTGCTTGAGCTGATCGGTCGGAGCGGGGTTTGTCGCCGCCGGCGTTGCGGGGGCTGTCTTGGTGATCAAGGAGAGGAGCTGTCCAAGCACATTCACCGGCGTGTTGGCCGCCGGCGTCGTGCTCACAGGAATTGTCGCTCCCGGCTGCAAGGCCTGCGTGAGGCTTTGGAGTTGGGTCAGGATCTGAGAGAGCTGGGTGGTCTGGCCCGCAGGCAGCGTCCCGATCGGCGGGATCGCGATCGGCGTTGCACCTGTTGGAGCCGCTCCGGGTTGAAGAAGCTGTGCGAGGTTCTCCAGCCGGCCCAGGATCTGGGACAGGTCGATATTCGCCGTCTGGACCGGTTGCACCCCGGCACGCGTGATGGCGGAGATGGTGGTCCCGTCGAGCAGGCCGGTATCCTCGAGGCCGTGCTGTTGCTGAAACTGCGAGACCGCTGCCTTGGTCTTCGGTCCGCTGATGCCGTCTTCGTCGAGCGGCGGATTGGCGCCGAGCCTGTTGAGGGTCTGCTGCATCAGCAGCACCGACGACGCCACGTCCTCGTCGGGCTCGGAACGGGGAACGATCGACGGGCTGTCGCCGATCGTGATGGAAGAATCCAGCAACATCATCGCGTGCAGGATCACCGCGGTGCCGAGCTGGGAATCGGTATGGGTCGGATCGAAGACGTGGTCCGCGACGAATTTTCCCGGCCTCGCCTCCGGCGGTCCGTAGAGGGTCGAACCGCCGTAGAGATAAGGCGAGTTGACGCCCTTGGCGTGATAGCCGAGGCCGTTGAAGCATTCGAGCCGGTACAGCGTGCGCGCGATGCACCAGTCCTGCGTGCCGACGAAGTGCTGGACCCTCAGCGCGTCCACGGCGCCGTCGACGAACGAGGCGAACGGGCCGCGCCCTTTCGGGACGAGACAGGTCACGCGATGCAGCGACTCGCCGTTGCCGAGATAGGTGTCGAAATCGAAATTGGACTCTCGATAGTGGCAGAGCGCGACGAAATACCAGGGCACACCGGTCAGCCGTTCGACCTGCTGATAGGTCGCCTTGCCGTTGATGGCCTTGCGTGCCGTTGCGTTGGCCTCGGCAAGGCGTGCCGGCCGGATCTGGAGATTGTCCCAGTTCTTCTCATATCCACTCTTCAGGCTCTCGTATGACACCATCTCCCGCTCCCGCGAATTGATAAAATTATCGGTTCGTTTGCAAATCAGGCGTGAGCCGCATGCCGTCTTTGGCGGGTACGGACTCTGGGCGTGGCTCGGCAAATGTGGCAGGCCATGGCCGAATTGCATGTGAAATGGCTTACAAGTGCAGCGCGAAAAGGTTGTGGTCAAAGGACGCAACGGGACGACGCCTGCGCGATCGCCGCATTGCGGGAACCGGCCAGGCGGCCGTCCGTTGGCTACAGACACGGTCCGGCTCGGGAATGCTGCAATGGCCAAGCGTGTCCTCGCGATCGGCATCGAACCCGGCAATGCGGATTACAGCGCGTTCCCGCAGCTCACGCCGGCGCTCGTGCGCAACTACATCGAAGCGCAGCTCCTGCGTCTGCGCGGCCTCGGCTACGAGGTCACGAGCTGCCTGATCGATCTCGACGCGGCAGCTGAAGCTGCGGTGACGGCGGCGCTGCTTGACGAGCGCTTCGATTGCATCGTCATCGGTGCGGGCCTGCGTGAGCCGAAGGAGCGGCTATTGCTGTTCGAGAAGGTGCTCAACCTCGTCCACCGCCTGGCGCCGCAGGCCGCGATCTGCTTCAACACGACGCCCGCGGACACTGCGGAAGCGGTGCAGCGCTGGGCCGAGCCGTAGCCGCCGGCAAGCTCTTCTTTTCAAGATGTGCCCATCATGTTGCCCCCTTTGGCGCAAGCGGGGAGGGCGCCGGATTCAGGAGAATGTTCTGGCCCGGGATCGTCCCAAACGCTATGACTGACCCGATCAGATGGGAGGAATCGGAATGCTTCGACGCCTTGGAATGGCAGCGTGTTTCTCGGTAGCGATGGCCATCCCGGTCCACGACGCGATGGCGCAGGACGCCGTCGGCGGCGCCATCATCGGCGGCGTGGGCGGAGCGATTTTGGGTGGTGCGCTTGGCGGTGGCCGCGGCGCGGCCATTGGTGCGGTCGTCGGCGCGGGAACGGGTGCCGCAATCGCCGCCGAAGGCGAACGCCGCCGCTCCGGCTATTACGCCTATCAGCGCGGCTGCTACATGCAGCGCCGGGACGGCCGCTACGTGCCGGTCGATCCGCGATACTGCTACTGAGCTGTCTTTCGGCGCGGGCGTGGCCCGCGCAGTCAACTGTGTCCGGTCGGCGCTTCCGGCATGATCTGGCGCAGCGGCTCCGGTGAGATCGAGATCTGGCCGGTGAACGGACGGTCGTGCGCCGCGATCAGGAGCACCGAGGTGGCGACGCCGGTCGCGAACAGGCCCATCGCGATCGCCGATCCCAGGCGGTTGTCGCAATGAACGAAGCCGATCACCAGCAGCTCGCACAGGGCCTGGAGATAGAGGCACCACCATTTCACCGAATTCACCGAGGCGAGGCTGACGATGATGCGCTGCCGCCGTGCGTCCAGCGCCTGCTCCAGCGCGGCCACGATCTCGCGCTGCGAGGTCTCCTGCGCCCGCCCTTGCGGCATCATCGTGACGACGAGCTTCAAGGCGTCCGCCAGCGCCGGCGGCGTCGCCTTCAGCGAGGCTTCCTGATGCGCCATCATCGGCCATTCCTCCGCCACGGCCTGACCGACATAGTCTCGCACCAATCCGCGTAATTTTGTCTCCTGCTCCGCCGGCAGGCCGGCGGCGAGCAGCACGGCGCTTCGCAGCGCGCTGGCCTCGCGACTGACAGCGGCGCCGGCGCGGTCGCTGTCGCCCCAGACCTGCGCCGCGGTGAAGGCGACGAACAGGCCAAAGATGATGCCGAGCACCGGCAGCATGCCTGGCGAGATCGCCTTCAGCGATTTTGCGCGCTCCTCGGTCGCGGCCAGCGCGACGGCGACGAACACCAGCGCTGCCAGAAAATAGGTGAAGCCGAAGATCACCAGCGCCATCATCGGCACCGGCAGATTGTGCAGCCAATCGCTCATGTCATCTCTTGATTTGCCAGGAAGGTCTTCAGATCAGCCGCATGCCGCGCAGGCTCGCATGTCCGCTTTTGCCTACAATGATGTGGTCGTGCACGGCAATCCCCAGCGGCTTGGCGATGTCGATGATCGCCTTGGTCATCTGGATGTCGGCCTGCGAGGGCGAGGGATCGCCGGAGGGGTGATTGTGGAGGAACCTACAGTTTCCGTTATCACCTTGAGAAACCGAAGAGTTCTGCAACAGCAAGGTTAGCAGGGGACGTACACTGGGGACGGTACGCATTGACCATTTGTGATTATCATGCTGCCTCACGGACAAGCTTCCAGTTCTGCTTTTTGATCATGTGTAGTCACGAGCCCAAGAGCTGCATAGCATTTTCCAATTGCGCAGCAAGGTACGCTCGATGCTGCTTGAGCCGCACAGAGGCGTCGCCGATCGCCTGTGCAAGCAGATCGTCTGCCTCCACTAGTGCCTGGCCCCACGTTTTCCATGGTGGCCTATCTTCATCACTCGAAAGGCGACGTGCAATTGCTATGTTCGTTGCTGCGCGCTCTGCTTCGCTAAACAGATCCGGTCGTTCCACGAAGATGAGGCGCTTTGCCAGCTTGCGAAGGCGGTCATCTGCAATCGACTGCAACAAAAGGAGCCTCTCTTCCCAAGTAATGGAATGGAACCGATCCATGGTGTCCTCGTCCGCACGCGAGCAGAACCTTTCGTAAATTTGCTCCTCCACATGAGCGGAGGGTGCGCGCGGCGGGCGCGTTTGTACGAACAGCGTGCGTAGTCGCGCTCGAAGTTGCTCGTTCTCCTGGAGATAACGGACGCGTTCCTCCAGCACGTCCGACGGTATTCCCGCAGTGCTCACGAATGATGGGGCGTCCTCGAGGCGCCGGATAATCGGTGCAGCATTAGATCGGACGCGCCGAACCGGTTTCGGCAGCTGGTTCAATCGAGCGAGAACATCCTCGTCCGGTAGGGAGGCGAACTCTACCGGATCGTGGCAGAGATCGAATACTAACAAGTCGCTTGCGATTTCGAGTGACTGACCAATGAATGTAACTCCCCATGAGTACGCGCGGTTGGCATAGAAGTCGGTGACCGAAAACAGAGGTTCATTTGCCACGAAGTCGATAACGGCTGCCTTCTGCGTGAATTGGACCAGCGATGACCACAATTCGGGCGCTCGTTCGAACACGAGTCGACACAAGTGCAATGTTGCCTCGGAATCTCCAAGTGCATCATGGGTGCTTGCGTGATTGAAGCCGTTCGCCGATGCTAACTTTTCGAGCTTGAATACCGAGTTTCCATTTTCATCGAGCGGTATAGACAACGTGCCCGGTGCAAAGATCGCTGCTGCTTGCATAAAGCGCAAAGCATCGGCTCGGCAATTGCCGGTTGTGTTTGTGAGGTAGGGGCCGTGGAGTGTCTGATAAAGAGTCTGGCGCAGGAGATGCTCGTCGAAAGAGAGCGAGTTGTATCCAATGAAGATTGAGGGCCTCCACGACCGAAACTTTCCGTAGATGGCGCGCGCCATTGCATAGTGAGAAGGGAGTTGTGGGTTCGTGAGAATATCGACCGTGAGCCCAGTTACTCGCATCGCGCCGGGTGACGGGACAACGTATGGAAGGAGGCGGGATCGAATCTCAAACCGGTCCAGCTCGCCAAGGTCACTGTCGGTCCTAATAGCCGCCAGTTGGAGAATTTGATCGAACGCAACGTTCGTGCCCGTAGTCTCCGTGTCGTAGAACACAAAACTCATCGGGTTGATCCGGTCGTACTACTATCCAGAAAACGAAGAAAATAGCGCGCTTAATCTATTTCCCATTGCCTCTTTAGACACTCTGAATTGCTTGGCGAGCTTCTCGATGCGAGTGCTGTCGTCCACGTCGAAGGTTTTGCGTAGTTCGGTTTCAAGAAAGGCGCGGGGCATAAGCAATTCAGCAGCGAATCTATTCGCTTGAATTTCGACGTCATCGGTTCCGAGGGCCGATCGTGAATCTCGATTAAGTTGTCGAATGACAACGGACGGGAATTCCTTGTCGACATGCACCTGCGTCGTAATCATGGGGCGGTGTAATACGAGGTGTCCGCACTCATGGGCAATGGTAAAGCGCTGACGATTTGGGTGATGGAGAGCATTTACGCCGATAATAGGAACATTGTCCTTTATATAAATCATTCCCGAAATATCGTTATGAAGTGGCGAGAATCGAACAAGCGCGCCGAGCGTCCGAGCTATTTTGTCGACGGGAACAGGTGCCGTTTTTATGTTGTTACGCTGAAGAATGTCGAGCGCAGCTTGCGAGGGATTGGTTGAAGCTCGAGCGCTCACTTCTTTTGCTCCTTGGTGGGGGAAGTGCGCATTGGTGCTTGTCCTGTGATGACGCGTGCCAATTGCGCTTCTTGTTCGGCAGTGAGTCCTTCTGGCATCGGAAGCCCAGTCGGCGAGGCCTGATCTTTTATGTTTGGCGGCAGTAGCTCGTGCACTTCCAGCTCAAGTGCATCCGCTATTCGATAGAGCTGATGAAGGAGCATGTTCTGCCGACCAGACTCGATGTTGGCGACAGCACCTCGAGAGATCCCCAGACGGGCCGCTAGATCGGCCTGCGTGTACTCGAGCGTGCGGCGCCGTCGACGAATTAAAGCACCGAGTTCTTGATAAAGCCTAGGCGTGTCCATGGGGGTGTGTACCCCCTTGCACACAAAGTGTCAATTTTATGAGTCGAAAAGCGTGTATTAATATCATTTCTGGTGCGTCTATTGAAATCCAAACACGGGTGGATTATATGAGCGACAGGCTCGGCGGCGGCTAGCGCAAAGATGAGGTCGAACATGCAGACTGTGACGGAGGCGGACAAACCCGCCAAAGACGGCAAGGGTCCGAAGTACATCCTCAACATTGAGGGGAACGAGGTGCCTTGGGATAGCGACACGATCACGACCAAGGAGATCGCAAACCTGGGTGGCTGGGATATCAGCCAAGGCGTGATCGAAGTCGACCAGGACAACAACGAGCGGACGCTCGCGGCGGATGAGACCGTCACCATCAAGCCCGGCCAGGGCTTCGGCAAAAAGCATAAGTGGAAGCGGGGTAGCTGATGCGCCCGCGAATTCAGGAAGAACTGACGCTTCTGCGCCAGTTCTATCCCGACGTGCAGCACGCGGCGCCGGCCGGCGACGACTGGTTCTTTCTTCCCCAATATGCGCTGCCGCCGGGGTGGCGTCTTGGGGAGCAGGAGGTCTCCGCCTCTGCACTCTGCTTTTCCGTCAGCGGCGGCTACCCTACAGCATTGCCATACGCGTTCCTATTGCCAGATGGGATCAATTTCGGCGGAGTGGTGCCGGCTAACACCACCACATCGGCGAACTCACCGTTTAGCGGCGCCTGGCTGCAGTTTTCATGGTCGCCCGAGACTTGGTTTCCACAATCGGACGCCCGAAAGGGTTCGAATTTGCTGGTGTGGGTGCGGAGCTTCCAGCACCGGCTGAAGGAGGGGGCATGAAAACTACACTTAAGTTGCCGACGGGCGTCTTCGAGGATATCAGGGCTCATCTGCTGCCGCGCGGCAGCATCCAGGAGCAGGCCGCGTTTCTCTTCGTGAACCCGCAGGTGGCGTGCGACGCGAGGTTCGAACTCCTCGAGTACCAGAAGCTTGGTCCAGCCGACTTCGACGTGCAGGAGAGTGACTACCTTGAGCTCCGTGACGAAACACGCGGCCGCTTAATCAAGCGGGCGCACGATCTCAAGGCGTCGCTGGTGGAGCTCCATTCGCACCCGGGTCCTTGGCCTGCCGGCTTCTCGATGTCAGACCGCCGAGGGCTACGTGAGACCGTTCCACACATGTGGTGGCGCCTGTCCAGACGCCCGTACTTAGCAATCGTTGTCGCTCCAAGTGGATTCGATGCCCTCGTGTGGCTCGATAATCCGAAGATGCCGCGCGCGCTCGACGAACTCGTCGCCGGCACCACCATCATGAAGCCGACGAATAACTCGCTCGAAGGTTGGCAATGAAGAATCTGCCGGAAAGGTATGACCGCAACATTCGGCTCTTCGGCGAAGAGGGGCAGCGGAAACTCCTAACAACGAAGGTGTTGATTGCCGGCGTCGGTGGCCTCGGCAGTCCTCTGGTGCAACACCTCGCACTTCTCGGAGTCGGGGGGATAGGTCTTGTCGATGATGAAGAGCTTGACGAGACCAATCGGAACCGCTTCGTCGGCGCTCGCCATGACGATCCGGTGCCTGGGAGCCTAAAGGTACTCCTGAGCAAGCGGCTTGCCAACGAGATCGATCCAACGATCAAAATCACAGAGATTCCCGACGGTCTTGTATCCGAGAAGGCCTTCGCCGCCGTCAAGGCCGTAGACGTCGTGTTCGGGTGTTTCGACGAAGACGGGCCTCGCGCGATTCTTAATGAGTTGTGTGCCGCGTATCGCAAGAACTACATCGATCTCGCGTCTGACATACCAGAGCCCGGAGTGTATGGCGGCCGCGTCTGCACCTCGTGGGATGGTGATGGTTGTCTATTCTGCATGGGCGAGCTCGATGGCCGCGCTGTGCAAGAGTATCTGCAAACCGATGCCGAGCGACAGATACGAGACCGCATCTACGGCGTTGACCAGAACGTACTCGCAGGGAAAGGACCTTCGGTGTCTCCGATCAACGGAGTGGTTGCCTCTCTCGCAGCGGTGGAGTTCATGGCTGCAGTCACGGGACTTCGAGAGCCAAAGAAATTGCTGAATTATTCGGGACATCTTGGGACGGTGAACGTTAGGCGGGAGCAGGCGCCTGATTGCTACATCTGCAAAAGCCTTCGCGGCCAGGCTGAGGCTGCAGACGTCGAGCGCTATCTGCGAATGCCGCATCTGCGCAGGCGGCGCTGATCCACTCCCTTGGGGCCCATGTTTGAGTCACGCGGGAGCCTAAGGACTGAAGGACCGAACAGTATGCGCTGCCCCGTAAGAACTTTCATTGCGCTTGAATCGGTATTTTGACTTGATCGAAAGGCTACTTTTTTAGTCTGGGGCGAAGCAAACAGCTGTCAGACGTGGGCAGTTGCCCAGTCGGGCGGTCATTTGCGTCTCGACAGCGTCGCGATCCACGCCGTTGTCACGCCCTTCGGATTGATGCCCGTTCCGGCGATCACCGTCCCATCGCCCGAAACTCCATCAGCGCCCACCAGTTTCCAGCCGGTGAATGAGACCCCGGCGGCGGTTAGCAACTCTTCTATCGACTTCATGCCGTCGCTGGCCGTCCAGCGGAAGGCCCTTCCGCCGCTCGTGCCGACCACGACGGTGCCGTCCGCGTTGACACGAGCAGCGGTGCCGGATTTTTCGCCGAGAAGGTTACCGAGGCTGACCATGCCGTCTGCTTGCGTCCAGCGAAAAGCTTCAGAATTTCCACCGGGAAATTTACTTGAGCCGACCACAGTTGAGCCGTCGCTACTCACACCAGCGGCATAGCTGGAACTAGCTCCCGGCAAGAAGCCAAGTCCAATCATGCCAGTCTGCTGCGTCCAGCGGAAGGCCTCGCAATTCTCTAGACAGCTTTGACCTACAACCACCTTGCCGTCTTTGCTCACGGCATATGCGCCGCTGGAGTCGCTTCCCGGCAAAAATCCGAGTGCGGTCCAACCTGTCGCGTCGGTGTAGATGGCGGCTTGATTCTTACCGGCTTGCTTGTTCACGCACGGGGTTAGAGAACCGACAATGACTGTGCCATTCGCGTCTACATCGTAGGCCATGCTACTGCCGTTTGCGGGCAAACGGACCATGCCTTCGGCGGCAGTCCAGCGCCAAGGCTCATTAGGAGAGCAATTCCCGCCGTAGCCGACGTAACCGACCACAACAGAGCCGTCGACGTTCACCCCCAAGGCCTCCGTAACCTCTGTACGGCCGCGGGGAGGACCAATATAGACCATACCATTTTCTGCCGACCAACGCATAGCGCCGACGGGATAGTTGTTTGGAGCTATTTCCTTACTTCCTATGCCTCCGACTACCACTTTTCCGTCGCTGCTGATTTTGTGAACTCCGCTAGTTGCGAACCCTTCAACAACTCCTAGGCTCTGAAAGCTTCCTTTTCCTTTCGGATTAACGATAGCAAGTCCAGCCCATACTGCTACGATGGCTGCCACTGATCCCAGGATCGACCAAATGAACCGCTTGCGTCGTTTCAGTTTTTGCTGGCGATCTTTAACAATTGCGGCTTTTGCTGCCCTCGCTCGTGACTGAAGTTCCCCAAGCTTGATGAGTTCATCCTCTTTAAGGAGCTTCTGTGCGATCAGAAACTTCAGTGCGGCGACCCGACCTTGAAGAACAAGGAAGTCCTTTTCAACCTCGCCGAGATTAAAATCGATCGTTCCGATTGGGGCGGTATCTATGAGGACCGTTTGATTACGATATTTCTGAAGCAAGTCGGGATCGTTTCGTTCGATCCAAATTGACAACAAATCTGCGAGCACCGATGTGGGCTTGATCGGAGGTGGCTTCTCCGGTCCGAGGTACAGCGCTACGAAGAAAGGATCTGGAGCGCCGTTGGTTCGCTCACGCTCTTGATTAAGGAAGATCTGAACCGGGTAGTTAGCGAGGAGTCCGCCGTCGTAAACGCGACGGTTGTCCATCCATTGCGGTTGAAAGAAGTAGGGTATCGACATACTGCAACGAACCGCATTGTACACAGTGATGTCGTCGTGTTGCCCCCAAGAGTCGAACGTGACCTCGCCACGTCTTTGCGTTGATGCGTAGACGACCGCCCTTTTCGGTAGGTCGTGCATTAAGACCTCGTTATGCCTCTCAAGGCGTTCAAACAGCAGGTCTCTCACCCAGTTTATGAGGGTATGGGCAGGGTGAATGCCGCGCGACCACCAGAATTGAAATGGAAGCTTCCAATAGGTGCCGTCGAGGAAATCGCGAAATCTCTTTTCCCGCAGGTTTCGTTCGAGGTCGGTCGCGCTTGCCCCGGCAGCTAACAAAGCAGCGCCGATTGCGCCTGCCGAAGTTCCTACGAAGGTATCAAACTGGTAGCAGCGTTCTAGTTCTTGGACAGCACCGGCAAACGCCAGCCCCTTGACCCCGCCGCCCTTCATTATGAGGACTGCCGTGGCTGTCCTGGTGCAATCATTTGGCATGGCCCTACGGCCTCAAGCTGCAAAACGTCTATAATGCACAGATCGCCGCAATCAACTAGGCCTTCATCCTTAGGCACCAACGAACCCATGAGGCTAACATGGCCCTGTCCTCATGGCCGGAAGGCGCCGAAAGTTGTATTTTAAGAGCCATACCACCTCGACAGCAGAGTGTTAGCCGTGCAAACTCTCCGTTTTGGGGAGGGGCTATGCTCGATAGAAGAGTCTTTCTGGCGACGGCGGGGGCAACGCTAATTGCAGCTCCCACGGCATCGCTCGGCCAAACGACACCCAACAAAAGACTCCGGATTGTCGTGGTAGCCAACCGTTATCATGAGGCAGACGGGCTCACCGTCGCTCTTTGCAATCAGATGGCCCATAGCACCAGCCTCAGTTTTCCGCATGACGTCGTTTGGCCGCGCACCTTTCCGCCAGATCCTAACCTCAGCTCGAAGCCGCGCTGCCTGATCGACGTAAAAAAGCAGCCATCGGACACGGACCCTTCGGCAAGTATGGAGATTTGGTGCATTGACGATATTGCGAATGTAAAGGGAGACAGCGGTGCGAAAGTAGCCGCGATGAAAACAATTACGGACTTCGGCCCCGCGCCGGATGGGGTTATTGCCTTTGGTACCGGCGGGTATCCCGGTGATGTGTCCTACGATGGGTGTGCCACGATAGGAGGGACGATCTTCATGCACGACGCGTCAAATGGTGCGCCTGGCAGTTGGTCTTGGCCGGGCTACATGGACACTCTTGTTCCAAGCAAGATTGCCGGGTCCTTCTTCTCAAGCGTGGCTGCTGATCAAAAAATGCTCGATGCGATCAGCCTCGAAATGATCAAACCTAAAAACAATCCTGCTAAGGTTCTTGAACTCCTTATCGCACCCGATGCCGTCGCCGTCTGCTCAGTCAACGAACCTCCTCCGTATTGCGACGCCGACAAGAACTCGATAGCAATAGCCCAGCAGAAGGGAGCAACGAACATAACTTCTGTTGAAACGACGCACGGGGTCATACGCTCCATGTGGGATGCACCGTTCATGTACGTCACGGCGATCCCAAACCGCGTTTGCAAATTCGACGAGGAAGCCCGGGGCATTTATGCCCAAGAGTTTCCCTCCTCGCACAATGCGGGCATCGCATTGAAATACGTGATCCCGTCTTTCGTCAGCGCCATCGCACAGTGAACGGTTTTCCGCCGCTGCAATTGGCCGGCGGCGCGGACGCCGGCCATTGCAATCACGGCTCGGAACTCTGCGGTTCGTCCGCTACTTGTCCGTTCGCTTTTCGGCGGCCTCGTCTCGGTTTCTCGCTTTCGCCGATAAGCTGTGCAAGTTCGTTATCGACGCGCTCCTTAGCTTCGATTAGTTCTTTGATGCGCTGAAATTTGGAATTCAGCATTGATCATCCTTTCCCATTTTTCTGATCGACGTCGATAGCCGGAGATCGGCAAGTCACTGTGTGGGCTTTATCCCAAGCGTCGAGAGCGTCGATAGGATAAAGTATTGCTCGTCCGATCCGGACGAACGGAAAGCCGATACGTGCGGCTCGCCAGTTGCGGAGAGTGCCGACACTTATCTCTCCTCGATAACGCTCCGAGACTTCCTCTGGAGTGAGATATTTTTTATCGCTCATGGTCATTGCTCGCCTGAGCGTTTGAGAGCCGCACGTCGCCGACGATGAAGATAGTGCAGTGTGCGGAAGGAGACGTGTACGCCAGAGCGTTTGACCGTCCCCGCAAATGCAGTCTTGAGGCGGCCGCCGCGGCTACCAGTCACCCGATATGGACGGCCATCGTCGCAGCGGAAAACCCGACCATCGCGATGTGGAAGTCGCGCTAGCATCTCAGCGGTTTTCGCGCCGAACGAGACTCCTCGGATCGTCCCATCCTCTCTCTTTAGTTGAGCTATTCTGTGTGCAAGGTTTACGGCGGTCCAATCGAGCGTCAGTATTTCGTACTCGGAAGCATCAGTATCCAGCTTGAATTTGATGATTCTTTTTAGGCTGGGTCCTGCAAGCCCCATGAAGACCCTTAGCTCGTGAAGCGACGGTACCTGTACAGCTGGACGTTCACACCTCAAAGGACGCTTAATTCGGAATGATCTGCACCATCCGAGGCTAGCGGCGAACTTCAATGTTGCGCTGATCACCGTGTGAATTTGTCGCCCTTGCGTAGCGGGACCAACATCAGGCTTTAGCACGCTGGCGACATGATCGATCCATGCCTGATCAATCTCCTTGAGAGGTTTATCGTTGCAAATGCCTCGTAGCTCGGCCGTCACGTATCTGGCTTCACCACCGGCTGCTAGATACGCATCCAGGGCCGGGCCGAAAGTGACCGGAAAGTCTTCTCGAGTTTCAGAACCGGCGTTTAGGTTAGAAGTCCTTTCTGTGGTAACATGTTCTTCGCAGCTCACGGATTCCATGGCTTTCATCCTGTGTCATGGAGCGTGAGCGCCAACTGAGCCGTCGTTTATCGTCGGCTCGCTTTTTTGGTGTGGCGGACACGCTCGCTGCCTCGCCGCGACTCGCAGTCGGCGGCAGGCTCCCAACGATTTTTGCGATGTGGAACGGCCGATTTGTTCCAGCCAAGCAGGCCGAAATCGGCAGCATTGAAAGAAAGGACCCCATCCCAAAGGGACGTGCACAGATGATCCTAGCTTCCGGCATGCCATGCCCATGCTGCGAGCAGTCTCATGTGCTGCACGCAGGTGTAGTCGTTGGGGTTGACATTGCGAAGAGAATATAAGTTGGCGAAAATTCGTCAAATAAAAAAGCCGTCCAATAGCTCCGTCGTACGAAAGAGAGGAGAGCAACCTATTCGCGATCTCGCGACCTGACGTGCTCCGCTCTACCTCTATTAATCATGATTTGCTCAACTTCTTAGCAGCGGCATCAGACCTAATCCGCGAGCGTCAAGCATTTGATCGTGAGGCGAACCTTGGGCAGCCCTGTCGAGGTTGCGCTCCTGGCGTCAACAATAGTCGTCCGTCCTAAGCGCAACCGTCTTTGCATCACCTTGAAGAGTCCTCGATCGTTGGCGCATCGCCATCATATTGAGGAGTTATCGCAATGCCTGAGGAATTTCATCTCTTACTTCCCGGGCTCGTCGCGAGGACAGGAGTGGTCTACTCTTACTATGACGAACCCCCAATTATCCTCTTCCTCCGGGATCTGATCGGATTCGTTCTCAGCCCTGGCACGATGCTGATCGTATTCGTCTTACTGGTCTATTTGTTAGTGGTCTCGATAATCAACGCATCCAACTCGGCACCTCAAACATTTTCGACTGAGCACTACGTGCAGGATGCTGAGGCGTATCGCGCAAGGTCACGCGAGTTGGATGCTGAGACCACGCAGATCGATAACTACATCCGCGAAATGCGAGAGCGTGCGGAGCGCGATGAACTTCCTGAAGTTATTGCGCACGAAAAGCGAAAGTCCCAACTGCGGGATCGGAGCTGATCATGAGCAAAATTGAAATCATTCCGCCGAATCGTACAATCCCGCGACCGCGGACGGAGGCGAGCGCGCTCGTCGTAGTTCCGCCCGTCAACCCGGGCGGTGTCGTTGGCTCCAAAGCCACGAGATGGCACGCCGATAATCAGACACGGGCTTTTACGGCTTTAAGTGAGCGCACCCGAGCGGAAGCGGATCTTTTTGATGCTCAGGCGAAAGCTGTCGATAGTTACATAAGGCGACAGCAGGCGGGCGCGCGTCTCTTGGAGCTTCCAGAAATTATTGCGGCCGATCGCTATCGTCGTAGAGCGGCAAGGGAGGAAGAAATGCGCGAACTCAATCATGAATGTGACCTAGCGAGGATGCGGCGTTCAGCGGAGCTAGCGCGCGCGGAGACATCACTCGAAGATGCCAATCAGGCTCTGCGAGCACAGCGGGAGCATGGCTTCAGCGCCTATGAGATCGAATGGCAAAAACGACAGTGCGAACGACTTGATATCGAGCTCAGTGCCGAGGAGCGCCGAGAAATTCTTCGAGAACATCGCACTGCGCGTGAGGGTAGCCGACCGGAGCAAGTCAGCTCAGATGAAATCACCAATGCACTTCTCGACGCTCGCAGGCAAATGCGGGCGAGTGGGCTGAATACCACGCAAATTGACACGCTTCTGGCCACCAGACTAAAGTAGGCCAGTTCGGTGAGTAGGATAACGGACCGGGCACGAGAGAGACGGCTGGTGATCCGGAGGGAAATTAGCGAACTGTTCCCTCATATTTTGCCGCCCGCGCTATCGCAAAGGGCTGTCGACCGGACCGCTCTCGTGCTTGGTCGAGATCAGCAAGGTGAAGTGCTGGAAGTGCCTCTCCGGTCACGGCTTGAACATACCCACCTCGTGGGTACGACGGGATCAGGTAAATCAAAATTCTTGGAGCCCTGCGTCGAACAAGACATCGCCGATGGGAACGGCGTTTGTGTAATTGACCCCCATGGGGGGCATCCGGACAGCATCTATCGTTCGTTGATCTCATGGCTTCACCAATCCGGATATGCCAAGTCACGGACTGTGCATCTGGTTGATCCCGATGCGACCTCGCATACCGTCGGTTTCAATCCGTTGGAGCGACCTGATGCGGATACCGACTTGTCGGTGATCGCCGGCGTGACCTTAGAAGCCTTTTCTAAAGCATGGGGCGGGGAGGATACGACGGGAAAGCCGACCATCGAGCGCGTCCTTTCGGTCACCTTCACAGTCCTCGCGGAGCTCGGTCTCACCTTGGCGGAAGCGCCGCTCCTATTTGACCGTGATGATCGCTATGGGTTCAGAGCTTGGGCAGCAAAAACGGTTTGCGATCGATACGCGCGTGACGAGCTGCTCCGGTTGCACGAATTATCACTGGACAGGAAACGGGCACGGGATTTCGATGTCGAGGTTATCGGCCCGATCAACCGTATTGCGCGATTTCTCCGTCCTCATGCCGTTAGTGCGATGGTAGGGCAGAGCGAACGAACCATCGACTTCCGAGCTGCAATGGACGAAGGGCACGTTATCCTGTGCAATTTGTCCGGAGGATCACGCGTATACGAGCATGATGCTGATCTGTTAGGCCGGCTACTCACGCGCGCGATCTTCTTCCATGCCAGACGGCGAAAGTCTCCCGAGCGTCCCTTCATTTTTTACATTGACGAATGCCATCGCTTCCTATCAGGCGACCTCGAAAACATACTTGCCGAAGTCCGCAAGTACGGCATTGGCGTCGTGCTCTCGCATCAGTGGTTGGAGCAGCTCAAAGTGCAGAGCGATAACATGCTGGCCGCCGTCCGAAACGCAACCAATCTCAAGATTGTTTTCCGCGTGAAGGATCCGCGCGAAGCAGAAGATCTTGCTGAGATGGTGATGCCGCTTGACCTGGAGGTGCCGATTAGGGGACTGATCAAACCCGTGTTGGTGGGCCATGAGTTGGTGCATCTGAAAGGCCAAAGCACGACAGATCAAGAATCGATATCGGAGACATGCTCTTGGTCGACGGGAATAACTATCGGAGAATCGCATTCATACTCGGAAGGTCACTCTGATGGCTTTTCAGAGGGCACGAGCTCGGGCGAGAGCTTCGGAACAACGACTTCAAGTAGCTTCGCTGCATCTGAAACGGCCGGGATAGCTGTGAATAAGAGCCAAAGCCGCGACAGAGTGCCGGATGGTCGCCTCTTTCCCATTATCACTGAGGTGCACGATACTGACGGTGTGGCCCAATCTGACGCGCAGAGCCTGACACAGAGCTCTAGCGAGGGGATGAGCCGCGTGTCCACGCAAGGCCATTCGTCCACGCGCAGCACGTCGACAAATTCATCTGAAACGCATGCCACATCCATTGCCAGGCAGTATTCGAGATCGGTAGGGATAGGTAATTCGCGCGGGCGCTCCTACGCGCAAGGTCAGCAGGAAGCATTCAAGCCCATTCTGCGCGACCTTCCATCGGCGATGCATAGCAAAGAAAACGTTCTCTACATGGCCGCCACGGCGTTGCGAGGTCTTACCACCGGCCGCGCGTTTGTTAGCTTCGTGGGGTCGGACGGCATGAGAACGGCTTTGTTAACCGTCCCGCATGTGCATAGCTGCGCTCTATCTAACGAGGAGTTCGAAAGGCTGCGGGGCGAGATGCTTGATGCAAGTCCGTCTGCGCTCCCAGCGGAAGAGGCGCAAGCGAGCGTTGAGGCGCGCGAGCGGTCGCTGATCGAGCGCATCGAGCTGGAGCGCATCGCCGAAGAGCCCACGACGTTCCGCGTCAAGAAGGAACGTAGTCCAAAATCGTAACGAACCGCCGTTTTACATGGTGAAAGCTGCGGCAGTCGCTCAAAGCGTGTCAAGGATCGCAGACCGCCTTCGGCGGCGGCCTGCGGCCGCCCCTGACACGCACCGCGACTGCCTTTCTGGCTTCCATGCAAACGACGCAGCAAACCGGTGGTCAGCAAAAAAACATGACTAGGAATCGGAGGCAATTCTTTGAGCGGCCAGAGATGCCTCGGCCAATGCGCATTACGGCTAGAGACATCGCGCTCCTGCGCAACATCGCTCGTTTCCGCCTTGTCTCAACCGCTGACTTGGCGCTCCTTGATGGAGGCAGTGCTCAGAACGTGTCTCGATCGCTCCTGGCGCTTTGGGAGAATGGATATGTCGAACGGCCTGAGGCTCAAGTCACAAGCCGAATGCTTTACGAGGGGTCACGGCCAACGATATACGGTTTGAGCCGGAAGGGCGCCCACCTATTGCGTTCGGGCGGCCTAGAGGTGCCGCGGCGATTGCTCGACGGGATCGATAAAGAGCGTGGGGCAGGCTGGCGCTTCGTCCAGCACACTGTCGAAGTTGCCAGTTTCTTGATCGCGCTCGTAGTTGCCGTGCGGAAGCGGTCAGACCTGCGTTTGTTGAGTCAGGGCGAACTTCTAGGAAATCGCGGAAAGAAGCTACCTCGCCAAGTCAAACTTGAGGTCTGCATCCGTCTCGACGGCGTGCTGACGCGCAACGCGGTCGTTCCTGATGCGCTATTTGGACTTCAGTACGACGATGGGACTGAGTCCTACTTCATGCTTGAGATCGATAGAGGGGAGATGCCTGTCGAGCGGTATCGCGACATCACACGCACATATTTTTCCAAGAAGTTGAACACCTACTGGGAAGCGTATCGGCGGCGATGTCACGTGACCGAGCTGGGGCTGGAAAGTTTTCGGGTGCTCACCGTTACGACAACTCGGGAGCGCGTCGAGCGGATGATTGCTGCTGTTGGAAGAATGACTCAGGGCAGAGGATCAAACGTGTTTCTCTTTGCTGATCAACAGATGCTCTCTGCGGCCGGCAGTCCGCTCGCAGTTCAGTGGATCAGTGGCAAAGGAGAGAGCGTCGAATTGTAAACGGGCTCCTGCAGTATCGTTCCCATTCTGTTCTTATCGGGTAAAAGGAAGATGGCGATCGCCTCTGAGGCCGCACCGCCAACCGAGAGTTTCTTTCTCAACCAGCCTTGAGCATCGGCGGGAGGAGGAAACAGGATAGTTGGCTGAGAGAGAAGCAAATGGGGAATAAGCGTGCGGAGAAAAGAGGTGAGATCGTCCGGTATTTGGAGGATGCGCTCGCGTTGGCCGATGAAATCGACGAAGGGGAGACCGGCTACCTGATCGAGCGAGCGCTTGACGAGGCGCGCTCGCAGCAGTCCGTGCCTTCCAGAAACCGATCGGGTTAGTATCCTGCAACGGCAACGCGGGCGAACTATCAAACCTGATCAGTCTCGTATCGAAGCTTCGGGACCTGCTTGCTGGGTAGCTTCCCGATGATGCAGTGATCGACTGAGGAAGGGGACGAGCGCGAAGAGCGGGTCGCCACTTTAGGAAGAGCCAGTTGTCGTAAAGCCGTCCAGTTTCCTGCGGATGGACCGAGCTGATGACAGGGCGTTCAGCCTTCGCAATGGGATATCCACTCCGTCGACGCTCAATTCTGTCCGCAGCCCCCAAGAGGATTGGAAATAAAAGAAGTAGCGAAGCCCGAAAAAGCCAAGCTGCCATCCCGTAGTGAGCACGTCCGAGAGCACAATCGCTTTACCCGCAAGCTGTCCGGAAAGTTGCCGTAGCGGTATTGCTTGGCCTCCGAAATAGAACGACCAGGGCGGGATTTGACACAATGTGTAGCGCAAGCCATATTCTTCGGCCAAAGCCCCAAATAAGCGTTGGCGGTGACGCTCGAGGAGAGCGTAAATTATCGGTGAAATCAGTAGTATCGCTCCAATCGTGGCCCACATGAATTTGGCGTATATGTCCACGGGCTCATTATAGCACTTAAGCATAATTGTTTGACCGCACCTGATTGTTTGAAGGGTGGCAGGTAGATGCGAACAGAGAGTCACCTCAGGAAATTTCTGCTGAGCTCGATCATCGCCGCGACGACGTGTTTATCGAGCGCTCAATTTTCTAGATCGCAAACCGTCGCGGGATCGACGGAAGCAGTTCTTTCTCCGTCTGATCAGGCTGCAATGCAGGCTGCGCGACGCGTGGCGGATAAATTGATGGCCCTGAACGCGGCCGGCCTGAAGAACGCCGCCACCGATCCCGACCTCAAGCAATCGATTGATGATCTCAAACGCTACGTGACAACATCAGGCGCCTACTTTTTGAAGGCGCAGCACGCCGGCGTTGATCCGGTGAACGCAATGGTGATCGCCGGGGTCGCGGGAGAGCTTTCTCAATTCAAGCCGGATTATGACGCGCTCCTGAAGAGCTATCGTGATCGCAGCGCGACGGAAGCCATGGATCTTGCCGCCGGCAAATTGGGTGAGCACCTCGGTGCGAAAATCTCGGAAAGGGTGTCGGGGAAAGAGATCGAAAGTGTCACATCAGTCGCCGAGGGTATGGCGAAGGATGCTATCAAGAAATCGTTCTCAGCGAAGACAGCTGGACCGATCGTAGAGACTGCGGCGAAGGTTGGGGCCCGAAAGGCGACGCCAATACTTGTTCCAACGATCGCTCAGGACGCGGCGAAGGTTGGCGCTCGGTTTATCATGGCGTACGAGGCGGGCGTCCTGGACACAGTCGCACCGCGGGGTTTCCGTCCGCTCCTCGAAAAGAACGCGACAACGCGCGTGTGGTTGGATCAGGTCACCGCTGCATTGCAGACGGATCAAGCTAAGCAGCTGAGCGCAAACTCAGGCCTTGGAGTGGGCGGAGGAAGTGGGTCGAAGGGCAACTCGACTAGCAGCATTACTTCGTTGTCTCCTGCGACAAGTGCAGCAATCCAAAAGGAGGCGGTCGGCCCGAGGGCATCCAATCCCGCCTCTATCCCCAGCCACCAAATGGCGAGCAACGCCAGAACGACAATCGAACCATCTTCAGTATCGCCAACGTCGCGCCCGGGAGGGGTCTCCATATCGCGGGCGGCGGCGGAGCGCATGCCGCTTGGCGTCTCCCTCGACGCTGCAGCGGTTTCAGATGGAAAAATCATTCTATCCGGTCATGCTGCTCAGGCTGGAATGGATGCCGCATTATTTTTGAGCGTTCTTCGCGCGGCGTGTACTGATCACGATCCGTACTTCAGTCTCGATCCCGATGATGGTGCTTTGTGGAGCCAACAAGGTGAGCGTGCCTCCGACGAGTTTTGGAATCGGATCAAAGCGGATTTTCCAGCTCGTCTAGAGCGCAAGAGGGAACCAGCCGGCATCGAATTGCAGACGATATCTGCGTTAAGAGACTATCCCGTACTTTGGAAGGAGCTCTCGGCGGGATATCCAAATTTTCGGTCGAAGCTAGTTTTTCAACCGCTGTGGCTCAAAGAGACCCGCTTGGGCGAAGTGCTATACAAGGCTGATGTTCTGCTAAAGGAGCTTTCCTCTGGTGTTTCGATCCTTCGTCCGGGAGAGCTTCGCGCCCGACGCATTCCCGGGTATTTGGCATCCGATACAGAATCGGCGGCAAGGGGGTTGCTCGAACTTGACAGTGACCAGAAGAGTAAGCGCCCAGAATGGCGTGGAAGTCGACTTTGGTTCGACATTGTTGCTCCTCAGTCGTCGAGCGAAACATTTGAGCCACAGGCGTCGTTACCTAACGATGCTTCCGTGCGCTCACTTTTCCTTTCGCGCGGATTGCTTCGCTCGCAGACTGAGAAAATCCAAAACGCTTCCTACGTCGTGCAGCACGGAAACGTGTTTGATCTTTCGCAGGTCACCCCCCAGATGTTCGTTCGGGTACACGACCCAGCATCTAACAAGGATCTGTCCGACCACGATCCCCGGCTAGATGGATTGGCGAGCGATGTTACGAAACGGTTCGACACTTATGCGGATGCGTACGAAGAACTCGCAATTCTGCGGGATGTAGTTCGTTCGTATGTGGCGGCCGTTAAGATCGTAGATGCAAACCAGTCGCTATGCCGCGCTCTACAGGAGCAGCCACTTTTGCCAGCTGAGAGGGTGGCAGTTGAGCTCCCACAATACCATCCCAGCGAGCTATTTTTGACCGTTGGCTTCTACTGGAGCACCACGAAACGCGGGCGCGAGGGGCGATCGATCCGCTCCGCTTCTGTAAACGGCGGTGTTTCTATTGCCGGACAGCAATTCGCCGATACTGCGATGCGTGTCGGCGAAACGGCCATCACCAAGACTGTCATGTCCGCGATTAATGGGGGTATGACCATCGCCAGTGATCCCGATCGAAAGTTCATTTCACTCTCTATTAGCGATATTTCGGGTGCTCAGGTTCGCCTCGCATCGAACACGAACGACGTGATGGCTGGCCGAGGTCTCGACGACTATCCGATCGAAAATGAGCCCAAGGCTGCGAAGCAGCGTCCCTTTGAACGCAGCAACAACATGGTTGTCTGGATAGGGTTGGGAATTTTAGCCTGCGCATTTGTGATCTCTTACCGGTCGCGGCGCGGAAGTTTGCGAGGCCGCTGACGACGATGGACAGGGGAAGGGTTGAACTCATTCGATGCAAATGCGGGCAGCTGAGCGCCGGCCGGTTCAATTGCGGCAATTGCGGCGGACAACTACCTTCCTCTACCACCGACAAATCTGAAAGGAGCAATCCTGGAGAGCCCTTGCTGTCGGGTCGTGCGGACAGACCGGCACGCATGAGGGCAGCGGGAACGATCGCCTTTACAATTGTTGCGATTGTCGGAGCGATCGCGCTGGTCGACTTTGTCAGCTTTGTCAGCAACAACGCTGCTCGGCAATCCAAGAGTATCGAACCGCACCGTACACCGTCAATGGCAACAGCGACGACTACAAAACGCATGTCGCCGGCCGAAATTCTCGAAAACGCGAGAATTGAGAGCTTAATACCGGTACCTCCAACTTACCAAGAAGCTCTCCCCGTAAGGGTCCCCCCGCGGATAGAGTCCATATTCAAGATTGAGCCGCCAGCCGAGGCTTCAAAAGTGAAGAAGTCGAGCCCCGTGATATCGCGCTCCGAGCTGGCTCCGGCGCCTGCGCAGAGTTCAGTTCCGTCGCAGGAAAAGAATGTCGTGGCTCCTGTTGGTAGACAGCTGCCACCGACCGGAGACTTAGTGCCAAGGCGCAGCAGATACGCAATTGCGCCCTTCACGATCAAAACCAAGGACGGAGCGAACTACTTGGCCAAGTTGGTGAACGTCAGCAACGCCAATGACCAGATTTGGATTTTCGTGCGGGGAGGACAGTCGTATGAGACCAAGGTGCCTCTCGGGACCTACTCAATTCGCCTAGCAGCCGGCAGCGAGTGGTACGGGCGCAATGATCTCTTCGGCGCGGATACGCGTTTCTTCCTTCTACGAGACAAGGGGGCGACGGGCCAGGAGAAAACCTTGACTCTGCGCTTCAGAAAAGAGGGCAATCGTATTTTGGGGACTAGTATTAGTCTTGAAGGGTCTGCCAACGGAAATCTAGAACAACAATCAATGACGCGAACTGAATTTGACGCGAATTGACGAGAGGAGTGATGTGGACCGGTTTACCGAGTCGTATCACGAAGTAGCGGCTATCGAGTGAGCGGTGAGTGATATTACCAAGCCAATAAGCCGCGACGGGACATCCAATCGCTTGTCATTAGAGGACGATTTTAAGCGGGGGGCAGCATGGATTGGAGGAGAAAGGGCGCAATGGTGTGGGCTGGGCTGTCAACGCTCCTTCTTTCTGCGTGTAATATTCAAAGCCCATACGATATTTCTAAAGATTTGCCGCAGGCATTCCCTCTGTCCTCGGGCGTATATGTTGAGGGCAAGGAGGCTCTATGGATTGCCAAGACGCCGGATGGCTACGATCTTTTTTGGCCGAATGTATCGCCCGGAGAGCTGCTAAGGGCACGTTTGTTTCGTGCCAAGGGCTATGATGGCTTTGTAGTACAGGCCTTCGTCGAAGAACATACCCCCCAGAGCAATTACACTTACGCTCTCTTGAAGCCTTCGCAGAACGGTTTCGTCATCTATTTTGGTCCAACTCGTGCTGGATACCAGCAAATCATAGATTCAAGTTTTCTTAATGGCTCGGTTCAACGTTTTTCCGCACCCAGCCCAGACAGCTATGTCTCTCCAACAATCACTCCAACAAGGCCACGAGACACCGTGAAGTTGCTGATCGAGCTAGTGAGCCGTCGGATCGCATTGGGAGAGGGAAGCAATTTTGCTTTCAACGGAGAAAGGTTCCTAAAAGCAGACTATCCGAACTGTTCATCAAATTCACCCGTCTGCCGAAATAGCGAACTTCAGGCAAAAGACCGGCAGCTAATGGAGCGCTACGGGCTAGTCGCGTCGAAGGCCGATCGAGCACGTATCCAAGTGCTTAGAGCTGAGCAGCAAGCCTGGTCTAAACAGCTGAAGGCTTGCAGCAAGGATGATGATGCATGCGTAAGCCGCGCCTACGACGAACGGCTCGCGGTTCTTAACAAGCTCGCTCCTCGCAGCGCTGTTGCTGAAGTCGTAGTGCCGCCATCGCAAAACCCTGCTGAGGACTGCAACTCAACCGACCCGCAGCGTATAATCATAGGCTGCACAGCAATAATCGAGAAGGGCGGTTTAAACGATCGCGACAAGGCGCTGGCTTACAGTCGCCGGTCTGACGCCAATATGAAAGCCAGAACGTTCGACCGGGCTATTGCCGATCGCAAGAAAGCACTTGATCTGCAGCCGGACGATCCGACATACAAGCTGCGGCTGAGCGGCGCGTATCAGGTGAGGGCGGAAGCGGTCGCAAACAGCAACCGAAATGCAGCTATTGAAGATCTTACCGAGGCGATCCGTATTGATCCGACAAATACTGACGCAAGACTGCAGCGAAGCGCGCAGTATGCGTCTCAAGACAAGCTAGATGCTGCCATCCAGGACGCCGAAACAGCGGTAAAAGGATCCGGTGAGAGCTCGGCAAATACTGATTGGCTCTCTTCGCTCCTTGTCTGGAGGGCGGCTCAGCTGCTGCAGTCCGCCGATTTAGCGCGAGCAATAGAGCTTCTCAACAAAGCGACTCAAGTTCCGCCTAAGAAACCGGAGCTACTCGTCCTACGAGCCAACGCTTATGCAGCCAGAGGAGACTATGGCTTGGCAATTGCCGACTATTCCGATGCGCTGTCCCTGAAGCCTGATTATGTAGACGCTCTGCTGTATCGAGGCGAGATGTACAGCCGCACCGGACAACTGACGCGGGGGCTGAGCGACTATGATGCAGCCATAAAGTTGGACAGTAAGAACGTAAACGCGCTGCTCGCTCGTGCCGTGGCGCGGGAGATCAATGGCCAGTTCGAAGGTGCCGCGCAGGACTATGCGCGGGTGGTGGCCCTCGATTCCAAGGATACTGTCGCGAAAGAAGGAATGGTCCGAGCCAAGCAGGAACAGGAAGCCTCTGTCCGGTTGGAAAAGCTCTCACGAGAGCAAGCCTCGATCACTGAAATCACCCCCGCGAAAAATGCAGCGCTTTCGCCAACCTTCAATTGCGACAAGGTATCCGCTCCAGATGAATTGGCGATCTGCGACAATCGGGCGCTCGCGTTCCTGGACCGCGAGCTAAGTGCCGCGTATCAGCAGCTGAAAAAGGGCCTACAGAGAAATGAAGACAATCTCCGCCTGAAGCAGGAGCAGGGAGAGTGGCTTCGACAGCGCCGGCAATGCCAGCGCAATAGCGATTGCATTGCCGAGGTATATCGTTCACGGATAGAACAGCTGCAAAGCTGGCAGCCGATGCGTGTTCAAATGGAATAATAATTAGAATGCGTCACTCCCGTAGAGTGGCTCCTGAATTGCCTATATTTCGCACCGAAGGCAGCAAACAACAGTACGAACGGCACCCATTGGAGTGCAGCCTCGCCCACATGGAGAATTTCGACAGGAAGCCCAATCAACATGCGCACTTCATTCTCCAGGGTGGCAAGGAAGACAATGCCTCCAAAGATTACTATGGCAAGGATCGCACCTTCCCATGCACCAGCCTCTGCACCAGCGAAATACCAGAGCGCGCAGATGGCCAGGAGTGCCAACCACCAGCAGAGCCCAACGATAATGCTGAGTGCTACAGGTACAAAGCCTGTGCCCATAGAAGAATAGAAAAAGTGATCTACGATGTAACCAAGTTTGTAGGCGAAGGCGTTGCACACGTAGTAGATGAGGATGGACCCGAAAGCTCGAAGCCACCTGAACCGAAGGATTGCTGTAGCCACTGCTGCATTGTATCACCGCAGCGTATCTGAGTAGCCTTGCTCTGTGGAAAATCACTTAACACTTGTTTACATCGCACCACTTTGGTGGAGGCCCTTGCATCGGCGGATCGGCCTTGCAGAAATCTTCTTGGGTCACGATTTTCCAATCATCGCATTTCGGTTTTGTCGGGATGCCGAGAGTATACTGTGGTGTACAGGTGCGGGATCGGGTGCCCCGCGTACAATAGGTTCCTCCACCTTTCATCGCGCACTGTGCCTGCCTCGCGCTTCGCTCCAGAGTCTTAAGTAGTCCCCCTCCGCAATCCTCAAATGGCTCGACTTGTGTTATCGGAGCGTTTTTCGCGGCGTCCTCTTTTCGTTTGTTCGCATCTGCGGCTTGCTCTGCCTGACGTCTCTCCCACTCCTTACGCGCTTCCTCGTTCTTGCGGGCTTCTTCCAGCGCTCGTTGAGCTGCTGCCTTCCGCTCTTCCTCTGCACGTTGCGCCTGCGCAGCCGCAGATTCATCGGCGGTAGGACAACGACCACCGGGGAAGGTAGAACATACGGCGAAGTTCGGCGGATTAGATTGGCTTGGTGCTGGTAGGGCAATCTTTCGCTCGTCAGGCTGCAGGCGCACTATGTTGCGCCGTAGATATTCGAGTTGATCGTTCGACTTTTTGTCTTGGGGAGTTGGTGTGTTGCCGGGCGATTGCGCGCCTCCAGCTGGTTGAAGGCCACAGGCTTTGTTCGGATCCGTCCCATTTGCGATAGCTTGGATTTGTTTGACTGTGCAGCTATCGGGAGCGTGAGCCGCGCTCCGCACTCGCTCCGCATTGAGGTTGCGCTGCTGTCTCAGTTGCTCGGCCCCGCGCAGGAGCTGCTCGTTCGCTCGCCGCTGCGAAGCTGCTGCTTGCTCAAGTTGCCGTCGTGTGACGCTTTCCTGCTTTTGTAGCTCGGCTCGTTTACTATCGATGCGTCGCTGCTCGTCACGCTCTCGCTTTCTATCTTCATCGGCTAGCTTTTGGGCGCGGTCCGCTGCGAGTTGTTCCATGAGAGCCCGGTGCAGATCGGCAGCTTGCGATGACGTTACACACTGCAGCTCACCTTGCCGTATCGATCCAATATTTACGGGCGCTCTCCAACAATGCGTTCCTGCATTGCACCATTGTCCTCCCCCGCAATCGTCCGCTTCTTGCGGCATGCAGGTCAACGACGAGCTACATTTATTACCTTGGTTGCAACATTGGTTTCCGCAGCATGTAGTGCCAATCGGACAGGTGCCCCCCGAAGGGCAATAGTGTCCCTGTAGTTGCTGTGGTCTCGGCGTCATGCCGCCGCCCCCGCACTGCACACCTAGACTAGCAAGCGACCCATCAGGGCATCGGCACTCGGTGCCGCCACCTCCAGGAACAGGAACGGCCCCTACGGACTCGCAAAGTCCTGGTGGATAATACTGTGCTTGAACGTTTGCGCAGAACAAGAACAATGCAGAGCAGAAAGTGCCCGCCAATCTCCACAGCATCCTCGCCCCCTCCGCGCTTAGATACCAAGCGATTTGTATACCGGTAAGAGCCCCCTGAATAGGCGGTTACCCAGCGAGGCGGCTGCCGATTACGTAGCAATTTGCGGCAGATAGAGCGGCTGCTAGGGGACTTTCAGCTCGCGAGGCGCGCGAGCTGAAAGTCGGGCATAGTTCGTGCACTGAACGGCAGGCTTGGCACCCCATCAATCATCAGCTTCAGATAGATACGGTAGTTCTCCGCCCCGCACTCCAGCACCTGAATTTTCGGGTCCTGGCAGCGAGGAGGAGTTCATGTCCGACATTGTTCTTTCGACAAAGGGCGCAAAGCTCATGATGGTCTGCGAGGCAGAAGGCTTCGCGACCATCGACGACCTATTTGTCTTGCTAGTGGCCGACAACCTGTGCCCGGCCATCTGTATGACTGAGGGCTGCGATCACATCGATCGATTGGAGTCAGATCAGGAAGAAGGCTACTGCGAGAAGTGCAGCGGCAATACCATGGTCTCCGTGCTCGTCCTAGCCGGTCTCATTTAGGAGGCCACTATGGATGCACGGAGCAAAGAACATGTAGCTCGGATTCGAGAGCTCAACGATGCCTTCCGCCGTAGTTTCGCGGGCGGAATGGTGCTCACCACCTGCGGTGTCGAAGGCCTGCCGGAAATGGTGAAGGCGAAAGCATTACAGCTTGTCGCCGCCTTCGATCAATTCGACGTGGGCAACGATCCTCGCGGAGAGCACGACTTCGGCAGTTTTGAGCTCTGCAATCGGACGTTCTTCTGGAAGATAGACTACTACGATGAGCGCTGCGAATTCGGCTCGGCGGACCCGAGCGATCCCAGACAAACAACGCGTGTGCTTACGCTGATGCTTGCCAGTGAGTACTGATAGAGCAAGAAGCACCGCCTCCCATCTAGACACGGCGGAATGATGCTCCAGCAGGAGGAGCACCGTCGTGGGGACCATCGGAAGGCCTGTCGGACCGTATAGGTTATACTAAGCGCTTTATGCGGCCAGCTTCTCGTCGCGTGGGTGCCAATTTGTTTGGTCTTCGATCCAGCGGTTGACCACCGGTTGCCCAACATTTCCATTTATCCCGTATCTCGGGTTCAACATTTCTATCGCGGATCGGAGGGTGGAGGGAGCTACGTGGGCATATCGCATGGTGGTCATGATGCTTGCGTGCCCTAAGAGTGTCTGCACCACATTGAGTGGGACCCCGCGCGTAGCGAGATGCGACGCGAAGGTATGACGCAGAGCGTGCCATGTGATTTTGCGCAACCCCGCTCTTTGGCAAGTTTTGGCCAAACGGAGATTTAAGCGCGGA
This sequence comes from Bradyrhizobium sp. CCBAU 53338, assembly GCF_015291665.1. Taxonomy (NCBI): domain Bacteria; kingdom Pseudomonadati; phylum Pseudomonadota; class Alphaproteobacteria; order Hyphomicrobiales; family Nitrobacteraceae; genus Bradyrhizobium; species Bradyrhizobium sp. CCBAU 53338. The sequence goes on from NZ_CP030048.1 coordinate 735,516, forward strand.
CTGTTGAATGGCCTCTTGTCGTCTAAAAACACGAATCCGGACGCTTGCTTGCGTGCGTGAAGCATCTCAATAATATTGCCATCGATTGGAATATATCTCTCCTTGTTGCTCTTTGGTGTGTCGAGGATCTTGCGAATGTCACAGTAGGAATGTCGAACAGCGATCACTCTGGTTTCCCAATCTATGGACGACCACTGTAGCCCTTTGATCTCTCCCTGCCGCATGCCTGTGCGAAGCGTGGTTATGGTCATTTCGCGCACAATTCCATCCGCATGTTTGACCAGCAGCTCACATTCGTCTGGCGATAGATAGTCGGTTTTGGAAGGCGGACATCTTGGCCACCTCGTTCTTGGAGGTGATCCCCTCAGTTCGAGCCATTCGTACGCGCAGGACAGACATTTGTGGAGCACCGTTAGTCGATTCCTTATCGTCTTGCCCGAGATCCCCTGTGCGATTAGTTTTGCTTTGTATTGCTCCAACTGATGTGGGGTGATTTCGCCGAGCCGGATATTCCCAAAAAAGGGGATCAAGCTGAGCCGCAAAATGGCTTCCTTTGCTCGCTGCTCCGAGAACTTGTTGTTCGCTTTCACATAGTGGTCGAACCATGTTCGAGCGAAGTCGGAGAAGCCCTGATCCTTGGAATGCTCCCGAGGTCCTGTCTGCTCTCCTCTGGCTAGCCCAGACAGGTCCCTGGCGAGGCAGCGCGTGTCCCTGCGCGGTTGCAATGAGCAGCAGCAGGATGGCCGCGAGCGTCACGCGCACCGCGACCATCGTGAACGGCGGGATTGTTGGGATCGCCACCTTGATCAGCGTGAACGAGCTGCCCCAGATCAGCGACAGCAGCAGTAGGAGGCCGATCTCGCCGGCGAGGGTGGTTTGCGCGGAAGGTGCCTGCTCGGCCTGCGTGCTCATGCGGTCTGCTCCGGAATTTGCCGGCAGCATGATCAGGAAGCGGCGGCGCCGGCTGGCTGAATTCGGACCTGATCGTCCGATCGAGTCCGATTTCGGCTACTCCATGCGCTGCATCGAACCTATTGTCAGGGCATGACGACGGGATCAATGCAACGGCAAGCTTTGCCACCGCATCTCGACCGGGAGACCTGCGACCGGGCGCGGCTGGCACGCGCGCGCGCCTTCGACGGCCTGTTTTTCTCCGGTGTTCGCTCGACGAAGATCTATTGCCGGCCGGTCTGTCCGGTGCGTCCGGCGCGCTCGGAGAACGTCACCTTCTACCCGACCGCAGCCGCCGCCGAACGCGCCGGCTTTCGTCCATGCCTGCGCTGCCGGCCTGAAACCGCGCCGGGCTCGCCGGCCTGGCTGGGCACGGCCACCACCGTCGCGCGCGGGATGCGGTTGATCGACGACGGCTTTCTCGATCGGGCCTCCATGGCGGAACTTGCCGAGGCTCTTGGCGTCGGGCCGCGCCATCTGCTGCGTCTGTTCCTGCGCCATGCCGGTGCGAGCCCCAGCGACATCGCGGCCACCCGGCGCGTGCAGGAAGCCAAGCGCCTGATCGACCAGACCGACATGACCCTGGCGGAGATCGCCTTCGCCGCCGGTTTTGGCAGCGTTCGTCGCTTCAACGACGCCTTTGCCGCGACCTACAAGCGGCCGCCATCGTCGTTCCGGCGTCGGCGGTAGGGCGCCCCGCCTTACGGAGATAATCGGCAGCACGGTTCCAAATGGGCTGTCCCACCCCGCTCAGATGCGCGGCGTGACCAGGCGAAAAAATTTTTGCATCCACCGTTTCCTTTCCACCTCTTCGTTCGTCTCTGCGCTGAGGGCCTCAACGAGCGGCCAGCAGAGTTCAAAGGAGAACCTCGATGTCAGAGATCAAATCCACGCCATCGCGTCGTGCGGTCCTCGTCACCGGCATCGGTGCCGGCGTCGTGCTCACCGCTCAAATCGTCCCGTGCCACAGCCAGACCAGGAGTTCGAACATGGAAGCTACCATCCGCACCGGCAGCGACATCACCACCCTCGTCAACGTCTTCACGGTCGAGCCTGACAACCAGGAAAAGCTGGTTCGGCTCCTGAAGGAGGGCATCGAGACCTTCTTCAGCAAACAGCCGGGCTTCATCTCGTCGAGCGTTCACGCCGGCAAGGACGGCGGACGCGCGATCAACTATTCGCAATGGAAGAGCGCGGGCGACATCGAGAGCTTCCGCAAGGACCCGAAATTCGCGCCTTACGTCCAGCGCCTTGCCGCCATAGCGAAGGCCGAGACGATCCTGTGCGAGGTCGTCGAGGTCAATCATGCCTGACCTTCGGCTGATGGCGTCGCGATCCCGATTGACGTATCACGCCCATCGATGACGGGAGACCCTGCTTGGCGGATGATATGACGAGCAACGGCGCGGGGGCGGTCCGACAGACCGCCCTTGAGGCTCTCGAGCGTCTTGCGGTGGAGATGCGCCCGCAGCTGCATCGTTACTGCGCGCGCATGACGGGTTCCGTCGTCGACGGCGAGGACGTGCTTCAGGAAGCGCTGCTCAAGGCCTTCGAGGCCGCGCCGCGGACCGAGCCGCTGGACAATCCGGAAGGCTGGCTGTTTCGCATCGCCCACAATGCCGCGCTGGACTTCTTGCGCCGGCGCGCGCGCCACACCGCCGCTCACGCCGACGAAGATCCGGATATGATGGCCGCCCTGACCAGCCCCGTGACTGAACGAGAGATCGTCACCGCGAGCCTGCAGACCTTCATGCGGCTGCCGGTGGCGCAGCGGGGTGCGGTGATCCTGCGCGACGTGCTCGGCTATTCCGTCGACGAGGTCTGTGCGATCATGGGCCGCAGCGTCCCGGCCACCAAGGGCGCGCTGCAGCGCGGCCGCGTACGTCTTCGCGAGCTAGCGGAGGAACCCGGCGACGTCAGGCCTCCCGAGTTGGAGGCGGCCGAGCGCGCCCGCCTGATGCACTATGTCGAGCGCTTCAACGCGCGCGATTTCGAGTCCCTGCGCGACATGCTGGCCGACGACGTCCGGCTGGAAATGGTCAACCGGACGCGCCGGGCCGGCCGCCGCGACGTCGGGGAGTATTTCGGGCGTTATGCGCAGACCAGCCCCTGGCATTGCGTCCCTGGCTTCGTCGACCGGCGGCCTGCGATCATCATGTTCGATCCGCAGGACCCGTCGGGCCCGCCGCGCTACTTCGTGCTCCTCGATTGGGAGAACGGCAGCATCGTCAACATCAGGGATTTCCTGTTCGCGCACTACGCGATCGAAGGCGCGGAATTGTTTACGCTGGACTGACCTCGCCGAGGTGCAGCGGATCAGCCGATCTGCTTCTCGCCGTGCCGCTCGGACAGCGTGAAGATCTCGACGCCGGTGGCGGTGACGCCGACGGAGTGCTCGAACTGCGCCGACAGCGAGCGGTCGCGCGTCACGGCGGTCCAGCCGTCGGACAGGATCTTCACATGCGGCTTGCCGAGATTGATCATCGGCTCGATGGTGAAGAACATGCCGGGCTTGAGCTGCACGCCCTCGCCGGGCCGGCCGATATGGATGATGTTCGGCTCGTCGTGGAACATGCGGCCGAGACCATGGCCGCAGAAATCGCGCACCACGCTCATGCCCTGCGGCTCGACGAAACTCTGGATGGCGTGGCCGATGTCGCCGGTGGTGGCGCCGGGCTTCACCGCGGCGATGCCGCGCATCATCGCTTCATAGGTCACCTCGATCAGCCGCTCGGCCTTGCGCGCGATCGGGCCGACCGCATACATCCGGCTGGAATCGCCGTACCAGCCGTCGACGATGAAGGTGACGTCGATGTTGACTATGTCGCCTTCCTTGAGCGGACGGTCGCCGGGCATGCCGTGGCAGACCACGTGGTTGAGCGAGGTGCAGGTCGAGTAGCGATAGCCGCGATACATCAGCGTCGCCGGATAGGCGCCATGGCTGAACGCGAACTCGCGGACGAATTCGTCGATGCGATCGGTCGGCACGCCCGGTGCGACGATGTCGGTGAGCTCGTCGAGGCACTTCGCGACCAAAGCACCTGCCTTGCGCATGCCGGCAAAGGCGCTCGGCCCATGCAGCTTGATCTGTCCGGTCTTGCGCAGGGAGGTATCGGTGGCTTCGACGTAGCTCATGCGGATATTGTCTTCTGGGCGTGGGCCCGGTCTCGGCGGGGCTGAAAGGCTTGATTTCAGGCCCTAATTTAATGATTGCAGGACTTCATGCAAGTCGAGCTTACCCGGCATGCGCTCGAAAGCGGGCTCAATTCGGGACTTCTACGGTGGTTTCGACCGGCAGCGCGCCGCCGCGGACCCGGATTTCGCGGACCGGGTAGGGAACCCGGATGCCCTCGCGCTTGAAGGCCTCCCACAGCGCCAGCATGACGTCGCTCTTGACGTTGTCCATGCCGTCGGGGTCCGCAAGCCAGAAGGTCAGCGAGAACTTCATGCCGGCTTCGGCGAACTCGGTCAGGATGCAGTTCGGCGGCTTGGCCTTCTGGGCGCGCGGATGGGTGGCGGCGGTCTCGATCGCGAGCTTGCAGACGAGCTTCGGATCGGCGTCGTAATTGGTGCCGAAGGGAATCTTCACCAGCGTGTTCTTGTCGGTATAGGTCCAGTTGACGACCTTTTGCGTCACCAGGTCCTCGTTCGGCACCAGGAATTCACGGCCATCCCCGGCGGCAACGGAAATATAGCGCGTTTTCATCGCGCTGATGCGGCCGGTATTGTCGCCGATGGTGACGAGGTCGCCCGGCTTCACCGACTTGTCGGCGAGCAGGATGATTCCGGAGATGAAGTTGGCGACGATCTTCTGCAGGCCGATACCGATACCGACGCCGACCGCGCCGGAGAACACCGCAAGCGCGGAGAGGTCGATGCCGACGGTGCCGAGTGCGATCACGATCGCGACCGCGAGCAGCCCGATGCGGATGATCTTGATCAGCAGCACCTGGACCGACGGCGTCAGATCGGTCGTCGAGTTGATCTTGCTCTCGGCGAAATTGCTGGCGATGTTGGTGAGCCAGAGCGCGAAGATCAGCAGCGCGCCGGCCTTGAGTACCAGCAGCGGCGTCAACCTGAGACCGCCGAGCACGATGGCGTAGGAGTCCAGCAGATCGACCGTGGTGTCGAGCTGGCCGAGGATGGACAGCGCAGCGACGAACCAGGCCGTAATCGACACCAGCCTGACGAAGAAGGCGTTGCGCAGCACCGAGGTCAGGAGCCGGATCGCGAGCCAGGCGAGCCCGAGCTTGGCGGCGACCATCAGCAGATAGCTGCGGCTGGGCCAGGTCGAATGATACATCACCACGCGCGAGACGATCACGAGCAGGGTGAACACCGCCGTCGAAGCGCTCGCGACCATCACGCGGGCGAAGTGCCGGAGCGGCAGCGGCCAGCGCAATGCCACCGAGGTCATGTCGACACGGTTGCGAATGGCGGCGTCCGCCGCATAGGCGATCCCGGCCGCCGCCAGAATGAGCCCGAATTGGAGGTAGAACCAGGGCGAGGAGATCTCCGCCCCGACGCTGCGCGCGGTGGTCTGCACGAACTCCATGAAGTCTTTGAGGTCCATCGGGCGGGTCTCGTCAGTCTCGTCGGGAAGCAGGCGGGAGGATTTGATTCGAAAGCGCCGCAGAATCCCACAAAGGCTGCGGCCGGGCCATCGATACACCGCGAAGCGAAGCGCGTTAAGGCCGCAAAATACGGGCAGATTGCCGCGAGTGGCCGAAAATGGGTTGGCGCGCCGGTGTGGCGACGATAAGGATGCAATTCCAACGATTTGTACCCGGAAGGTGGATGGCTTCCCTCGACTCCTTCAGCATCGCCATTCTGCTCGGCGCCGTCCTCGTCATGGCCGGTATCCTCTCGAGCCTGCTCGCGCTGCGCTTCGGCGCGCCCCTGCTGCTCGTCTTCCTTGCGATCGGCATGCTCGCCGGCGATTCCGGTCCCGGTCAGCTCCAGTTCAACGACGTCGGCACGACCTATCTGGTCGGCTCGGTGGCGCTGGCCCTGATCCTGTTCGACGGCGGGCTGAAGACGCGCTTTGCCAGCATCCGCACCGTGCTCGCGCCCTCATTGATGCTCGCGACCGTCGGCGTGCTCCTGACCGCATTGATCACGGCGCCGTTCGCGAAATTCGCGCTCGATCTCAACTGGGCGGAGTCGCTGCTGGTCGGCGCGGTGGTCGCCTCGACCGACGCGGCCGCCGTGTTCCTGCTGGTGCACACCCAGGGCCTGCGCCTGCGCCCGCGCGTCGGTGCGACGCTGGAAGCGGAATCCGGCACCAACGATCCCTTCGCGATCTTCCTCACGCTGATGCTGGTCGAGTACATCTCGCTGGGCTCGAGCACGCCCGGCCATGTGGTGATGGAGTTCGTCCAGGAGGCGGTGCTCGGTGCCGTCGTCGGCGTCATCGGCGGGCGTCTCGTCGTCATCGGGCTCAACAAGGTCGCGCTGCCGCAGGGGCTGCACGCGCCGTTCGTGACCACGGCCGCGCTCGTGATCTTCGGCGGCTCGCAGATCATGCACGCCTCCGGCTTCCTCGCGGTCTATCTCGCCGGCATCATCATCGGCAACCGGCCGACGCGCGCGCACAATTCGGTGGTGGCGTTCCTGGATGCCGCGACCTGGCTGGCGCAGATCGTGATGTTCGTGCTGCTCGGCCTCCTGGTCTCGCCGAGCCGGCTGGGCTCCAGCGTGCTGCCCGCGGTTGCCGTCTCGCTGGTGCTGATGCTGGTGGCACGGCCGATCGCGGTGTTCGTGTGCCTTGCGCCGTTCCGCTTCAACTGGCGCGAAAAGATCTTCATCGCCTGGACCGGCCTGCGCGGCGCGGTCGCGATCTTCCTGGCTTCGATCCCGATGCTGGTGGGCCTGTCAAAAGCCTATCTCTATTTCGACGTCGCCTTCGTCGTCGTCATCATCTCGCTGCTGCTGCAGGGCTGGACGCTGGCGCCCGCCGCGCGCAAGCTGCACGTCGCGCTGCCGCGCACGGAGCGCGGGCCGCGCCGCATCGAACTGGATCTGCCCGGCCAGCTCGAGCAGCAGCTCGTCGGCTACGCGGTGCGGCCCAAGAGTCTGTATTTCCGCCGCGGGCTGATCCCGTCCTGGTCCAAGCCGACGCTGGTGATCCGCAACGAGCACATCCTGACGCCGACGGAAGCCGACCCGGTCGCGCCCGGCGACTACATCTATCTGCTGGCGCCGCCCGAAAAGGCCGAGGCGCTCGACCGCTTCTTCGTCGACATGCAGCCGAGCTCGGCGCCCGATCCGCATCTGCTCGGCGACTTCATGGTGTCAGGCGAGCACACGCTCGCCGAGCTCGCCGAGATCTACGGCGTGAAGGTCGGCGAGGACGAGAGCAAGCTGACGCTCGCCGACTATTTCGACGTCCATCTCGACCGCGCGCCGAAGGAAGGCGCCGAGCTCGCGCTTGATTCCATCGTGCTGGTCGCGCGCAGCATCTCCGGCGGCCGCGTCAACGTCGTCGGCCTGCGCCTGCCGGAAGAAGACGAGACGCCCGCGCCACTGACGCGGCGGCAGGCGCTGCGGAAGAAGCTCGCGGAGCTATGGACGTCGGTGGCTGGGGTTTAGGGCACGTCTGTTTCCTCAATGTTGTCCTGGCGAAAGCCAGGATCCGCGGCGTCCTTACGCATGGGAACGGAACACGGATCAACCGTCATCAAATCGCCGCAACCGCCGAAGATTTGCGCGGCTTCGTGACGCCGGGTTCCGGAACGTCTCGCGGCGTTATCCGTTCTAGCCGCGTAACGGTCAACGCACCTGACAGGAGCAATCCATGCGCAAATTCATCTTGCCCGCCATCGTCGCGATCGGTCTGGGATCCGCGGCACCGGCGATGGCCTATGACACGGGCGATCAGATCTCGATGCAGGGCGCGCTCGATGTCGCCACCGACATCGGCGTCATGACCATTTCACACACAGAGTTCGCCGGCGATGAATGGCAGATCGAGGGCCGCGATCGCAGCGGCCGCTGGATGGAGGTCGACGTCGACGCGCGAACAGGAGATGTGCGGAACGTCGATCGCGGCTGGTGAGCGAAGAGCGAAGCGGGTCGCCGAAGTGCGATCCGCTTCGCCTCACGTCAGCACCTTCACCCCGCCGAACGACGTCACGCGGCCCTGCCGGAGCATCACGATCTGGGTCGCGAGCTGGCGCAATTCGGCGACGTCGTGGCTGACATAGACCATGGGGACATTGGCCTCGTCGCGCAGCCGCACCAGATAGGGCAGGATCTCGAGCTTGCGGGCCTCGTCGAGCGCACCGAGCGGTTCGTCGAGCAGCAGCAAACGCGGTTTCGACAACAGCGCGCGGCCGAGCGCGACGCGCTGACGTTCGCCCCCCGAAAGCTTTCCGGGGCGGCGATCGAGCAGCGCGCCGATGTCGAGCAGCTCGACGACGCGCGCGTGCTGCGCCGGATCGGCTGCAAGGCGGTTCATCCGCCGTCCATAGTCGAGATTTTGCGCGACGTTGAGATGCGGAAACAGCCGCGCGTCCTGGAAGACGTAGCCGATGCGGCGGCGCCAGGTCGGCACGTGAATGCCGGCCTTGGTGTCGTCGACGGTCTCGCCGTCGATGACGATGGTGCCGCGGTCGGGCCGCAGGAGCCCTGCGATCATGTTGATCAGCGAGGTCTTGCCGGCGCCTGAGGCGCCGAACAGGCCGGTGACGCGGCCTTCGCTCGAGAACGAGGCGTGAAGCGAGAATTCGCCGAGCTGTTTTTCGACATCGACGCGCAGCATGGTCAATTCCCGTGCAGGCGCTGCGTGGCGCGGCGGGCGAACCATTCGGCTGATATCAGCGCGCCGATCGCGAGCCCGATCGAGATCATCACCAGCCGCCCCGCGGCGGCGTCGCCATCGGGCGTCTGGATCAGCGAATAGATCGCCGACGAAATCGTCTGGGTCTCGCCGGGAATGTTGGAGACGAAGGTGATGGTGGCCCCGAACTCGCCGATCGCCTTGGCGAAGCCGAGCACCATGCCGGCGAGCACGCCGGGCAGCGCCAGCGGCAGCGTCACCGTGAAGAACACCTTGAAAGGCGCGGCTCCCAGTGTTTCGGCAGCCTGCTCGAGCCGGCGATCGACCGCCTCGATCGAGAGCCGCATCGGGCGCACCAGCAGCGGAAACGACATCACGCCGCAGGCCAGCGCCGCACCGGTCCAGCGGAAGGCGAAGACGATGCCGAGATGATCGGCGAGGAAGCTGCCGACGAGGCCGCGGCGGCCCAAAGTCAGAAGCAGCAGATAGCCGGTGACGACAGGCGGCAGCACCAGCGGCAGATGCACGACGGCATCGAGCACCGACTTGCCCCAAAAATCCTTGCGCGCGAGCAGCCATGCCAAGGCAATGCCGAATGGCGTTGCCACCAGCGTCGCGACAACGGCGACCCTGAGCGAGAGCAGGATCGCCGTCCATTCGGCGGGAGAGATGTCGAGCATCAAGTCGTAAGTATCAGGTCGTGGGGCTGATCAGGAACTTGAAACCGTACTTTTCCAGAATGGTCTTGGCCGTCGTCGAGCGCAGGAAGGCGAGATAGTCGTTGGTCCCGGGCTTTGCCGTCGAGGTCGCCGCCACCGGATAGATGATCGCGGGATGCGAATCCGCCGGGAAGGTGCCGACGATCTTCACGCCGGGCTCGACCTTGGCGTCGGTGGAATAGACGATGCCGAGCGCAGCTTCGCCGCGCGCCACCAGCGTCAGCGCGGCACGCACGCTCTCGGCCATGGCGAATTTCGGCTCGGCGGCCTGCCAGGCGCCCAGCTTCTCCAGCGCGGCCTTGGCGTACTTTCCGACCGGCACCGACTTCACGTCGCCGGTCGCGATCTTGCCGTCGCCCGCAAGCTTGGCGAGGTCGAAACCCTGCGCGATGGTGACGTTGTCGATCTTGGAATCCTTCGGCGCGATCAGCACGATGCTGTTGCCGAGCAGGTTCACGCGGGTCGATTCATTTATGTTTTTCTTGGAGAGCGCGTAGTCCATCCAGTCGGTATCGGCCGAGACGAACACGTCGGCCGGTGCGCCCTGCTCGATCTGTTTTGCCAATACCGAGCTCGCGGCGTAGCTCACCGAAAACTTGACGCCTGTCCTGGCGGTGTAGGCCGCGTCGACCTCGTCGAGCGCGTTCTTCATCGACGCGGCGGCGAACACCGTGATGGTCTTGTCCTCGGCGTTCGCAGGCGGAAGGCTCGTGCCCGCGAGCATGACGAAGGCGGTGAAAAGTCCGGCAAGTCGATACATGGATGGCGCTCCGTGCGAGCCTGCGCGCGCAATTGCACGCGCAATTCTGGCTTTGGGTGAGTGAGGCGACGGGCGGAAGCGCTGTTCCACGTGGCCCCCGCAACGGCTTACGGCCGGCGGGGATATCGCAGTTCTCGAAGATAGCAGGCTGGGCCCGCAGGTCAAAGGCGACCGTTTGTCTAACCTATTGGGCCGGCAGGATCGAAATCGACAGCGAATTGTTCCTGGCGCCGCTGATCTGGAGCACGACGGGCTTTTCCGAGAGTTCGTATTTCATGGTCTTGCGGATGCCGTCGCAATCGGTGGCGCCGCTGAAGGCCACGGGCCTGAGAAAATGGCCGTCCTGAACCAGGTCGACCCAGGCGCCCGACGACAGGCTGATCGTGTAGAGGCCCGCCTTCGGCACGGCCTTGATGCTGGTGAAGCCGGCAAAAGTGCCGTCCTTCGGCGCCCGCTCCGGCGGCGAAGGCAGTTTTGCCTCGGCCGGCGTGACCAGCCCCAGCGTGATCGCCGATGATGGCACGACGGCCTGCTCGGCTCCCGAGGCGAGCTTGGTGCGGTCCGGAGCGGTCAGCGCGGCACGGTCGCGCTCGATCGGCCATTTGAACTTGTCACAGCCGCTGGGCTCCTCAGCGAAAGCGGAGGTCGCGCTGGTCGAGAGCACGGCAAGGAGAGCCAGGATGCGCATGTCAAATCTCGTCGTTGGCCGCGCATGGGCGCGGCCTGCTGTCGGTTTTTGTCGGTGAACGGGATGCGCATCCCGGGATGCCGCGGGCTTACGGCCGGGCGGCGGCGCAATGCTAGCGCAATTGGGAAGTGCGAACCAACCGGTTCGTCGGCCCGGGCTCGCTTCGCGCCCCGGGACGACGGCTGAGTGCGAGGCAGCCGCTTCGATCCCTTACGAGAACTAAGGCTTCGCATTCGGCGCGTGCAGCACGACCTTGCAGGCCGCGGGCATCTGGGCCAGCGTCATCGGCGGCTTTGGTTTCGGCGGCACCGGCGGCGGCTTGGGATGCAGCACGCCCTCGCTGAACCAGAAGGCGAAATCGGAGGGCTTGCAGCCTTCGCCTTCGGACTGCGACGGCTGGCCCTGGCATTCACTGGCGCCGGCCGGGCAGCGCATGCGGATGTGGAAATGATAGTCGTGGCCCCACCACGGCCGGATCTTCGACAGCCAGGAGCGGTCACCCCTGGCCTCGCGGCACAGCGCCTTCTTGATCGCGGGATTGACGAAGATGCGCTGCACCGCCGGCTCCTGCGCGGCGTCGCGCAGCACCAGCAGATGCCCCGGCGTGAACACTTTGGGATCGACGTCGAGGCGATCCTCGCGCACCATCATCACCGCCGACATCTCCTCGCGTTCCTCGCGCGAGAGGCGATGGTCCGGCATCGGTGTCAGCCAGATGTCGGCATCGAGCCCGATCTGATGGCTGGCGTGGCCCGACAAGGCCGGCCCGCCGCGCGGCTGGCCGATGTCGCCGACCAGAATGCCCGGCCAGCCCGCGTCCTTGTGCGCCTTGGCCGCCAGGCGCTTGATCAGCGCGATCATGTCGGGATGGCCCCAATTGCGGTTGCGCGACAGCCGCATCACCTGCCAGTTGTCGCCGTTGAGCGGCATCTGCGCCGCGCCGCCGATGCAGCCCTTCACGTAGGAGCCGATGACGCGCGCAGGCCCGGTCGAGGGCAACAGCTTGCGTGCGAACAGTTCCTTGGCGCCGAGCTTGGGATCGTTCGGATTGGCCAGCGGCGGCAGCGGCTTCGGGTTCACGCTGCCCTTGTCCTGGGCCAGCGCGCCGCCGGCGGCCAGGAGCGTCATGACAAGCAGGAGAGGGGCGATGCGGCGGGGACTCATGCTGAGAACCTTATAGCCCATCGCGGCGTCAGGGTTAAGAATTAGGCTTGTCACGCGGGCCTCGGCTCACAACGTCTTTACAGCCTCCGCGTGCCAGCCGCATCATGTCCTCGAGGCAGAGGCTTTTTTATCATGACATTTTTTCCGACGCGGCTCGCGCAACGAGTCGCCTTGGCCGCATTTGCGCTGGCGCCCGTCCTGGTTACGCCGGCACGGGCCGACGTCAGGGTCGATATCGACAAATCCACACAGCGCTTGTCGGTGCGGGTCGACGGCGCGCTGCGCTACTCCTGGCCGGTCTCGACGGGGCGCCGCGGCTACGGCACGCCGAGCGGCACTTTCCATCCGCAGGCGATGATGCGCAGCTACTTCTCGCGCAAGTACTACAACGCGCCGATGCCGCACGCGATCTTCTTCTACTACGGCTTTGCCATTCACGGCACGACCGACATTTCCCGCCTGGGCGGTCCGGCCTCGCATGGCTGCGTCCGTCTGCATCCCGCGCATGCGGCGGCCCTGTTCGCGCTGATCAAGCGCGAGGGCGCGGGCAACACCACGATCCATATTTCTGACTAGCGTCGTCGCGCGCAGCGGAGAGACCGGGAAAAAGTCGCAAGTTTTCCGCCTGTGCGGCGCGCTTCTTAACGACGCGATAACTCTGTCCTGCATTGACCAAAATTCGTGCGCGGAACGAGACGTGCTCACCGTCCTGCATGCAACCGGCGTGTGTTCCGGAATTGATTCAGGGAGACTGCGTGTTTTTGCGGCTCGGCTCTCGTCGATTGCGACGAGCGAGCAGGTTTAGCGCGCCCGCCGACGTCCTCCGCGCCTCGCAAACAGGCAAATCAGCACCTCGCTCGGCCGCCGCATCCACGCCGGCATCGACCAAGATTACTTTTCTTTCAGACACTTGAGGCAAGACTTGCGGCCGCTGGGCGCGGCTAGGGCGTGTGAAGTTGAGTTTGGGGTCCAAAAAAACAGAAAAGCGAAAGCGCAACGTGCTTGCCAAAGGCGGTCGCCAGCCGCGCAAGCCGCGATTTTCGCGCGCGCCTCAGGCACCGCTCGAACGCGACCAGCTCGTGCAGAGCCGCGCGGAAGCTGAAGCGGCCATCGCGGACGCGCGCAAATCGCACGAGCGTTTGCGCCAGGCCGTCGACCTCCTGCCTCAGGGCATCGTGATCCTCGATCCCGAAGGTCGCTACGTGCTCTGGAACAAGCAGTATTCCGAGATCTACAGCAAGACCGCCGATCTCTTCCAGGAAGGCGCGCGCCTCGAAGACACGCTGCGCGTCGGCGTTGCCCGCGGCGACTATCCGGAAGCCGCCGGCCACGAGGACGAATGGATCGCCGCGCGGCTGAAGAAACTCTACGAGCCCGGCAAGCGCCACGAGCAGACGCTGTCCGACGGCCGGGTCATCCTGATCGAGGAACGCCGCACCGATGACGGCGGCGTCGTGGGCCTGCGCGTCGACATCACCGAATTGAAGCAGCGCGAGGCCTCGTTCCGCCTGCTGTTCGACGGCAATCCCGTCCCCATGATCGTCTGCGCGCTGGACGACGAGCACATTCTCGGCGTCAACGACGCCGCGGTTGCGCATTACGGCTATAGCCGCGCCGAGTTCGAGCGGCTGAAGATCCGCTCCTTGCAGGCCTTCGACAGCGAGCCGCCCTGGACCATCGATCGGTCCAGCGAAGAGCAGGCCGCGCGGACCTGGAAGCACGTCAAGGCCGACGGCACGCTGATCGACCTTGCGATCTATTCCCGCGAATTGACCTATGCCGAGAGGCCCGCGGTGCTGCTCGCGCTGATGGACATCACCGAGCGCAAGCGCGCCGAGGCGCGGCTTGCCTTCATGGCCCAGCATGACGCCCTGACCGGCCTGCCCAACCGCAATCTGCTCCGCCAGACCGTGGACGAGATGCTGCTGCATTCGCGGCGCAGCCCCGAGAAGGTCGCGGTGCTGATGCTCGGACTGGACAATTTCAAGGCGGTCAACGACACGCTGGGTCATGCGGTCGGCGACAAGCTCCTGCGCGGCGTCGCCAAGCGCCTGCGTTCGACCTTGCGCGAGGAAGACGCGCTGGCGCGGCTGAACTCGGACGAATTCGTCATTGCCCAGAGCGGCCTGACGCGGCCCGAAGACGCGGTGGGCCTCGCCAAACGCCTGCTCGAGGCGATCGCCGATCCCTATCTGCTCGACGGTCACTCCGTGGTGATCGCCGCCTCCATCGGCATCGCGATGGCACCCGGCGACGGCGACGAGTCCGAAAAGCTGCTCAAGAGCGCCGACATGGCGCTGTCGCGCGCCAAACTGGATGCGCGCGGCAGCTTCGCCTTCTTCGAGGCCGCGCTCGATGCGAAGGCGCAGAGCCGTCGCAAGATCGAGGTCGAGCTGCGCGATGCGATCCAGCACGACGTGCTGCGGCCCTACTACCAGCCGCTGATCGATCTCCAGAGCGGCCGCATCACCGGGTTCGAGGCGCTGGTGCGCTGGCCACATGCCGAGCGCGGCATGGTCTCGCCGGCCGAGTTCATTCCGGTCGCGGAAGAAACCGGCTTGATCAATCCGCTCGGCGGCCTGATGCTGCGCCGCGCCTGCCTCGATGCAGCGACCTGGCCGGACGACGTCCGCGTCGCCGTCAATTTGTCGCCGCTGCAGTTTCGCGGCGGCAATCTGCTCTCGATGGTGACGGACGCGCTGAAGCATTCCGGCCTGCCGCCGCGGCGGCTCGAGCTCGAGATCACCGAGACGCTGCTCTTGGAGAAGAGCGCGCAGGTGCTGGCGACGCTGCATGCGCTGCGCGCGCTCGGCGTGCGGATCTCGATGGACGATTTCGGCACCGGCTATTCCAGCCTCAGCTACTTACGCAGCTTCCCGTTCGACAAGATCAAGATCGACCAGTCCTTCGTGCGCGATCTCGGGGCCAACCGCGAGGCGCAGGCGATCATCCGCTCCATCGTCAGCCTCGGCAAAGGTCTCGGTGTCATCATCACGGCCGAAGGCGTCGAGACTGAAGCCGAGCTGAGCTGCCTCCGCGCCGAGGGGTGCGACGAGGGCCAGGGCTTTCTGTTCAGCAAGGCGCGGCCGAACGTCGAAATCATCAGCCTGCTGGCGGCGCAGCGCGGCATCGATGCCGACGACGACGAGGATGCCGCCCTGGTGGCTTAGCCTTCCGATGATTCGCGACTAATAGCCGGCATAGGGACCGGAGGGCGCGCAATAGTCGTAGCCATAGCCGCCGCCGTAACCGTAGTAGGACGCGGACGGATAGCCGTAGGCGGGATAGCCGCCGCCATAGTCACCGCCGTAATAGCCGCCATAGCCTCCGTAATAGGCGCTCGCGATCCCGGCGCCGACGACGGCGCCTGCGACGCCGTAACCGAGGCCACGATAGCCATAGCCACGATAGCCGTAACCGCGATAGCCATAGCCGCGATAGCCGTAGCCGCGGTAACCCAAGCCGCGATAGGCGAGGCCGCCACGATAACCGTAGCCGCTACGATAGCCCAATCCGACGCCGCGATAGCCGTAGCCGCCGCGGTAGCCGTAGCCCCAGCGCACTTCGGTGGTAACGGGATCGACCATCGATTTGATCGTCGCCACAGATGTCGGCATCGGACCAGCCTGGGCACCCGTGGCGAGCAGGGCACCGGCCGCGGCGAGAACGGCAATACGCAGAGCGTTCGAGAACCTCATGACCATCTCCGTGCTGGTCGGCGGCGCTTTGGCGCGGCCATCGACAGCCTATTCGGAGATGGCGCTGCCGCGGCAGGCTTGATTTAAATCAAGCATATCGAGGCAATCGCAACCGGCCGCTTGGCGTGGGGAGCGACCGGTCGCAGGTCATCGCGATGGAAGAAGCAGCGTGGCCCGATCAGCGGCCTTCCGACAGGATCGCCTTGCCGACATCCTCGAAATGCGTGTCGCGCGCCTGGATCTGCTGGGTGATCGCATGCATGTCGCGAAACCGCCGTTCGAACGGATTGCTGCGGAAGACAGCGGTGGCGCCGGCCATGCGATAGGCGGTGTCGACCACCTTGGCCGATTGCTGAATCGTCCAGGTCGCGGCGAGGCGGATAGCGCTGCGATGCGTCAGGCTGAACGTGCCTGATGCCGAAAGGTCGCGCCACATCGCGTTCGCCGTCGCATAGAGATAGGCGCGGGCGGCACGTAAGTCCCCCTCGGTGCGGCCGATCAGGCCCTGGACTGCCTGATTGTCGCGCATCGCGTTCGCCGCAAGCGACTGGTGCTTGCCGCGCGCCAGTGCGATCGCTGCATCCAGCGTCGCGCGCGCGACGCCGAGCGAGACTGCGGCAAAGCCGAGGCTGTAGGTCGAGCCGGTCGGAAGCCGGTAGAGCGGCCCGGGCTCACGCAAGGCGCTCGGCATGTCGCGGAAGACGGCAAAGCGACCGGGGACGAAGAGGTCCTTCACCTCGTAGGAATCGGTGCCGGTGCCGGCGAGCCCGATCGCCTGCCAGACGTCGTGCAGCACCGCGCTCGCAAGCGGGAACAGGATGGTGCGCATCTCCGGCGACCCGTCGGCATTTTTTCGCGGCACGCCGTCGGCCTCGACGATGCGGACATGCGCCCCGAGCCAACTCGCCTGCCGCGAGCCTGAAGCAAAATCCCAACGCCCGGTGACGCGGTAGCCGCCCTCGACCGCGCGCGCCTCATGCGCCACCGCGCCCCAGGCGAGAATGCCTGATGCGGTGTTGAAGATCTGGTGCGCGGTGTCGTGGTCGAGCGCGGCCGCGATCATCGCGCAGACACTGTTTTGGCCGAGGCACCAGGCCGTGGACGCGTCGGCCTTGGCGATCTCCTCCAGCATTTGCATGAAAATCTCGGGCGGCGCTTCCGATCCGCCGAGGCTCTGCGGCAGCAGCGCGCGGTAGAGCCCGTTTGCGATCAGCGCGTCCACGACCTCAGGCGTCAGCCGCCGCGTCCGCTCGATCTCGTCTGCCTCGTCAGCAACCAGCGGCGCGATGGCCCGCGCCCGCTCGACCAGGCCAAACCCCGTTGCGTTCATGTCAGCGTTTCCTCGCCCATTCTGCCGTGAGCGGTAAGCGACGCGATGGTGGTCTATTTGGTGGGGCGGATCAAGGTGGCGCGGCGGCGAATCCGGAGCGGGATATTTGTCATGTTGAAGAAGCTATGTGCATGATCCCGGGTCGGAACCGCGTCAGCAGAGCCCAAGAGGCACGTCATGAACAAGCCAACCCGCGGCGTCGCGGCGCCGCCCGAGCCGAGGCTTGAAGACGCGCCGATGAGCGACATCGTCGATGCTCTCGCCGGCGGAGAGGTCACAGCGACGGCGCTCGCAAAGGTCTATCTCGCGCGCATCGCAGCCTATGACCGGGGCGGGCCGGTGCTGAATTCCGTCCGGGCGCTCAATCCCGATGCACTGGCAATCGCGGCCGAACTCGACGGTGGCAGGCCGTCAGCCAGGCGGCCGCTGGCCGGCGTGCCGATCCTGGTGAAGGACAACATCGCGACCTCTGACGAGCAGCCGACGACGGCGGGCTCGCTGGCGCTGGAAGGCGCGCGGGCGAGGCGCGACGCCACCGTCGTCAAGCTGCTGCGCAAGGCCGGCGCGGTGATCCTGGGCAAGGCGAACCTGACCGAGTTCGCCAACATCCTCGCGATCGATATGCCGGCGGGCTATTCCTCGCTGGGGGGCCAGGTGAAGAATCCCTATGCGCCGGCGCTGATGGGTGAGCACGACATCCCGGTCGTGGCTCCCGGCGGCTCGAGCTCGGGGTCGGCGGTCGCCGTGGCCGCAGGATTTTGCGCGGCTTCGATCGGCACCGAAACGTCGGGCTCGCTGCTGTACCCGGCCAGCCAGAACGGGCTCGTCACGGTCAAGCCGACCGTCGGACTGATCAGCCGCGCCGGCATCATCCCGATCGCGCACAGCCAGGATACCGCAGGACCCATGACGCGCACGGTGCGTGACGCGGCAATGCTCTTGAACGTGCTCGCGGAAAAGGACCCGCGCGATCCGGCGACGGAGCGGCAGCGGCGACCGGCCGACTATACCGCGGGCCTTTCGCGCGATGCGATCAAGGGCGCGCGTATCGGCGTGCCGAGCGATCCGTCCGATCCCTTGAACGATCGCTATTACGGCAAGCTGCAACCCGGATGGGTCAAGGTCATGACCGAGGCGATCAAGGTGATGGAGGATCTCGGCGCCGTCGTCGTCCGCGCGAACATGCCGACGTCCGGCTGGATCGGCGGTCCGGGCACCGGCATGGCCGTGCTCAACCGCAATCCGCTCAGCAGCAACAAGGGCAATCCGACCGGTTCGCCGATCGTGTTTCTCTACGAGCTCAAATACGGCCTCAATCTCTATCTGAAGGAGTGGGCGACCGATACCGACATCGAGACGATGGCAGACATCATCGCCTTCAACGCGGCCAATGCCGAGAAAGCGCTGCGCTTCGGTCAGGACCTGTTCCTCGCGTCCGACCTCACCCGAGGCGATCTGAGCGAGCGCGAGTACAAGTCCGCACGCGCCATGGACCTGCTCTCGGCGAAGACGCGGGGCATGGACGCCTATATGAACCAGCACAAGCTCGACGCCGTGCTGTTCCCCGGCAGCAGCGGCTGCGTGATCTCGGCGAAGGCGGGCTATCCCAGCGTCATGGTGCCGGGAGGCTTCATCTCCGGTGCCGGCGACAAGGAGACGCCGGATTATCCGCTCGGCATCACCTTCGCGGGCCGCGCCTGGAGCGAGCACAAGCTGCTGCGTCTGGCCCACGCCTATGAGCAGGCCTCGCAGATGCGCAAGCCCCCGCCCGGCCTGCCGGCCCTCCGGGCTCGCGCGCGAGCCTGAACCTTCCCGGCGTCGGGCACGACCAATTTCCATGCCGATCGTCAGAATCCTCCTGATCCTTCTCGCGCTCGCCTCGCCGGCGTTCGCGCAGGACGGGGTGCAGGATCTCGCCGCCGCGCGCGATGCCGCGAAGGCCTTCAAGGTCTATGTCGACGGCGTCGCGAAGAAGGGCGAACGGCCTGATCTGACCCGACCCGACATCGCGGCCTTGCTCGGCCATGTCTTCGATCTCGACGCTCTCGCCGCGCTGCCACCCGAGCAGGGCAGCGACATGGGCTGGCTGATGGATTGGACCGACGTCGCAAACCAGACCCACAAGCTCTTCATCTTCTACGGCGCGAAGCCGGGGCCGCAGCCGGATCTGCCGGCGCTCGCGCGCAACATGACCGAGTATGGCGACCAGTACGCGACGGCGATCAGCTTCATGATCCGGGGCATGGCACGCGAGGCGGTTGCGAGCCAGATGTTCTGGAAAGGGCTCCCGCCGGAGCAACGCACCCGTATTCGCGAGGAAGGATTTGCGGGCTTCCGCAAGAACAGCGCCGTCTACATCCTGACCACGGTCTGTGCGGCGATCCAGGGCGCCAGCAAGCCGGCCAACGCCCGCCTGGTCGCGGCCTCGCTGCGCGACACGCGCGCGGTCTGGGCGGACTTTCTGTTGCCGCAGGATCGGGCCCGCGTGATCGCAGAGCTCGCCGATCTTCCCCGATGGGCGCCGGACGAGCTGGCCCGCGCCGATCTCGCCACCTTCACCGCCGCGCTTCGGGCGGTGAACTGACCCCGCGCTAGATCCGCGCCTCTGCTTTCACCTCAGGGCTGCCTTGACCGAGGCGGGCGCAGCTCCCGCGAGATAGCCCGTGGGTATCGCGCCGAGCAGATAGGCGATCGCCAATCCAGCTGTGCCTGCGATCCAGAATGCCATCGTCTTCTTTCCAACGGATGTGCGTCGCGTCGCCGGTATTTTACCGCTGGCTTCGCGTGATCGCCATGGGCAAGGGCAAGACCTTGGAGCCAGGCGGTCACCATGCCGCTGCCCCATCCGCTTTGAACCTGTCCGGCCTCCCGGCGCACCAAAATCGCGTAAGCCACCGGCAGGAGCGACGAGGAGCGCGCGATGAAGGCCCTGAAAGCATCGATCCGTGTTGCGGTCACAGCGCTCGCGCTGAGCCTGTCGCTGGGCGCGCCGTCCCATGCGGAAGAGGATGAGGCGGGCACACTCACTCGGCAGATGAAACAGCTCTATCAGGCCGGCAAATACACCGAAGCGCTGCCGCTCGCCCAGAAGGCCCTAGCCCTGCGCGAGAAGGAGTTCGGCACCGATGACGCCATGGTCGCGATGCCGCTGAATGATCTCGGCACCATTCACTACAATCTGGGCCAATACCCGGTTGCCGAGCTGCTGTACAAGCGCTCATTGTCGATCAGGGAGAAGACGCTCGGTCCGAATTCCACGGAAGTTGCAACCGTATTGAACAATCTGGGCGAACTCTATCGGGCGGAAGAGCATTACGCGGACGCCGAACCGCTTCTGAAGCGCTCGATCGCCATCCGCGAGAAGGCGCATCGTGCCAACGATCCCTCCATCGTGATGGCGATGAGCAACCTTGCCGCGGTCTACAGCAACCAGGGCCGCTACGACCAGGCCGAGCCGCTGTTCAAGCGCGGGCTCGCCATTCTCCAGAAGGCGAACGGCCCCGACGATCCCGAGGCCACGGTGCTGATGAGCAATCTCGCCGACGCCTACATCCACCGGCATCGCTACGCCGATGCCGAGCGTCTGCTCAAGCGCGCGATCGCGGTCACCGAGAAGGCGTATGGACCCGACCATCCCGACATCGCGCAGGCGCAGAACAATCTGGCGACGCTCTATGCGCGCCAGGGCCGCAATGCCGACGCGGAGCGGCTGTACAAGCAGTCGGTGGCGACCTTCGAGAAGACCCTCGGCCCCGACCATCCGGATCTCGCCGATATCTTGAACAACCTGGCCGCGTTCTACAAGGATCAGGGTCGCTACGCCGATGCGCAGCAACTGTTCAAGCGGTCGGCGGCCATTCGCGGGAAGACCGGGCCGATCTGACGTCGCGCCGGTCGGTCCGTCCTTCGTGTGAGGATCAGCGCGGATCGCGTTGGGAGGCTGCCATGACGACGCCTGCAAGGCTGCTCGGACTTGTCGTCGCCCTGTCGTGGCTCGGCTTGGCCGCCGCAACGGCGGCGGGCGTGCCATCGAGGCAGATGTGGAGCGGCGCATGGACCTTCGAGATGGACCGCCAGGACCGGCCATGGCTCGCCTTTTCCGACACGCGGGGCAAGACGGTATTCCGCATCGGCTGCGGTACGCATTTCGAGCTGGATGCGGTCTATCCCGGGGATGCGCCGAAACAGGAGCACACCGAAGCTTCGATCACGATCGGCAACGGCAGGATGCAGATGGATTTCGCCGGGTTCACATACGCCGGTCCGGAGTCCTTCCCGCCGAACACCTCGATGTTCAACCAGCCGGACCTCGGCCATCCCGAGCTTGCCGGCGAGAAATGGCGCCTGCTGGAAGACCGCGTCCTTGACCTTTTGGGTTCGGGGCAGCCCCTGACCGTCTCGGCCGAGGGCAAAAGCTACGTGCTGCCGCCGGCCAAGGCGTCGCGCTGGCGCGCGCGTTTTCAGAAGATCTGCTGACGCGCCGATCGCGAGCGGGTGACGGCGCGTCTCCCGCCTGAATCTTTTTATCGCATCGACGGCTCGACCATGTCGGCATCGACGGGTCTCGATCGTCCTTGGGTGGACATTTCCCGAACACGCGGTGCATAGACCCCGCGCAGGTGAAGTGATCTCGTCACCTCGAGCCGTCGAAATCGAACTGGAGCAATAATCATGAGGATCACCGTCGAAACCAGCGTCGCCGCCCCCATCGATCGGGTCTGGCGTGCCTACACGACGCCTGCCGACATCGTGAAGTGGAACGCCGCGTCGGACGACTGGCACACGACCAAGGCGACGGTCGACCTGCGCGAGGGCGGCGTGTTCTCGTCGCGCATGGAGGCCAGGGACGGCAGCATGGGATTCGACTTCGCCGGCACCTACACGAAAATCGTCGAGCACAAGCGGATCGAATATGCGTTCGGCGATCGCAAGGCCGAAGTCGAGTTCGTGCCAGGGGCGAAGGGCGTCACCGTCCGCGTCGTCTTCGATGCGGAAGCGACCCATTCGGTCGAGCAGCAGCAAGGCGGCTGGCAGGCGATCCTCGACAGCTTTGCGCGATACGTCGAAGCGAAGCAGGCGTCGTAAGGGACGGCGGCCCGGACGGGCGCCATCACGCCTAGGCCGAGCGACACGGATCGCTCGGCCACATCCAGCGTCGTCGCTCTCATGCGGCTTTCACCAGCACGTCGGTCAACCAATCCGGCTCGGCGATCATGACCGAGTGGCCGGACGTGGTGTTCTCGAGGACCGTCCAGGAATTGTCGGCCTTGCACTCCGCTGCCGCCTTGTCGAGGGCGGCCAGCTGGAATTTGGGCAGCCGGATGTAGGTCTTCTTCGCGACCTTCTCGCGCGCGCCCGATAGCTTCACCGGTTGCAGCCATGTGCCGACAGGTTGCGGCGTGACCTTTGAGAGAACCCAGGCAACGTCCTTGGGGTCGCTGAACGCCGTCGGCGGCAGCGCCTTGGGAGCCGGGCGGCTGATCGCGCCTTCCTCGACCGGGAAGGGGACCAGGTCCCGGAACGCCTGCCCGTCGGCGGGCTTGATTGCATCCACCCAGACGATCGATGACACCCGGCTTCCGATGCGCTCGAGAGCACCCGACGCGGGACATCCGGCATAGGAATGGGCGACGAGACAGATGTCTTTCAGGTCTTCCCATTCGACGAGATTGGCGATGTCCGTGATGTGCGTGTCGAGGTTGATGTCCTTGCTGAGGAGATGCGAGCGCTCTGCCAGTCCCGAGAGCGTGAACGCGTAGACCTTGTGGCCCTGCTTTTCGAGCCGCTCGGTGACGCGATGCCAGCACCATGCTCCGTAGAAGGCCCCGCCCACGAGAACAAAGGTCTTTTGTGCGGATTGGGCATGGGCCCTGCGGATGCCCGATGAAACCACCGAGGCCGCGCTTACTCCGGCCGCGAGGCCGCCGATCAATCTGCGGCGAGTGACATTTGACGAAATCATGAAATCCCTCCAGCGCAAAAAATGAGTTGAATACGAGCGCGACGATGTAATCGCCAAACTCGAACAGGTGGAAGAGAGGTTCGGCGGGTTGGGAGGGAATATTTTGGCCGGCCGAATGGGGCAGTTGCGCACGAAGTCGTTCGCCGGGCTGTTTTCGAGCTCCCGGCATCGGCGCTTTCTTCCGCGTCGTGATGGCGAGCCGAGATCTCTTCGTCTACGATCCGGGCAAACCGGATTTCGAGAGGCGCGGGGATGCGAACCATTGGCCTGATCGGAGGCATGAGCTGGGAGAGCACCGTGCTCTACTACAAGCTCATCAACGAGCGGGTTCGGGACCGCATGGGCAAGCTGCATTCGGCGCCGCTGCTGATGTATTCCTATGACTTCCAGGAGATCAAGGAGATGCAATACGACGGCCGCTGGGCGGAGGCGGCCGCGAGCCTGGCGGAGGTGGCGCAGCGCCTCGAAAAGGCCGGTGCGCGCGCGATCGTGCTGTGCACGAACACCATGCACAAGCTCGCGCCCGACATCACCTCGAAGCTGACCATTCCCTTCATTCACATCGGCGACGCGACGGCGCAGCGCATTCGATCCGGGGGATACCGGCGGGTCGGGCTGCTCGGCACGAAGTTCACGATGGAGGAGGACTTCTACGTCGATCGGCTGCGCGCGCATGATCTCGATGTCCTCGTGCCTCCCGCGGACGAGCGGGCCGACGTGAACCGCATCATCTACGACGAGCTGTGCCTTGGCGTCGTCGCCGACGCCTCGCGCCGCCGCTATCAAGACGTGATGGCCGCGCTGGTCGGGCGCGGTGCGGAATGCATCATCCTCGGCTGCACCGAGATCACGATGCTGGTCGGCGCTGCCGATACGTCGGTGGAGACGTTCGACACCACGGCGATCCACGCGGAGACCGCGGCGGATTTCGCGATCGGGTGACGGCGGTGTCGGTGGCGCCGGAGGTCCGCCGTTCGAGGCGGCGATCTCGGCCGATGTCTCGCATGCTGACACCGTCGACCCGCAATGATAGCATGCCTCTCGTCGCCAGCCTGCGAAGTCGTTTTTCGCGAGCGCGCACGCAACACCGTGGGAGGAGGCAAGTCCAGTGAGTTGGAAAGCGCTCTGCAGACCGCGCGGTTGCCGCGGGCTTCGCTTGTCCGTCATTCTCGTTTCGGCGGCCTGGGCGTCCCTGGCGTGCGCACAGAACGTCCGCAGCTCCGCCGGCGAGGCGGGGCCGGTCTTTTCGGATAGCGGCCCCGATGCCGATGTCTACGGCGCGGCCGAGGGCTATCCGATCGGCACGCGGGGGACCACCACCCAGCTCGACAAGCTGGTCGGGGTCTACAGCCATTTCGGCGAGATCTTCCCCTCGCGCCCGATCGGACACGCGACGACTCCCTGGCAATTCAAGCGCGCACCGGAGCCGTCCATTTCCTACAGTTTCGGCAAGGAACGGTTCAGCATTGCGGACTACCTCAAGCGCAACCCGGTGACGGGACTTTTGATCGCCCGGGACGACACCATCCTGTACGAGCACTATCAATATGCGCGGACCGATCACGACCGCTTCCTGTCGCAATCGATGGCCAAGACGCTGGTGTCCATGCTGGTGGGGATTGCGGTCTCGGAGGGACGGATCAAGTCGATCGACGACCCCGTCTCGACCTACGTCCACGGTCTGGCAGGAACGGAATATGGAAACACATCCATCCGGGCCTTGCTGAATATGTCGTCGGGCGTCGAGTTTTCGGAAGTCTATGACGGGCACGACGATATCGCCCGGCTTGGGCGAGCCCTGTTCGTCGAAGCGACGAAGGATCCCGCCGCGGTCGTCGCGCAATTCAATACTCGAATCGCACCGCCGGAAACCAAATGGCACTATGCGAGCGTGGAAACCGAGATACTGGGCCTGGTCCTGCGCTCCGCCACGGGCACGCCGGTTGCCGACTATCTCCACGACCGGATCTGGAATGCCATCGGCACCGAAGCGGATGCCTCGTGGGCGATCGACGGCAGCGGGCAGGAGATTGCGTTTTGCTGTTTCAACGCAACCTTGCGCGACTATGCGCGCCTGGGCCGGCTGCTCGCCAACGACGGCGCCTGGGAAGGTCGTCAGTTGATCCCCCGGCAGTGGCTGTTGGATGCGACGACTGTCAGGTCGGTTGACGGTCATCTCGCGCCGGGAGTTGCGACCCCCTATATGGGCTACGGCTATCAGGTCTGGCTCCTCCCTGGCGCGCAGCGCAGATTTGCCCTGCTCGGCATACGCGGTCAGGTCATCCTGGTCGATCCAGCCTCGAAACTCGTCATGGTGCACACGGCCGTTCGCCAGAAGCCGTCCGAGCCGGGAGCGCTCAGGGAGCCGCTTGCGTTGTGGTCCGCCGTGCTTCAGCAGCTCGGGCAATGATGTCGACGCGCGGAGGATGCGATGAAGAGGGATATGCCGCGCGTGCCGGGACTGTGAAATGAAAGGGCCGCCGGCAGAGGCGGCCCGTTTTCAGCGACCGGACAATTGATTGAGGATCTGTTGAAACATCTGGGCTGGGTCGCTTTGACCAGGGGTTACTTCGTCTTTGCGGCACACGCCCTCGACGGCCCCCTTGATGCCGCCGCCGCTCACTTTCGTCAATTCCTCGATGCTCAGTTCGCGATCGTTGCTGCTCATGGTCCTGCTCCGTGCTTGGCGCTGCTCGCCGTTGATCTGGAGCATGCCGGGTGGCTGGCGCCATCACCGTGATGGGCGTCACATTCCAAAGCAGCCGCGCATGGGGACAAACGATGACGCCAAGCAGAAATCGAGAACGACCGGCAAGTCCGCTTCGGATCCAACTGCGTCGATCGTCAAACCGACGCAGGCGAACGCGCGCCAAACCTGATGTCGCCTACTTGCTTGCTACGATTCGGACGCCGCCGAGCTGTCGCTGTTGAATGAGGTCGACAAATCGAACATAGGATTCGTGAAACTCATCGTGTCCTGACGGCGTTCCCGACTGTCTCGCTTCCTCGCGGAGCCGTTGGTACATGGCAAGCCGTTCCTTGAGGATCGGCCTCCATTCTTCGGTCAAGTCGGTGACGGAAAGCACGTTCAACCCGACGCCCTCGACCAATTCCCGGTAGTCCGAGATCGAGCGGAGCGGCTGAATTGCCATGCCCTCCCACATCAGCTGCGCGTCCGCAGATGCAAGCGGCTGATTGGCGACCCAGTCCGTGAAAGCCAATCGCCCGCCCGGCTTCAGAATGCGTCTGGCCTCCGCCAGGGTCTTTTTCACGTCCGGGACGTGACAGAAGGATTCCTGGCTGACAACGACATCGAAGCTCGCATCGGGAAGTGGGGCATCCATGACGTTGCCCTCGATAATCCGCGCCGACTTCTGCAGCCCGACCAGCCTGGTCAGTTCTTGCGCTCCCGCGGCACGCACAGGCGTGAATTCAACGCCGGTAACGTCGGCTCCATACTTGTGAGCGAGATAGCGCACCGTCCCGCCAAGACCGGCGCAGAAATCAGCGACCATCGTTCCCGGGCCGATCCGTGCTTGCCTTGCCAACTCGTCCGTGGCGCCGAGGCCACCATAATGATCCTGATCGTGCGCAAAAAGGTCTTCCGGGCGCAGGTTGTCGAGATCACCGCGACTCGCGCGCAGTTTGGCGAGGATGATCTCGCGCGAGATGGGGTGGCGATCATAAAAATGGAACAATTGCGAAGCTGTGTCTTTCATGAAGTCTGCTCCGAAACTCAAACATGATGCCGCATCGCGTCAGTGTCCGCTATCGGGTCTGACCCCGACATTCTGGCGACCTGGACACGGACAGGCCAGGGCCACAAGAGGAAGGCAATGTTCGATGCCTCTCATGGGCAGCGCCGTGTTCCGCCATGCTCGCCGCATCCTCGGCCGCCACGATTGCCAAAGGCCGCCGCGCAGCTGTCAAGTCCGGCTTGCGACAGGCAGTGCAATCTCGAATGTCGAGCCCTGAGGCCCCGATTTGCCGAGAACCAAACGGCCTTCATATCTCTCGATGATCGTGCGGCAAATCGCCAGTCCCAGCCCCATGCCCGCCGGTTTGGTCGTAAAGAACGCCTCAAATACGCGGTCCCGATCCTGCGGGGACACTCCGGTGCCTGTATCCTGGATGGACAGGAAAACGATTGAAGTTTGCTCGACGCGAGTGCCAATGATCAATCGGCGGCCGTCGCGGGGAGTAGAAGCCATCGCCTCGATGGCATTTTTGAACAGGTTCAGAATCACCTGCTGCAACTGTACCGGATCGGCGTTCACGAAAGGCGCTTCGACCCCAAACTCCGTCACGACCAGAACTTCATTGAACTGCAGCTCATGCTGCAACAGGCGCAATACCTGCCGCGCGACGTCCTCGATGCTGATCATGACCGGTTGATCGGTTGCATCCTTGAACAGCTTACGAACGCTTGTGATTGTCTCGTCTACCCTGAGACTGGCATCCCCGATGTCCTTGAGAATGGCATGGACCTCCTCGAGCCGGGGAGATTGTGCAACCAGTACCTGCCGAGCGGTGTCCGCGTTCAACGTGATTGACCCCAGGGGTGACTTTATTTCATGCGCAATTGCCGCAGTGGCTGCGTCGATACTCACGAAGCGATTGGCGCGCTCGCGCCGCTGCATCACCAGAGCGTTGGCCAGTCGCGAGTAGAGCACGGTCATTTCCGTGACAAGTACGGACAGCAGCATGAAGCTTGCGATGAGGGCAAACCCGCGAGCGGTGTACCAACCTACGGAGAATCGAGCCGAGCCTGCGTATGTCGCCACCAGAAAATTGGGAACCGCTGCAAACAACGTGACCATCAGCCACAGATCCAGCACCGTGCGCCTGCGGACAAAAAGCACCAGGAGTACGATGCAACCCAACAACGTGAGGCCAATGTTGAATTGATTGCTGAGGGGGGTCTGGAGCATGAGACCTGTCGTGAAGAACCTCGGCAAATGCTCGACTTCGGCTATCACCAGCCACGACAGCAGAGCTATTGTCCCCAGTACACTCATCAGCGTGATTGCGATGCTTCGCGTCGTCGATCCCCGCGATATCTTTCCTTTGTCCTTGAGCAGCGCATAGGAAAGGATGCTCAGGGGAAATGTGGTGTACCAAAGTACGAAAAACCACGCCGGGGTGTTGTAGACGTCACCTATGAGCCCGTTGGGTGCGTAGCTGCCCGGAAAACTCAGAGTCTGCAGAAAGGCAAAGGAGCCTGCGAAGATGTATCCGCTCGCCACGACCAGCAAGGCGCGGTGCGGCTGCACCGAATACTGTGCGAACAAGAGGGTCGCCGTGAGCAGGTCAGCCGCGCTCATGATCGTTTGAACAACCGGGAGAAAGCTGTCCACTCGGCCAATTTGTCGGTTAACGAATGGAGCCAGGAGCGCTGAAACGGCCAGCATGCCGGCCACGATACCGAAGGCCATGGCCCGGTGTCGCGGGGTGTAAGGCATCAAGGCGACCACCATCGGAGGGTCGTTATCCGGCGCAAACTGGCGTGTAACCGCGTTCAACATCGGGGTCCCGTCCGTAGCCAATGTCGCAGCATAACCAACGCTTTGGCGTTTGGCTAAATGTCTACCATGGATCGAAAGCCGGTCTCAGGCGTGAACGCGTCGACGTTTGCTATCGGCCGGGGAGCCGACATGGAGCGTCTTGCGGGCTCGGAGGGACCCGCCCTGGGGCTCGTTCATGCGCCCCTCGTCATGCCGCGGCGCGGCCAAGGCCGAGCGCTTGCCTGCGTTTGGTCGGAAAGCTCAGCGCCACCGCGACTGCGGCGAGACCGATCGCGAACGAGCCGATGTGCAGCCAGGTGTAATGCTGGAAATTGTCGTACACGAGTCCGCCGGCCCATGGACCGAGCGCCATGCCGAGGCTGGCAAACGCCGAGACCGCACCGAACACGGTGCCCATGATGCGCGCGCCGAAGTATTCGCGGACCAGCACGGCATAGAGCGGCATCACGCCGCCATAGGCGAGGCCGAACGCGACCGACAACGCGTAGAATTCGCCGAGATGCGCGACCGCGAGATAGGTCGCGATGCACATCGCCTGCACCAACAGGCCGCCGACCAGCACCGGCTTTGCGCCGATGCGATCGGCGAGCGTGCCGAGCAGCAGGCGCCCACCGAGGCCCGAGACGCCGGCGACACTGTAGACCGTCACAGCCGTCAGCGGCGCGATGCCGCAGACCATCGCATAGGAGACCATGTGGAAGATCGGGCCGGAATGCGCGGCGCAACAGGCGAAATGCGCCGCCGCGAGCGCGATGAATTGCGGTGTGCGCAGCGCCTGCGCCGCGGTCAGCTCCACGTTCGTTGCCGTGTCCGCGCTTGCGGGGCCGGACGCGACCGGCGCCGGGCGCACCAGGAAGCAGGCGGGGATCAGCAGCGCCCAGGCAGCACAGCCGATCACCAGCATCGCGGTGCGCCAGTCATAGGCCGTGATCAGCCAGCTTGCGCTCGGCGCGATCGTCACCGGCGACACGCCCATGCCGGCGGAGACCAGCGCCACCGCGAGGCTGCGGTTGTTCTCGATCCACGCGCTCGCGAGCGCCATCATCGGTGCGTAAAAGCTGCCGGCGGCGATGCCGATCAGCACGCCGAAGCAGAGCTGGAACTGCCACAGGCTGGCCGCCTGGCTCGCCGTGACGAGACCGAGCCCCAGCAGCAGGCTTCCCGAGAGCACGACGATGCGCGTGCCGAACCGGTCCGACAGCGTGCCCCACAGAAATGCGGCAAATCCCATGCAGAGGAAATCCAGCGTCGCGGCCGCCGACACCCCGGCGCGCGACCAGCCCATCGCTTCGGAGATCGGTTGCAGAAACACCGCCAGCGACAGCATCGTGCCGAACCCGACGCAGGTCATCAACGCACCCGCGGCGACGACGACCCAGCCATAGTCGAAGCTCGACGGCTTACTCATGCGTTTCCCTTGGCGCTTCTGGTTTTGTCGACGCTGCGCACGGGGATGGTGGCCCATCGCCCGCCGGAGGGCAAGCTGATCGCTATGCGCGATTTGCCGCTCTGCCGTGAGCGCGATCTAGTCCGTCGCGATGATCGAAGGTCTTCACCGGCAATGTGTCACACACCGCGACGATGGCATTCTGCCCCTGTTTTGCCCGACGGAGCAAGTATTTTTCTGAAAATCGAAAAACATCAATCCGGACAAGCCCCGGCCTACTGTGCATGGGGTTGTTTTCGGCATTTCCGTTGGTCCGGGCTCGAGTCGTTCAGGATCCGATCGATCCGGTCACGACATCCGGTCCCGCCTTCGCCGTCATGGCCGGGCTCGACCTGGCTTGACCCGGCCATCCACGACTTCGGCGCGGCACCAAAAACGTGGATGCCCGGGACAAGCCCGGGCATGACGTCGGTGAACGTTTCGATGAAAGGACGAGGCTCGACCTCAGCTGTCGACCTTCAGCGCGGCAATGAAGGCTTCCTGCGGGATGTCGACCTTGCCGAACTGCCGCATCTTCTTCTTGCCTTCCTTCTGCTTCTCCAGAAGTTTTCGTTTACGCGTGATGTCGCCGCCGTAGCACTTCGCGGTGACGTCCTTGCGCAGCGCGCGCACGGTCTCGCGCGCGATCACCTTGCCGCCGATCGCCGCCTGGATCGGGATCTGGAACATGTGCGGCGGGATCAGCTCCTTCATCTTCTCGACCATGGCGCGGCCGCGCCCTTCGGCGCGGGTGCGGTGGACCAGCATGGAGAGCGCGTCGACCGGCTCGGCGTTGACCAGGATCTGCATCTTGACGAGGTCGGCCGGCTTGTAGTCGGTGAGATGATAGTCGAACGAGGCGTAGCCCTTGGAGACCGACTTGAGGCGGTCGTAGAAGTCGAACACGACCTCGTTCAGCGGCAGATCGTATTTCACCATCGCGCGGGAGCCGACGTAGGTGAGCTCCTTCTGCGAGCCGCGCCGGTCCTGGCAGAGCTTGAGCACGCTGCCGAGATATTCGTCGGGCGTCATGATCGTCGCCTCGATCCAGGGCTCCTGGATCTCCTCGATCTTGACGACGTCGGGCATGTCGACGGGATTGTGGATCTCGAGCTCGGTGCCGTCGGTCAGCTTCATCTTGTAGATGACGCTCGGCGCGGTCGCGATCAGATTGAGGTCGAACTCGCGCGACAGCCGCTCCTGGATGATCTCGAGGTGCAACAGGCCGAGGAAGCCGCAGCGGAAGCCGAAGCCGAGCGCGGCCGAGGTTTCCATCTCGAAGGAGAAGCTGGCATCGTTGAGGCGCAGCTTGCCCATCGCGGCGCGCAGCGTCTCGAAGTCGTCGGCATCGACAGGGAACAGGCCGCAGAACACCACGGGGATCGCCGGCTTGAAGCCCGGCAGCATTTCCGTGACGGGCTTCCTGTCGTCGGTGATGGTGTCGCCGACGCGGGTGTCCGCGACTTCCTTGATTGCGGCGGTGATGAAGCCGATCTCGCCGGGGCCGAGCTCGTCCACCTGCTGCATCTTCGGCGTGAAGAAGCCGACGCGCTCGACGTCGTAGGCAGCGCCCGTGCCCATCATGCGGACGCGCTGGCCCTTCTTCATGACGCCGTCGACGACGCGGATCAGAACGACGACGCCGAGATAGACGTCGTACCAGCTGTCGACCAGCAACGCCTTCAAGGTCGCATCGCGATCGCCCTTCGGCGGCGGCAGGCGGGTGACGATGGCTTCCAGCACATCGGGGATGCCAAGGCCCGTCTTCGCCGAGATCATCACCGCATCGGACGCATCGATGCCGATGACGTCCTCGATCTGCTGCTTGACCTTCTCCGGCTCGGCCGCGGGAAGGTCGACCTTGTTCAGGACCGGGACGATCTCGTGATTGTTGTCGAGCGCCTGATAGACGTTGGCGAGCGTCTGCGCCTCGACGCCCTGGCTGGCGTCGACCACCAGCAGGGAACCCTCGCACGCCGCCAGCGATCGCGAGACCTCGTAGGCGAAGTCGACGTGGCCGGGCGTGTCCATCAGGTTGAAGATGTAATCCTTGCCGTCCTTGGCGCGGTAGGCGAGCCGCACCGTCTGCGCCTTGATGGTGATGCCGCGCTCGCGCTCGATGTCCATGGAATCGAGCACCTGCTCCTTGCCCGCCATTTCGCGGTCGGAGAGGCCGCCGGTCATCTGGATCAGGCGGTCGGCCAGCGTCGATTTGCCATGGTCGATATGGGCGACGATGGAGAAATTGCGGATGTTGGAAATGGGGACGGTCGTCATGGGCGCGGGATACCACTCACATCCCCGTGCGGCAACCATATTGCTGTATTTTCAGGGTGTTTCTTCACGCCAAGCTGATTCCACGACGGTCCAAAACGCGCTACGCAAGCGCCCATGTCCAGGCCCATGTCGACGACCTCGATTCCCTCCGCCCGAACGCGCGTAAAACCCCGGGTAAGCTTCAGCCGCTTCCGGGCCTGGCTGGTTGCCTGCGCGGTCCGGCCCGAGGCGCGGCTCTGGCTGGTGATCCAGTTCGCCATCCTGCACGCGGTGATCTGGACCGTCATCCTGATCAACCTCAAGGCAGCGCAGGACGTTCACATGGACGTCGCAGAAGCCTGGGGCTGGGGCCAGAAATTCCTGTGGGGCTACGGCAAGCATCCGCCGCTCTCGGGCTGGATCGCGGGGCTCTGGTTCAGGGTTTTTCCGGCGGCGGACTGGGCGACCTATGCGCTGGCGATGGCGACCGTCAGCGTCGGCATGGTGATCTGCTGGCTGGTAGCTCAGCGCGTGGTGGACCCGCGCCGCGCGTTCCTGGTCGTGTTGATGGTCGCGCTCTACCCGATCTTCAATTTCAAGGGGTTCAAGTACAACCCCGATCTGCTTCAGCTCGTCACCCTGCCGCTGGTCGTGCTTGCTTATCTCAACGCGTTCGAGAAGCGGAGCTCGCTATCAGGAATCTGGCTCGGGCTTGCCGGCGCGCTGGCGCTGATGACCAAATACTGGGTGCTGACGATGATCGGCGCCATCGGCCTCGCCGCGCTGATTCATCCAGAACGGATGCGATTCCTGCTGTCGCCGGCGCCCTGGGTGGCGATCGCGACGATGGTGGTGGCGATGATCCCGCACATCATCTGGCTGGCGGATTCGCATTTCGTGCCGCTGACCTATGCCGGCGATACCTACAGCATCGAGGATGGCGGCCTCGTGCATCACTTGGTGGCCGGCTATGCCTTGCATAACCTTGCGCTGCTGGCGTTGCCGGTGGCGCTCGCCGGGCTGGCGATGGCGCTGGTGCCGCCGTGGCTCACGCTGCTGCTGCGCGCTCCCTCGCGGATCGTCACGCGGGCCTGGGCGCGCGGCGTCAATTCCGGCGTCAATGTTTCCCAGGCGCTGAACATCTGGATCATCCAGATCATCGTCGCGGCCGGTCCGCCGCTCGGCGCGCTCGCCTTCAGCATCTACATAAAGACCGATTGGGGCATCTCGCTGTTCTTCCTGGTGCCGCTCGCGCTGGTCGCGATCCCGGCGCTGCGGGTGCAAAGCGCGGTGCTGTTCAACGTCGTGGCGATCTGGCTCGTGCTCAGCGTCGCGACGCTCATTGCCTCGCCATGGATCGCCGCGCGCGAGATGGCGGCGAACGCGGACAACACCGCGACCTATGGTGCGCGCTCGGAGTTGGCGCGCGAGCTGACCCAGGCCTGGCATTCGCGCTTCGCCTCGCGCTGGGCGGTCGTCGCCGGCACCATGGAATCGATCCAGCCGATGGTGTTCTACAGCCCCGATCATCCGGTTGCGTTCATCCCGAACGAGGCCTGGTCCTCCGGACTGACGTCGCTCGATGACGTCAAGAAATACGGCTTCATCGGCGTGTTCGATCCGACCGACGGCCGCCTGCCGGCATTCGAAAAATGGGTGTCGGAGATCGCGCCGAACGCCGAGCGGATGGTGATGACGACGCGCCGATTCACCCACGGCAAGGCCGGCCCGTCGATGACGTGGAACGTCTACATCGCCCCGCCGGCGAAGTGAGCGAAGCGCCTAGACCCCTTCCTCGTTGAACTTGCTTTCAACGAGCTCGGTGATCGCCGCAAGCGCAGCTTCGGCGTCAGCCCCGGCGGCCGCGACGGTGATCGTCGTTCCCGGTCCTGCAGCCAGCATCATCAGGCCCATGATCGAGGTGCCGCCGACGGTCTCGCCGCCGCGCGTCACCCACACCTGCGCGTTGAAGCGCTCGACCGCCTGGACGAATTTCGCCGAGGCGCGGGCGTGCAGGCCGCGCTTGTTGATGATCAGAAGCTCTCTGGAAATCGCGCCCGCGGGCACGCCTGTCCCCGCTTGTGGCGCGTCGTCACTCATTTGCCGGCGAGCACGCGGCTGGCGATGGTGACGTATTTGCGGCCGGCCTCCTGCGCCATCGCGATCGCGTCCGGCAGCGGACGCTCCTCGCGCACCTTGGCGAGCTTCACCAGCATGGGCAAGTTGATGCCCGCGAGCACTTCGACCTTGGGCCGGCTCATGCAGGAAATCGCAAGATTCGACGGCGTGCCGCCGAACATGTCGGTGAGGATAGCAACGCCGTCGCCGGAATCGACGCGGTTAACCGCTTCGATGATGTCGCTTCGGCAGAGATCGGAATCATCTTCGGCGCCGATCGTAATCGCTTCGATTTGCTTTTGTGGGCCCATGACATGTTCAAGCGCTGCCTTGAATTCGTCGGCAAGGCGCCCGTGGGTCACAAGTACTAGACCAATCATCGGAAAACTCCCGCGGGCGCTTTTGGTGCACCGCACGAACGCGCCACTTTGACCATCCAGAGCCCCTGCGCAAGAGGGGATGTTGCGTATCTCCCTGAATCTAGACGGATGGATAAGGGGAGTTGCGCCGGTCTACTCGGTCGCGAGTGTGGGGTTCATATGGTTACCATTTCCCTTCAAACAATCGCCTCGAGGGTTAGCTGAAGGTTAACTCTTGGTAGTGGTCAAGGCTGCGACAACCAAAGGGAGGGGCGAATGGTCGCGGCTGACGGGGATTCGCGGTATTTCGACACCAAAAATGGTGGTTTTCAGCGATTCCAGCGGCGGCAGGCGCTCGGCGTCGTCGGCGTCCAGATCAACCACGAGGCCGACCGTCGCATGCTCCACGAAGTCGCACCGGCGGATGCCCAGCCCCCTGATCTCGATCAGGCCGGCCAGGATGGGGGCGGGGCGGACCACAATTTCATCGCCGACTGTCGCCAGATGGACACGGTCGTCGCCCACCAGGACGGCGCCTTCGACCACCCCCGAGCGCCCCGCCATGATCAAATCGAAGGCAAGGCGCGACTTGCCGGCACCCGAAGGCCCGCGGATCAGCACCGCCAGCGACCCGACCTTGACCGCGGAGGCATGAATGCTCGGCTCGCCGTCGTTCAAACCGCCTTGGCTCATAGCGCCGGCAGCCTCACCACGAAGCGCGCGCCGGCAACCGTCGGTGCCCCGTCTTCGTCCGTGGGGCCGGCGCGATTCTCCGCCCAGATGCGTCCGCCATGGGCGTCGACGATCTGCTTGGAGATCGAGAGGCCGAGGCCGGAATTCTGGCCGAATCCCTGATGCGGCCGGTCGGTGTAGAAGCGCTCGAAGATGCGCTCCAGCGCGTCGTCGCGGATGCCGGGGCCGTCGTCGTCGACCACGATCTCGATCTCGCCGCGGACACGGCGGCAGGTCAGGCGCACCTTGCTGCCGGCTTCCGAAAACGACTGTGCGTTCGAGAGCAGATTGGCGACGACCTGCCCGAGCCGCGAATCATGGCCGGTGACGGAGAAGGTGTCGGTCGAGCCACGCCCCTCGAAGCGCGCCTCGACGGCGACGTCATGGCCGAGCTTGGTTTCATTGGCGACCGTAACCAGCGTACCGAGGAGCCGTCTGAGATCGACCGGAATCGCGTCCTGCCGCTGCAATTCGGCGTCGAGCCGGCTTGCGTCGGAAATGTCTGAGATCAGCCGGTCCAGCCGCTTGACGTCGTGCTCGATCACTTCGAGCAGGCGGGCGCGGCTGTTCTCGTTGCGGGCGAGCGGCATCGTCTCGACCGCGGAGCGCAGCGAGGTCAGCGGATTCTTCAGCTCGTGCGCGACGTCGGCGGCGAACATCTCGATCGCCTCGATCCGCTTGTAGAGCGCGCTGGTCATGTCGCGCAGCGCGCCGGAGAGATGGCCGATCTCGTCGCGGCGGCGGGTGAAGTCGGGGATTTCGACGCGGCTCTTGGTGCGGCGGCGCACCCGCTCGGCGCTGTCGGCGAGCCGGCGCACGGGCCCTGCGATCGTGCTCGCAAGCAGCAGCGACAGCATGATCATGACGGCCGCGGCGACGCCGCCGACCTTGAGGATCGCGAGACGCTCGGCCGTGACCATCTGGTCGATTTCGTCGCCCTGGGTCGACAGCATCAGCGCGCCGTGGATGGCGCGCGCGCGCTGCACGGGGACCGCGACCGAGACGATCACCTCGCCGCGCGAATTGACCCGCACCATCGAGCGCTTCTGGCCCTGGAGCGCATCGGCCACCTCCACATAGCCCTTGCCGTTCTCGCGACCGAGTTCGCGATAGAGCGGCAGGTCGCCGCGATTCAGATAGGTCCGCACCGGGATCATGATGCGTTCGGCCAGGCCCGGCTTTTCCGACAGCGGCGGCAATGGAAAGCCCCGGACACTATCGAGGTCGCGGCTGTCGAGCAGTACGCTCCCGTTGGGATCGAAAATCCGCGCGCGGGTCTTGGTCGGCGAGATCAGCGTGCTCAACACCGGCGCCACGCGCTCGGGATTGATCGGAAAGTCCAGCGAATCATCCATTCCGCCGTAGCTCTCGCCCAGCTTCAGGTCGAGCAGCCGCTCGGGGTCGACGGTGATCGTATTGGTCTGCACCGTCGCCGAGGCGCCGATGGCGCCGGCGATGATCTCGGCCTGCACCAGGAGGCTCTGCGCTCGCGCGTCGATCAGGCCCGCGCGGAACTGCGACAGATAGAGAATGCTCGCGACCAGCGCGACGAGTCCGGCGAGGTTGAGCGAGACGATGCGGCGGGTCAGGCTGGAGAAGGACAGCGCAAAGAAGAACTGCCCGGCGCGCTTGAGCCAGTTCAGCGGCCCCCAGCCTTTCGCAACGGGCTTGTCGTCATGATCCGAGGCGCCGCGGGACGCAATGTCCTCGGCGTTCGAACTTGGATCAGGCTGCGTTCGGTCAAGCAATGCTCAGGCCCGCGTTAGACAGCTCTTTGCGACGGTCCCCGCATCCTAGAGCTAACCCGGTCCCGATGGAATCAGAACCGGGCTTGAGCTCTGCTCTTTGTGAAGGCGTGAAGGCGCGAACGCCTCAGGCTTCCTTGAAGCGGTAGCCGACGCCGTAGAGCGTCTCGATCATCTCGAAATCGTTGTCGACCACCTTGAACTTCTTGCGTAGCCGCTTGATGTGGCTGTCGATGGTGCGGTCGTCGACATAGACCTGGTCGTCATAGGCGGCGTCCATCAGCGCGTTGCGGCTCTTGACCACGCCGGGCCGGGTCGCCAGCGCCTGCAGGATCAGGAATTCGGTCACGGTCAGCGTCACCGGCTCGTTCTTCCAGGTGCAGGTATGTCGTTCCGGATCCATGCGCAGGAGGCCGCGGTCGAGCGCCTTGGCGTCGTTCTCCTTCGGCGCGACGGTCGGATCCTTCGGCGCCGAGCGGCGCAGCACGGCCTTGACGCGCTCGACCAAAAGGCGCTGCGAGAACGGTTTGCGGATGAAATCGTCCGCACCCATCTTGAGGCCGAACAACTCGTCGATCTCTTCGTCCTTGGAGGTCAGGAAGATCACCGGGAGATCGGACTTTTGACGCAGGCGGCGCAGCGTCTCCATGCCGTCCATGCGCGGCATCTTGATGTCGAGGATGGCAAGGTCGGGCTGGGTGGTGCGGAAACCGTCCAGCGCGGAGGCGCCGTCGGTGTAGGTCATGATGCGGTAGCCTTCGGCTTCCAGCGCGATCGAGACGGATGTGAGAATGTTGCGGTCGTCGTCGACCAAAGCGATTGTGGGCATGAGCCTCTGCTTTCTGCTTTCCGTTTTGGGTCGTGGCTTAAACGGCGAGCAATCCAGTGATGCGCCGCATACATGGGTGCCGAATTTGGCGTTCGAACTTTGTCACCGAGCAATGCAAGCTGGGCTGAAGTGTGACCAAGTTCCACGAAACACGGCGGATTCGCCGCATATCGACCCATAACCGGGTTCGGGTTTACCCGAAAAAAGGCCTGCCTTGCAACCACCTGAGCCGAGAAAGCCGATGCAACCGACCCCCGATTTCGTTCCCCAAAAGCTCGCCAAATCGCTGCTCAGGCGGTCGCGGCAGGGGGCGCTCGCGACGCTCATGCCCGATCGCGGCGATCCCTATTGTTCCCTGGTCAATCTGGCCAGTCACCCCGACGGCTCGCCGATCCTGCTGATCTCCCGCTTGGCCGTTCACACCAAGAATATCCTCAGCGACGACAGGGTCTCCCTGATGCTGGACGAGCGGACCACAGGCGATCCGCTGGAAGGCGCCCGGATCATGCTGTCCGGCCGGGCCGAACAGGCCGAGGGTGAGGAGGATCTGCTCCGGCGGCGGTATCTTAATGCTCATCCGTCGGCGGAAGCCTTTGTCTCGTTTAAGGATTTTTCGTTCTTTCGGATCCGCCCCACGGGAACCCATCTGGTGGCCGGTTTCGGCCGAATCGTCGATCTCAAGCCGAAGCAGTTCCTCACGGATCTCGCTGGCGCCGACGACCTGCTGGCGGCGGAGGAGGGCGCTGTCGAGCATATGAATGCCGACCACCGCGACGCCCTGGGCCTTTATGCAACGAAGCTTCTGGGTGCGGCCGCAGGTGACTGGCGCTGCACCGGCTGCGATCCCGAAGGCCTCGACATGCAGGATGGCCAAACGGCGCTGCGGCTGGATTTTCCGGAGCGAGTTACCAACGGTACGGCGCTGCGCAAGATGCTGGTCCATCTGGTCGGCGAAGCGCGCGCCAAGAGCGACTAGCTGCGACAGATTGAACGTCGCCTCCCATCGCTGCGACCCAAGATCGTGATCGTCTGAGGTTGGCAGCGAGGGTTCATGACACGTCGTCGCTTGGCAGTGGTCGCAGGCCTGACGCTCGCGATCGCCACATTGCTCGCCACGCCCGGCCTCGCCCAGAAGGGCGATCTCGCCGGGCAGAGCGCGCGGATCAATGCGCTCAGAACGGCCGGCAAATATGCCGAAGCTCTGCCTCTGGCGCAGGCCATGGTGGCTTCGCTCGAGAAGACCAGCACCAACCGCGATCTTGCCGCGGCGCTCAACAATCTCGCGCAGATCCATGCCGACCAGGGGCACGACGATCTGGCCGAGCCGATCTACAAGCGCGCAATCGCGCTGATGGAGAAGGGGACCGGCCTCGACAGCGTCGAGATCGCGCCGGTGCTGAACAATCTCGCCGCACTCGATCAGCGGCAGGGCCGCTGCACGGATGCCGAACCGCTGTTCAAGCGGGCGCTCGCCATCCGCGAAAAGGCGCTGTCGCGCGAGCATCCCGATGTCGGCCAGTCCCTCAACAATCTCGCCACGCTCTATGTGAAGCAGGAGCGCTTTGCGGAGGCCGAGCCGCTGTTCCAGCGCGCGCTCGCGATCTTCCAGAAGGTCGGCGGTCCCGAGCACCCAGCGGTCGCGACGCTCCTGAACAATCTCGGCCAGCTCTACCGTGACCTCAACCGCGACGCCGATGCCGAGGCGCCGATCAAGCGGTCGCTTGCGATCCGCGAAAAAGCGCTGGGACCCGATCATCCGGATGTCGCGCGGTCTCTCAACAATCTCGCCGGCCTCTACGAGCATCAGCAACGCTATGCCGATGCCGAGCCGCTCTATCGCCGCGCGCTCGCCATCCGTGAGCGTGCGCTCGGGCCGGATCATCCCGATGTCGCGACATCGACCAGCAATCTCGCTTTCTTCCTCCATGTCTCCGGGCGAACAGCGGAGGCCTTGCCGCTCGCGGAAAGGACGCTTGCGAAGGATCGCGCTCAACTGCGCGTCGTGCTTCCGATTCTATTCGCTGCGCGCCAGCAATCCCTGTTGCCCGATGACAGGGCCCTGGACGAGGCGCTCGCTGCGATCCAGCGCGGTACGCAATCGTCGGCTGCATCGGCCGTGAACAAGCTCGCGGTGCGGCTTGCTGCCGGCAGCGACCGGCTCGCCGAGCTGGTGCGCAAGGACCAGGATCTCTCGGCTGAGTCGGAGGCGCTCGACAAGATGATCATCACTGCCGTCTCGAAGCCGTCGGCCCAGCGCGACGTCGGCTCCGAGCAGCGCAGCCGCGCCAGGATCGCGGCCATCGCAAGCGAGCGTGTTGGATTGCAGAAGACGCTCGCCGCCGAATTTCCGGACTACGCCTCGCTGTCTGACCCGTTGCCGCTGTCGGTCAAGGATGTTCAGCTGTTGTTGTCGGCTGATGAAGCGATGGTGCTTTACTCCGTGGTCGACAAGCGCAGCTATGCCATCGCCATCACGAGGGAGAGCTCCGACTGGAAGGAGATCCCACTTGGCGCGGACGCGTTGGCGCAGAAAGTCGCTGCTTTCCGTCGAGGCCTCGATGTCGGCAAGGTGCGCGATGGTGCCGGCAAATCGGGTCTGTTCGACCTTGCTCTCGCCAACGAGCTCTATGTGACGCTGTTCGGTCCGGTCGAGGCGCTCACCAGGGACAAGCGCAGCCTGGTCACGGTGCCGTCGGGCGCGCTGACCGCACTGCCGTTTCATCTGCTCGTCACGGAGCCGCCGCAGGTCGCGATCCCCGATACGCTCGAAGGCTATCGCCGCGCCGCCTGGCTGCTGCGGCGTCAGGCCGTCTCGGTGCTGCCGTCGGTGGTCAGCCTGAAATCGCTGCGGGCGTTTGCGCGTAAGGACGAGGGCGTCAAGCCGATGACCGGCTTTGGCGATCCCGTGTTCAACCCTGCGCAGGAGGGGCCGTCCGACCGTCGCGCAGCAGGCACGGTGGCCGCGCGCAGCATTGCGACCCTTGCCTATACCGATTTCTGGCGCGGTGCAGGGGTTGATCGCGCGCGCCTGTCGCAGGCGCTGCCGCAGCTCCCGGATACTGCTGACGAGTTGAACGCCGTGGCGAAAGACGTCGGTGCGGCTGCGGGCGACGTCCATCTCGGCCGCGATGCGAGCGAGGCGACGCTGAAGCGTGCACCGCTTGCTCAATACAGCATCATCTACTTTGCGACGCACGGCCTCGTCGCCGGTGACGTCAAGGGTGTGGGCGAGCCGTCGCTCGCGCTGTCGATACCCGATCGGCCTTCCGAGCTCGACGACGGTTTGCTCACCGCGAGCGAGGTGGCGCAGCTCAAGCTCAATGCAGATTGGGTCGTGCTGTCGGCCTGCAACACGATCGCCGGCGACAGGCCCGGCGCCGAGGCCTTGTCGGGACTTGCGCGCGCCTTCTTCTATGCCGGCGCACGAGCGTTGTTGGTTTCGCATTGGGCAGTGGATTCGGAGGCTGCCACCCGCTTGACCACTTCGACTTTCGATCTGCTCAAAAACGAACCAGGAATCGGCAGAGC
Organism: Bradyrhizobium sp. CCBAU 53338; assembly: GCF_015291665.1. NCBI lineage: Bacteria > Pseudomonadati > Pseudomonadota > Alphaproteobacteria > Hyphomicrobiales > Nitrobacteraceae > Bradyrhizobium > Bradyrhizobium sp. CCBAU 53338. The sequence continues at coordinate 777,086 of NZ_CP030048.1, forward strand.
CGAAGCTCTGCGGCGCGCGATGCTAACATACGTCGACGACTCATCGTCACCTCGCAATGCCTACCCGGCAATGTGGGGCCCGTTCGCACTCATTGGTGAAGGTGCGGTACGATAGGCCGGCAACGGCATTTGTGCGACGCAAAACATTCGGTAACGCTGAAATAGGCATTTGGTTGCGCGATCATCAGCGATTTTTGGTGCGCCTGATCAGGGCTGACATGCGCGACGTTTGGCGCGGTCCTTGAATAAACCAATTCCTGCGGGATCAGCTTGGCAACGCCAGCGTTCATCAGTATTAGGTCGTCCAGCCGAGGCCGGACGGCCTGCAATTCACGGTGACCGCGATGGCGCCAGAGTTTGGTCGCGCTTGATGTCGCGGGTTCTAGGAGGATTTTTCGTGCAAGAGACGGGCGTGCGCAACGGTGCCTTCGGCGCCGACAAATTCGGCTTAAAGAATCTCAAACAGGTTCACTGGAATCTCGGCGCGCCGCAGCTCTATCAGTACTCGCTCGCTGCGGGCGAGGCGGTTCTGTCCGCCGACGGCGCGCTCTGCGCCGACACCGGCGAGTTCACGGGCCGCAGCCCGAAGGACAAGTTCACGGTGCGCGATGCCACCACCGACAAGAAGATGTGGTGGGCCGGCAACCAGTCGATCACATCAGAGCAGTTCGAGACGCTCTACCAGGACTTCCTCAAGCACGCCGAAGGCAAGAGGCTGTTCGCGCAGGATCTCTATGGCGGTGCCGATCCGGCCTACCGGATCAAGACGCGCGTATTCACCGAACTCGCCTGGCACTCGCTGTTCATCCGCACGCTGCTGATCCGCCCGGAGGCGATCGAGCTGTCGACCTTCGCGCCCGAGCTCACCATCATCGACATGCCGAGCTTCCGCGCCGATCCGAAGCGCCACGGTTGCAAGTCGGAGAACGTCGTTGCGATCGACTTCGCCCGCAAGATCGTGCTGATCGGCGGCTCGTATTACGCCGGCGAAATGAAGAAGTCGGTGTTCACCACGCTCAACTATTACCTGCCCGAGCGCGGCGTGATGCCGATGCACTGCTCGGCCAATGTCGGCGCCAAGGGCGATGCCGCGATCTTCTTCGGCCTGTCGGGCACCGGCAAGACCACGCTGTCGGCCGATCCCAACCGCACGCTGATCGGTGACGACGAGCACGGCTGGGGCCCGAACGGCGTGTTCAATTTCGAAGGCGGCTGTTACGCCAAGTGCATCAAGTTGTCGCAGGAAGCCGAGCCGGAAATCTACGCGGCATCGACGCGCTTCGGCGCGGTGCTCGAGAATTGCGTGCTCGACGAAGATACCCGCGTGGTCGATTTCGACAACGGCTCCAAGACAGAGAACACGCGCTCGGCATATCCGCTCGACTTCATCCCGAACGCTTCGCGCACCGGCCGCGCGCCGCAGCCGAAGAACGTGGTGATGCTCGCCGCCGACGCTTTCGGCGTGCTGCCGCCGATCGCAAAACTGTCGCCGGCGCAGGCGATGTACCACTTCCTGTCCGGCTACACCGCGAAGGTCGCGGGCACCGAGCGCGGTCTCGGCAACGAGCCGCAGCCGGAATTCTCGACCTGTTTCGGCTCGCCCTTCCTGCCGCTCGATCCATCCGTGTACGGCAACATGCTCCGCGACCTGATCGCGCAGCACAATGTCGATTGCTGGCTGGTCAACACCGGCTGGACCGGCGGCAAGTATGGCACGGGCTCGCGCATGCCGATCAAGGTGACGCGCGCGCTGCTCACCGCGGCGCTCGACGGAAGCTTGCGCAACGTCGAGTTCCGCACCGACAAATATTTCGGCTTCGCGGTGCCGACGGCGTTGCCGGGCGTGCCGAGCGAGATCCTCAACCCGGTCAACACCTGGAAGGACAAGGACGAGTTCGACAAGACCGCGCGCGCGCTGGTCGGCATGTTCCAGAAGAACTTCGCCAAGTTCGAGGCCCAGGTCGATGCCGAGGTGCGTGCGGCGGCTCCGGATGTGAAACTCGCGGCGGAGTAATTTCCGTTTCGCTTGGAATGAAAGGGGCGGCCGAGAGGTCGCCCTTTTTTGTTGCCCGATCTCTCCGCTCGTGGAGGCGTCTCAGGCCTTGAAATACGCGATCTGCGTGCTGGTCGCGAGCAGCCGTCCGTTCGGGGACCACAGCTCGGCGTTCTGGTCGGCGTAGCTCTTGTGCATGATCTTCGAATCGGCCGTCGCCAGCACGCGCGCGATGTCTTCCGCCGCGAGCTCTTCGCTGTCGGTGTGGAAATAGGTCGTCAGCGACACCGTGCCGAACGGCACCAACTCGCGCCGCGCGTGGAAGATGCGGCCGAAGAAGGCGTCCGACATCGACATCAGCGACGGCATGTCGAGCCTGCGCGGCTCGCGGTCGCTGATCCAGAGCTTCGAATAAGTGCTGGCGAATTCCGCCTGGGGCGGGCCGATCCGCATCTCGCCCTCGACGAAGCGGAATTCATACTGGTTGGCCCAGGATGCCTGGATCTTCGGGAATGGCAGCGTCTGTTCGAACGGCTTTGCGTCAGGATATTGTGCCACCCTGTGCTCCCAGGACGGCCTGCGCTCGGCGAACACGGCGGTGGCGAGCGTCGCGACCTCGCCGCCGCCTTGTGACAGTTCGACGCTCCAGTGCTGGCTGGAGCGGTTCGCCTTCACGAGGCGGATGTCGAGATCGAACGGACCCTTGGCGACCGGTGCGCAATAATTGACGGTCAACGCCAGCGGATCGCCGGCGCGTTGTGGATGTTCGATCAGCGCGCGCAGGATGGTTGCGGCCGTGGCGCCGCCGAACGGGCCGACGAAGGCCCAGTAGTCGTCGCTGGTGTGCCCTTGCCAATGCGAATCGCCGGCGGTGATGCGGGTGGCGTCGTCGAAGGGGTGCGGCAGCTTGGCGTGCATTGTCGTTTCCGTCTGTCATTCCGGGGCGATGCGAAGCATCGAACCCGGAAATCTCGAGATTCCGGGTTCGGCTCTGCGAGCCGCCCCGGAATGACGGTCGTCATACCACAGCCATTGCCTGGCTGTGCAATAACCTCGCGGGTCGTGCGCGATTTCACGCCGCGGAAAATCAGCCCGCGACGTCGCGCAAGTTCGGCAGCAGGGGCGTGGTCGGGTTGACCGGCACGTTCCAGATCTCCTCGGCGTATTCGCGGATGGTGCGGTCGGACGAGAACCACGCCATGCGGGCGACATTGAGGATGGAGGCGCGCGTCCAGGCGGGCGAGACCAGCCAGCGCGCGTCGACGGCGCGCTGCGCCTCGTAATAGGAATCGAAATCGGCGCTGACCATGTAGTGATCGAGATAGCGCAGCGCATGCGCGATGGATTCGAAACGGCCGGGATCGCCGGGCGAGAACTCGCCGGCGCCGATCGCATTGATGGCGCGCTGCAGCTTCGGCGAATTGCGGATCACGTCGGAGGCATCCAGCCCCTGCTTGCGGCGGATCATCACGTCGCCGGCTTCCATGCCGAAGATCGCGATGTTCTCCACGCCGACCTGGTCGCGGATCTCGATATTGGCGCCGTCGAGCGTGCCGATGGTGATGGCGCCGTTGAGCGCCAGCTTCATGTTGCCGGTGCCGGAGGCTTCCATGCCGGCGGTCGAGATCTGCTCGGACAGGTCGGCCGCGGGAATGATCACTTCGGCGAGGCTGACATTGTAGTCGGGGAGGAAGACGACCTTCAGCTTGCCGTTGATCGTGGGATCGTTGTTGACGACCTCCGCGACGTCGTTGATCAGCTTGATGATCAGCTTGGCGTAGCGATAGCTCGCCGCCGCCTTGCCCGCGAAGATCTTCACCCGCGGCACCCAATTGCCATCAGGATCATCCTTGATCGACTGGTACAGCGCGACCGTCTCGATGATGTTGAGGAGCTGACGCTTGTATTCGTGGATGCGCTTGATCTGCACGTCGAACAGCGCGGTCGGATCGACCTTGATGCCGAGGCGCTCGCCGATCAGCCGTGCCAGCGCGGTCTTGTTGTGCAGCTTGACGCTGCGGAATTTCTTCTGGAACTCGACGTCGCTGGCGCGCGCCTCGATCAGCGAGAGCTGGGTCGGGTCGTCGAGAACGGCTTCGCCGCAGGTCTCGCGCAGGAGATCGGTGAGCTTCGGATTCGCCAGCATCAGCCAGCGGCGGAAGGTGATGCCGTTGGTCTTGTTGGTGATGCGGCCGGGGTAGAGATGGTTGAGATCGTGGAACACGGTCTCGCGCATCAGGTCCGAATGCATCGCCGAGACGCCGTTGATGCGGTGCGAGCCGACGAATGCGAGCTGGCCCATGCGGACGCGGCGCCCGCTCCTCTCGTCGATCAGCGAGACCGAGGCACGAAAATCGATGTCGCCGGGCGCACGCGCTTCGGCGAGCGCGAGATGCTGCACGTTGATGCGGTAGATGATCTCGAGATGCCGTGGCAACAGCCGCTCGAACAGCTCGACCGGCCAGGTCTCCAGCGCTTCCGGCAGCAGCGTGTGGTTGGTGTAGGAGAGCGTCGCGACCGTGATCTTCCAGGCCTCGTCCCAGCGGAAATTGTGGAGGTCGACGAGGATGCGCATCAGCTCGGTGACGGCGAGGCTCGGATGGGTGTCGTTGAGCTGCACCGCGACCTTGGACGACAGGCTGCGCAGCTGGCCGTCGGAGGCGAGATGCCGCTTGATCAGATCCTGGAGCGAGGCCGAGACGAAGAAATATTCCTGGCGGAGCCGCAACTCGCGGCCCGCCGGGCTCTCGTCGTTCGGGTAGAGGAATTTGCAGATCGCTTCGGCGCGCGACTGCTCGGCGCTGGCGCTGACATAGTCGCCCATGTTGAAGGCGTCGAGCTTGAGCGGATCGGGCGAGCGCGCCGACCACAGGCGGAGCGCATTGACGTGCTGGCCACGCCAGCCGACGATCGGCGTGTCATAGGCGATCGCCTGGACCGTCTCGCTCGCGTGCCAGATCGCGCGGTCGCGGCCCCTGTCGTCGACATGCTCGACGCCGCCGCCGAAATTGACGTCGTAGATCACCTCTGGTCGCTGCAATTCCCAGGGATTGCCGAAGCCGAGCCATTCGTCCGGATATTCCTGCTGCCAGCCCTGATTGATGATCTGGCGGAACAGGCCGTAATCGTAACGGATGCCGTAGCCGATCGCGGGGATGGACAGCGTCGCCATGCTCTCCATGAAGCAGGCGGCGAGACGGCCGAGGCCGCCGTTGCCGAGCGCCGCGTCCGGCTCGCATTTGCGCAACTCCGGCAGCGAGACGCCGAGATCGCCGAGCGCGACCTCGAAGATCTTCAAGAGCCCCATGTTGTTGAGCGCATCGGTGAAGAGGCGGCCGATCAGGAATTCGAGCGAGAGATAGTAGACGCGCTTGCGGCCCGCATCGTAGCTGCGCTTCTCGGCCGTCAGCCAGCGATGCACGATGCGGTCGCGCAGTGCGAGTGCGGCGGCCTGGTACCAGTCGTGCTTGGTCGCCATGCCTGCGTCCTTGCCGATGGCAAGGCGCAGCTTCGCCAGGATCGCGCCCTTGATCTCCGACAGCGCGAGTTCGTCGATGGGCTGACCGGGGGCGGGGAAATTTGACTGAAACGATTGATCTTGCAAGGCCGTCACTTCCTGGTCGACAGAAACACCACTGAACCTACGCGCCTTGCCTGTGCACCGGAACCATCGCTGGCGCGGCCATGCACTGCGCTGGCGCAAAATTATGCAAGGAACGGGCCGCTTTGGGAACCCGGACCAGCACGGAGGAACGCCGATTTCGTGCTAGATTGAGCACAGATTCAGCCAGCACTGTGGAGGAGAGCCTCATGAGACTGCTGATCGAAATCGCCACCGCAGCTCTGCTCGTCATCTGCATCGCCAGTTCAAGCGCCGCCTTTGCCGCCGGCAAGCGCAGCGCCGATGGTCTCAGCTGCGGTTTCTCGCTTCCGCAGAACGCGACGCCAGCGCAGCGCTGCGCCGCCATCAAGCGCCAATGCGGCGGCAAGTTCTACGCGAGCGCGTGCGGGGACAGGTTGATGTCGGCGGCGAATTGAGGCGAGCTGGCGCAACGAAGATGGTGTCGTCCCGGCGAAGGCCGGGACCCACAACCACCGCTGTCAGAGAAGATGCGAGAGATCGCGCCAATCCGGATTTTCCTGCTCGATCAGACGAATCTTCCAGTCACGGGTGCCATTCCTTCAGCGCCTTCTCGCGAGCAATCGCTTCGGACGGCGAGGTATAGGTCTCGATATAGACCAGCCGAGGCACGCCATATTTCTTGACGAACTTCGAGCCACGTCCCGAACGATGCAATGTAAGTCGGCTGCTCATAGCGCCGGCTCGCGAGAATGTAGACGTAGAATGCGGTCGGTGCATTCATTGCTGGCACCCATTTCCGAAAACGTTTGACAGCTGTGGCTATGGGTCCCTGCCTTCGCCGGGACGACGTTTCTCGGTAGTGCATTATTGGCCATCAGAACAAATTAAGAACACTTTAGCAAGTCTTTGATATATCATTGTGATTCGGCGCATCGCCGACACAATATCTAGGGTCTGACAGACGTCGCGAGGACTACATGTCCACCATTGCCTTCGATCAATTTGCGCTCACCCGGATCGCCGATTTCGCGCGGTCGCTGTCGCGGCTGCATCAGGCGGCGCGGCGCCATGCGGTCGACGACGACCAGTTCGACCGCGAGTTCAACGCGGTGTGCCAGTCGATCTGGGGCTACACCATCGATGACATCAGCGACGATCTGTTCGCGGCCGAGGATCACCACTTCCTCGACACGCTGGACGAGGCGCATGCGCGCATCTTCGCGGCCGACCAGGGCTATGACCTCGTCAGCGAGACCGGCATGCTGACCGACTGGTGGGGCTTCTGCTGGATGATTTTGGCCGAGAAGCGAGGCCTGCTGACTGCCGAAAACCGCGCCGCCGCGCGCGCGGCGATCGAGGAGAAATATCTGGCCGCGCCGAATGTGATCGGGGTGATTATCGGGCGGTGAGAGTCTCGTGCCCCGGGGCATGAGATTGAGCTAATCCAATCCCGCCCGTTTCGCCGACTTCGCCGTCGCCCTCGGAACGGCCGTCACGTCAGGCAGCGTCTCGCGCACGATCTCAGCGGACGGTGCATCGGCCGCCACCGTTTCCGCGCGCACCGGGGCCACCTTCATCTCGCCGAGCCGGGCGCGGACCTGCGCGGTGAGGCCGGGATAGGAGGCGACCGGCGTGAACTCCGCGCTCTGCTCCTGGCCGAGGCGGACGCCGGTATAGGCAACGAGGCCATCGGTGGTCGCGATGACGTCGCCGGCCTTCAGCGAGCCGTCGAGGGTCAGATCGACCGGGGCGAGCCCGGCCGGCTCGCGGCCGTTGCAGGTGCAGTCCGCGCGCAGCGCCTTGCGATAGGCGAAGGCGTTCTCGCTGTCGGCGTAACGCTCGCCGGTCTGGCTATAGGCGCCGTCGATCGAGGAGCCGAAGTACACTTTTGTCGCGCTGGCAGGGCAGAAGGCCTGACACATCTGCGCCGGCGAAGCGAGGCCCCGCATCAGCGGAAAATACTTGCCGTCACAACTGCGCACGCAGAACGCGGGTCCGGAGCCGCCGGCCGCAGCCGAGCGGGTCGGCGGCACATATTGTGGCGGGCCGGCCGGGTTCTGCTGACTGGCGAAAGGATCGACGAAGGGGCTCGCCTGCTGCGGCACGTCGCGCTGAGGCCGCTGCTGCATGCCGCCGAAGAAGAAGTCGAAGAGGCCTTCGGCTGAAACCGGGGCCGGGGCTGCAAGCAGCGGACTTGCGAGAGTGGCGGCCACAAGCATCGCGCGACGCCGCCGGCGCGCATGGGACACGATCGTACGCAACGCTTACTCCACCCGACGCTACTGAACCGGCCGGGACCATGGAGGTCTCAGCACATGATTCACCATAAAGCGGGATGGTAAATGAGGGGTTGAGGGGGCACGAAAGCTGCTAGGCCTTCAGGAATTCCGACGCCTTGTACAGCGAGCGGAACGGCAGGCCGGCCGCGCCAAAGGTGTCGGTGGCGCCTTCCTCGCGGTCGACCATAGTCAGCACCAGCACGACTTCGGCGCCGGTCTCGCGCACGGATTCCACGGCCTTCATTGCCGAGCCGCCAGTCGTGGTAACGTCCTCGACGATCACGACGCGCTTGCCGGCGAGCGTCTCACCCTTCGGCAGACCTTCGATCGCGAGCCTGGCGCCATGCTCCTTCGGCTTCTTGCGCACGAAGAACGCCGCGATCGGATGGCCCTTGATCCAGGAGATCTGCGCCAGCGCGCCGGCGAGCGGCACCGCGCCCATCTCGAGCCCACCGATGAAATCGAGATTATCGTCCTTCAGCGTCTCATAGGTGAGCTCGGCGAGCAGCGTCGCGCCCTCGGGGTCGAGCATGGTCGGCTTGAGGTTGAAGTAGAAATCGCTCTTGCGGCCCGACGCGAGCGTCACCTCGCCCCGGCCGAAGGAGCGGCGGCGGATGATTTCGAACAGGCGGGCGCGGGAGGCGGATTTCGACACGGCGGTCCCTCGGGAGCGTTTCTAAGAGGTGGCGGAATTTATCCGCGACGGCCACGACATTCCAGAGGGGGCGGGCCCCGCAAAACCACCGTCAACAGGGCATCTTCCGCGCCCGCTGGACAGCCACCATGCCGGAGCGCCGGTTGTAAGGTCGCAACGTCCTGGAGTAGTGGGATGCCGGACCAAGCGGGAAGGAAGCAGGCCAATGACCATCGAGCTCCATACCTGGAACACGCCGAACGGCCGCAAGATTTCGGTCGCGCTGGAGGAAATGGGCCTGCCCTACAAGGTGGTCCCGGTGAACATCGCCAAGGGCGAGCAGATGGCGCCGGAGTTCCTAAAGCTGTCCCCGAACAACAAGATCCCCGCGATCCTCGACCCCGAGGGGCCGGAGGGCAAGCCCGTCGGCATCTTCGAGTCCGGCGCGATCCTGCTCTATCTCGGCGAAAAGACCGGCAAATTCCTGCCGAAATCGCTCGCCGGCCGTATCCCCGTCTATGAATGGCTGATGTGGCAGATGGGCGGCTTCGGTCCGATGCCCGGCCAGGTCCACCATTTCATCGCGCTCGAGAACGAGCAGGACCGCGCCTACGGCCTCAAGCGCTACATGGCCGAGACGCGCCGGCTCTACGGCGTGCTCGACCGCCGCCTGGACGGCCGCGACTTCGTTGCCGGCGATCTCTCGGTCGCCGATTTCGCCATTCTCGGCTGGGCCTGGCGCCATCCTCGCCACAAGGTGGATCTGGCCGACTTCCCCAACGTCAAGCGCTGGTACGATGCCCTGATGGCGCGCCCGGCCGTGAAGCGGGGCATGGACGCAAAGCTGGATTGAGTTCGCTCTCGCCTCCCCTGGAGGGTAAGAAAGCTCACACCTTCCGCGCTTCCACGGCCATCCGCACGGCAAGCCCGGCCAGCACGGTGCCCATCAGCCAGCGCTGCACCAGCATCCAGCTCGGCCGGCTCGCCAGGAACAGCGCGATCGACCCGGCGGCGAGTGCGATGATCGCGTTGACGCTGACGCTGATCGCGATCTGGATGGCGCCCAGCGCCACCGACTGCGTCAACACGCTGCCGGCGGTGGGGTCGATGAATTGCGGCAGCAGCGCCAGATACAGCATCGCGATCTTCGGATTGAGCAGGTTGGTGACGAGCCCCATCGCAAACAGTTTGGGCGGGCTGTCGATCGAAAGCGTCTTCACCTGGAACGGCGAACGTCCGCCGGGCTTGACCGCCTGCCAGGCGAGCCAGAGCATGTAGCCGGCACCGGCAAAGCGCAGCGCGTCATAAGCAAAGGGGATAGCAAGCAGCAGCGCCGTGATGCCGAACGCCGCGCACAGCATGTAGAACACGAAGCCCAGCGCGACGCCGCCGAGCGAGACGATGCCGGCCGCCGGCCCCTGCGTGATCGAGCGCGAGATCAGGTAGATCATGTTCGGACCGGGCGTGAGCACGAGACCAAGACAGACGAGGGCGAAGCCGAGCAAGGCGGAAGTGTGGGGCATGACTGAACCGGTGCGGGAGATGCACCGGTTCTAATAGACGCGGTGGCGTGGGGCCATCGCGCAATTGCTCGGAGGACAATTGAGTGGGCGCTGCTTGTTCGGTGCGCTCCCTCGCCCCGCTCTCGCGGGGAGAGATGAAGCTCAGTGCGCCTCGTCCCAATTCTTCGCCGCCCGTGCGTCGACATGCAGCGGCACCGAGAGCAGCACGGCCGGGAACGGCGCGTCCTGCATCACGTGCTGCACGACCGGAAGCGTTCTCTCGACTTCGGCGTCCGGCACCTCGAAGATCAGTTCGTCATGCACCTGGAGCAGCATCTGCGCCGAGAGCTTCTTCTCGGCCAGTGCGTCCTCCACCCGCGTCATGGCGCGGCGGATGATGTCTGCGGCGGTGCCCTGCAGTCGCGCGTTGATCGCGGCGCGCTCGTTGAAGGCACGTACCGAGGCGTTCGAGGCCTTGATGTCCGGGTAGTGGCACTTGCGGCCGAACAGCGTGGTGACGTAACCGTGGCTCCGGCAGAAGTCTCGCGTTTCGTCCATATAAGCGCGGATTCCGGGGAAGCGCTCGAAATACTTCTTGATGTAGGCCGATGCCTCTTCGCGGGCGATGCCGAGTTGGTTGGCGAGGCCGAACGCCGAGATGCCGTAGATGATGCCGAAATTGATTGCCTTGGCGCGGCGGCGGATCTCGCTCGGCATGCCCTTGATCGGCACGCCGAACATTTCCGACGCCGTCATCGCGTGAATGTCGAGGCCGTCGCGGAAGGCTTGCTTCAGCACGGGAATGTTGGCGATCTCCGCGAGCAGCCGCAGCTCGATCTGCGAATAGTCGGCGGAGACGAGCTTGTGCCCGGGCGTCGCGATGAAGGCGCGGCGAATTTTTCTGCCGTCCTCGGTGCGCACCGGAATGTTCTGCAGATTCGGCTCGTTCGACGACAGCCGGCCCGTCGTGGTCGCCGCCAGCGCGTAGGTCGTGTGCACGCGGTGCGTCTGCGGATTGACATAGGTCGGCAGTGCGTCGGTGTAGGTCGATTTCAGTTTTGAAACCTGCCGCCACTCCAGGATCTTGCGTGGAAAATCATGGCCCTGCTCGGCGAGCTCGTCGAGCACCTGAGCGGTGGTCGACCACGCGCCGGTCTTGGTCTTGGTGCCGCCAGGCAGTCCCATCTTGCCGAACAGGATGTCGCCGATCTGCTTGGGGCTGCCGACATTGATCGGCTCGCCCGCGATCTCCTGGATCTCGGCCTCGACGCGCGCCGCGGTCTGGGCGAAATCGCCCGATAGTCGCGACAGCACCTGCCGATCGATCGAGATGCCGCGCCGCTCCATGCGCGCGAGCACGGAGACCAGCGGCCGCTCCAGCGTCTCGTAGACGGTGGTCATATGCTCGGCGACGAGGCGCGGCTTCAGCACGCGCCAGGCGCGCAAGGCGATGTCGGCGCTCTCAGCGGACAGCGGTGCCGCCTTGTCGATCGGCACCTGGTCGAAGGTGATCCTGCCCTTGCCGCTGCCGAGCAGCTCGCTCTCCTTCAGCATGGCGTGTCCGAACCAGCGCTCGGACAGCGAGTCCAGCTCATGCGAGCCGCGGCCGGCGTCGAGCACGTAGGAGATCAGCTTTGCGTCATCGGCGTTGCGCAAGGTGATACCGTGCTGCGCCAGCATCACAGCGGCGAATTTGACGTCGAATCCGATCTTGAGGATGCCCGCCGATTCCAGCACCGGCCGCAGTGCGTCGATGGCCTCGGCATGCTTGACCTGATCGGGCGCGAGGCCGGCGTCGAACAGGCCGGCACCGCCGCCGGACTGCTTGTGCGCCAGCGGCACGTAGCAGGCCTCGTTCGGCGCCAGCGCCAGCGCGACACCGCAGAGATCGGCCTGCATGGGATCGATGGAGTTGGCCTTGATCTCGATCGCGACATGGCCGGTATCATGGATGCGCGCGACGAAGCCGTTGAGCTCTTTCAGCGTCTTGATGGTCTGGTACTTGGCCCGGTCGACCGGAAGCTTGCGCAGCGCCTCTTCGCGCGCGGCAGCGAGCGAGATCGGCGCACCCTTGAGGCTCGCCGATTTGTCACTCTTGTCGGCGCCCTTTGCAGCTGTCGCGGGAGCGGCGAAGAGATCACCGGAGGTTTCTGACGATTTTGCCTTCGCGCCGTCGCCAGCCTTGGCGGCGCTGCTGTTGCTGGCGTCGGCATCGACATTGGCCGGATCGATCTGCGAATAGTCGGCGACGCGGCGCGTGAGTGTGGTGAATTCCATTGCCTTGAGAAAAGCGATCAGCTTGCGTGCATCGGGCTCGTGGACGGCGAGGTCGTCGAGCGGCACTTCCAGATCGACCTTGTCGTCGAGCAGCACGAGCTGGCGCGAGATTCGCGCCTTCTCGGCGTTCTCGATCAGCGCCTCGCGCCGCTTCGGCTGCTTGATCTCGGTGGCGCGGAACAGGAGTTGCTCGAGGTCGCCATATTCGACGATCAATTGCGCCGCGGTCTTGATGCCGATGCCGGGCACGCCGGGAACGTTGTCGGTGGAATCGCCGGCGAGCGCCTGCACCTCGACCACCTTCTCGGGCGGCACGCCGAACTTCTCGATCACTTCAGGGATGCCGATGCGGCGATCCTTCATGGTGTCGTACATGACGATCTTGTCGTTCACGAGCTGCATCAGGTCCTTGTCGGAGGACACGATGGTCGTGGTGGCACCGCGCTCGCTCGCCTGCCGCGCATAGGTGGCGATGAGATCGTCGGCCTCGAAGCCGCCTTGCTCCAGACAGGGAAGGTCGAAGGCGCGCACCGCCTCACGGATCAGCGCGAATTGCGGGATCAGATCGTCGGGTGCCGGCGGCCGGTGTGCCTTGTATTCGGGATAGATCTTGTTGCGGAAGGTGACTTCGGACTTGTCGAACACGATGGCAAGATGCGTCGGCCGGTTGTCGGCGGGCATGTCACGCAAGAGCTTCCAAAGCATGTTGCAGAAGCCGAGCACGGCGTTGACCTGCAAGCCGTCGGACTTGCGATTCAGCGGCGGCAGCGCGTGATAGGCACGGAAGATGTAGCCGGAACCGTCGACCAGGAAGATGTGGTCGCCCTTGCCGGCGGCCTTCGCCGCGACCGGTTTGGCAGCAGCTGGCGCAGCAGGTTTGGCGTCGGCTTTGGCGGAGGTCTTCGGGGATGTCTTGGGCATGGGCCGCAATGTATGAATTTTTGCGGGTTTTGACAGCCTTCGGAGGGGGATTTTTGGCTTGCCGATGCCGCTATCCCCATTGTCATTCCCGCATACTCGCTGTCATTCCCTGCGAAAGCGGGGATTCCGGTACGCCGCGGCTTCTCGGCTCAATTCGCCTCGGCGTACTGGGTCGCCCGGTCAAGCCGGGCGACGACATCGCGAGTGGGGCTACTCCGCTGCCTGCAACGCCGGCCCTGCCTTCTTCGGCGCGATCCAGAATGCGTCGGGCCGCTCGAACAGGAAGTCGGCGTGGAATCGCAACGCGGTCTGCCAGATCGCGAGCGATCCGAGCACGCCGAGAACCGTGACGATCAGCGAGACCGTGCCGATGTCGGCGATGATTCCGGTGCGCAGCAGCAGCGTTCGCGTCGCCGCCATCGGCAGGAAGAAGGCGAGATAGATCACGATCGAATGCTCGCCGCAGAAACGCAGGAAATTGCACCAATGCATGCGCGCGAGCAGCGTGCCTGACGTGATGATCGCACACGCACCGGCGAAGCCGAGCACGAGCGAGACGACCTTCCATTCGCTCGCGCCGAATGCCACGAGGCCGGCATCGACCAGTGCCCAGGTCGCGAGCGCCGCGAGCGCAAGCGCGGGATGGGTGCGCGCGCGGTCTGACAATGCGAACACATAGGGCGCGAACAGGTAGCCCGAGTAGAAATAGACGAAGCGGGCGCAGAACTCGTCGATCGCCGTCCAGCCGGTTGCGATGCGCGCGGTTTCCAGTGCGGCCGCCACGAGCCAGATCGCCGGCGGAGGGATTCGTCGTGTCAGTTTTGTGACGACGAAGAAGATCGGCAGCAGGTAGATGAACCAGAGTGTGCCGAACGGCTCGATGAAGGATTCGAGATACAGAAGGCCGACCTCGCGCCAGCTGGTTTCGGCCGCGAAGGCCGGCGCCTTGAAGCCGAACTGGATCGTCACCCAGACGACATAAAAATAAGCGAAATGCACCACCTTGCGGTCGAGATAGGTTCGCCAGTCCCGATCGATCACCAACGGCAGGAACAAGCCCGAAATCAGGAAGAAGTCCGGCATCCGGAACGGCTTCGCAAAGGCCACCAGGACATGCATGAAACCGGTCTCGCCGGCGGCGAGTTCGACCCCCAGCACCGAATGCATCATCACCACCATGACGATGCAGATGCCCTTGGCGTAATCGACCCAGTCGACACGCGCGGCAGTGGAGGCCTTGGGAAGCCCTGCACGTGCAGCTGATGTGCCTGATGGTGTCATGTGTCTCTTTTCGGGGCGTGTTCCGCCCGGTCCTGTGCGGGCATGGGGCAGTGTGGCGCCCAGTGGTTTCCGACTTCTTTACCGGTACAAATCGCGTGCCGGTTTCTGACCGCAAGCTCTTCCTTCCCGACGGGAAAATGCTAAACCGCCCCGGAGTTGGGGGTTCGTTAACCAAGCCAAACAGGGATTTTCATGCGCATCGCGATGATCGGCACGGGTTATGTGGGACTGGTGTCCGGAGCCTGTTTTGCGGATTTCGGTCACGACGTCACCTGCGTCGACAAGGACGAGAAGAAGATTGCAGCGCTTCATCGCGGTGAGATTCCGATCTACGAACCCGGCCTCGACGAACTGGTCGCCACCAATGTGAAGGCCAAGCGGCTCGACTTCACAACCGATCTGTCCAGGCCGGTCGCAGAGGCCGATGCCGTGTTCATCGCGGTCGGCACGCCGTCCCGTCGCGGCGACGGTCACGCCGATCTCTCCTATGTCTACGCCGCCGCGAAGGAGATCGCGCAGTCGCTGTCCGGCTTCACCGTCGTGGTGACCAAGTCGACCGTGCCGGTCGGCACCGGCGACGAGGTCGAGCGCATCATCCGCGAGACCAATCCGAAGGCCGACGTCGTCGTCGCCTCCAATCCCGAGTTCCTGCGCGAGGGTGCCGCGATCCGCGACTTCAAGTTCCCCGATCGCGTCGTGGTCGGCACCTCCGACGAGCGCGGCCGCAAGGTGATGGGTGATATCTATCGTCCGCTGTCGCTGAACCAGGCGCCGCTGATGTTCACCGCGCGCCGTACCGCCGAGATGATCAAATATGCGGCGAACGCGTTCCTCGCGACCAAGATCACCTTCATCAACGAGATCGCGGACCTCTCCGAGAAGGTCGGCGCCAACGTGCAGGAAGTCGCGCGCGGCATTGGCCTGGACAACCGGATCGGCACCAAATTCCTGCATGCCGGTCCCGGCTTCGGCGGCTCCTGCTTCCCGAAGGACACCAAGGCGCTGATCAAGATCGCGCAGGACTACGACGTGTCCTTGCGCATCGTCGAATCCGTGCTTGCCGTGAACGAGAACCGCAAGCGCGCGATGGCGCGAAAAGTGAGCCAGGCGCTCGGTGGTAGCTTGCGCGGCAAGACCATCGGCGTGCTCGGTCTCACCTTCAAGCCCGACACCGACGACATGCGCGATGCGCCGTCGATCCCGCTCGTCACGGGCCTCATCGACATGGGCGCGAAGGTCAAGGCGTTCGATCCCGTCGGCATGGAGCAGGCCAAGGGTGAACTTCCCAACATCACCTATTGCGAGGACGCCTATTCCTGCGCGCAAGGTGCCGATGCGCTTGTCATCGTCACCGAATGGGTGCAGTTCCGCGCGCTCGATCTCGACCGGTTGAAGGCGACCATGGCCCAGCCCATTGTCGTCGATCTCCGCAACATCTACCGGCCCGAAGAGATGGCTGCCGCCGGCTTCATTTATGAGAGCGTGGGGCGCCCGCCGGCGCAGGGCTGATCGTTGGACACGATTGTCATACCCCGCGCAGGCGGGGTATCCAGTAATCCTGATCTTCGTGATGACTGAGATCTGAGTTTACTGGATCACCCGCCTTCGCGGGTGATGACGGATGCGAGATTTTGCCCCGCACTTTCGACACGCCCCTCCCGATCGATGCCGTGCTCGACGACCTCTCGCGCACGCTGGATCAGCACAATGCCGCCGTGCTGGTGGCCCCGCCGGGCGCCGGCAAGACCACGCGCGTGCCGCTGGCATTGCTCGATGCGCCTTGGGCAAAGGATAAGAAGATCATCGTGCTGGAGCCGCGCCGCATCGCCGCGCGCGCCAGCGCCGACCGCATGGCGAAGTCGCTCGGCGAGCGCACAGGGGAGATCGTCGGCTACCGCGTCCGCTTCGGCTCGAAAATCTCGCGGGCGACACGCATCGAGGTCGTGACCGAAGGCATTTTCACCCGCCAGATCCTC
Organism: Bradyrhizobium sp. CCBAU 53338; assembly: GCF_015291665.1. Classification (NCBI taxonomy): domain Bacteria; kingdom Pseudomonadati; phylum Pseudomonadota; class Alphaproteobacteria; order Hyphomicrobiales; family Nitrobacteraceae; genus Bradyrhizobium; species Bradyrhizobium sp. CCBAU 53338. The sequence goes on from NZ_CP030048.1 coordinate 793,532, forward strand.
GACGATCCCGAACTCTCGGGCGTCGCGGCCATCCTGTTCGACGAATTCCACGAGCGTTCGCTCGATGCCGACATGGGCCTGGCGCTGGCGCGCGACGCACAACTCGGCTTGCGCGAGGACATCCGCATCCTGGTGATGTCGGCCACGCTCGACGGCGCGCGCGTCGCAAAACTGCTGGGCGAAGCGCCTGTGGTCGAAAGCGAGGGCCGGGCGTTTCCGGTCGAGACGCGCTATCTCGGCCGCAAGGCGGATGCGCCGATCGAGCGGCAGATGGCGGATGCGATCGTATCGGCGCTGCGCGCCGACAGCGGCTCGGTGCTGGCGTTTTTGCCGGGCGCCGCCGAAATCCGCCGCACTCAGAATTTTCTCGGTGAACGCGTGCAGGACGCCAGCATCGAGATCGTGCCGCTGTTCGGCGCGCTCGACGCCGCCGTGCAGGACCGCGCCATTTCTCCCGCGCCCAAGGGCATGCGCAAGGTCGTGCTCGCGACCTCGATCGCGGAGACCTCGCTCACCATCGAAGGCGTCCGCATCGTGGTCGATTCCGGCCTTGCGCGCGTGCCGCGCTACGAGCCCGACATCGGCCTGACGCGGCTCGAGACCGTGCGCGCGGCACGCGCGGCGGTCGACCAGCGCCGTGGCCGTGCCGGCCGCACCGAGCCCGGCGTCTGCTATCGGCTCTGGGACGAGCCGCAGACGGCCTCGCTCGCTCCCTACACCCAGCCGGAAATTCTGAGCGCCGACCTCTCCTCGCTGGTGCTCGACCTCGCGCAATGGGGCGTCGCCGATCCCGCCGCGCTGTCGTTCCTCGATCCGCCGCCGCAGCCCGCCTGGAAGGAGGCAAAAAGCCTGCTCCTGGAGCTCAACGCACTCGACGGCGACGGACGCATCACCGCGGAAGGCAAGAGTCTGCGCGCACTGGCGCTGCCGCCGCGCTTGGCCCGCATGATCGTGGATTCGCACCGCGCAGGTCACGGCGAAGAGGCGGCCGAGATCGCGGCCATCCTGACCGAGCGCGGGCTCGGCGGCGACAGCGCCGATCTCGAGCACCGGCGCGATCAATTCCGCCGCGATCGTTCGCCGCGAGCAGCGAGCGCGCGGGATCTCGCGCGCCGTTGGGCTTCGCAAGTCGCGGCGTCCGAGAGGCCGGGGCCGCGGGAGGATCTCTCGACCGGCCTGATGTTGGCCTATGCCTTCCCGGACCGCGTCGCGCGCAACCGCGGCAATGGCAGTTTCGTGCTCGCCAACGGCCGTGGCGCGGCCGTCGAGCAGACCTCCTCGCTCGCGCGCGCGCCCTATATCGCGATCGGCGAGATGACTGGAACGGCTGCGAGTGGCCGTATCCTGCTCGCCGCGCCGATCACTGAAGATGATATCGAGCGGCACTTCGCCGAGCATATCGAGAGTATCGACGAGATCTCCTTCGACCGTGGTGCGATGGCGCTGCGCGCACGGCGCAAGCGCGTGCTGCACGCGATCACGCTGTCCGAGGCCACGCTCGCGGTGTCGCCCTCGGAGGACACAGCGCGCATTCTTGCCGACGGGCTGATTGCCGCCGGCCTCGACCGGTTGCCCTGGTCGAAAGCCGCAAAACAATGGCGCGACCGCGTGATGTTCTTGCGCAAGGAGGAGGGCGATAGCTGGCCTGATCTGTCCGACGACGGATTGATCGCGCGGCGCGACGATTGGCTGGTGCCCGCGCTCTACGACAAGATTGCGCTGAAGGACATTTCCGCTGGCGATCTCTCCGATGCGCTGATGGCGCTGCTGCCGTGGGAGATGCGCGCGCGGCTCGACCGCGAGGCGCCGACGCATTTCGAGGCGCCGACGGGAAGCGTGCTCGCGATCGACTACGAGGCCGAGCAGGGACCGACGATTGCGGTGCGGCTCCAGGAATTGTTCGGCCTCAACGCCCATCCGTCGATCGCCGCCGGCAAGGTGCCCTTGGTGCTGGAATTGCTGTCGCCGGCGCAGCGCCCGGTGCAGGTGACGCGCGATCTTCCCGGCTTCTGGCGCGGCAGTTACGCCGCGGTCCGCTCCGACCTGCGCGGCCGCTACCCGCGTCATCCCTGGCCGGACGATCCGGCAAGCGCGCTGCCGACCCGCCGGGCGAAGCCGCGCGGGACCTGACAAAGCGGGATGCCGCATTAACCGTCCGCTCATCCTTTTCGTCAAAATAGCACCGGCTCCGCCGCGGCCTCGGTCGCCGACGGGCCTGCCGCGTGGTGAAATCGGGCTTTCCGGCTCGGAAGTGGTGTGATGCGTAACATAGTGATCTTCGCGGCCGTGATGATCGGTCTCGGTACATTCATGGCGGAGATGGCGGACAAGATGAGCTCCGCCTCCGCCACCTCGGTGCCGCGCACGAATGTCGCGGTTGCAACGACGGCGCCGGCCGGCGGTCGCAGCCTCAATATTCCCCGCGACGGCCGTGGCCATTTCCAGACCGAAGGCCGCATCGACGGCCAGCGCATCGGCTTCATGGTCGATACCGGCGCCTCCGTGGTGGCGCTGAACGAGACCTCGGCCGCGCGTTTCGGCCTGCGTCCCTCGCGCAGTGAATACAACGCCACCGTCACCACCGCGAACGGCACCATCAAGGCCGCGCGTGCCCGGATCGCGATGCTGGACGTCGGCGGTCTCGTCGTGCGCGATGTCGATGCCATGGTGCTGCCGGACGCGGCGCTGTCCGAGAACCTGCTCGGCCTCTCCTTCCTGTCCCGCCTGAAGCGTTTCGAGTATGCCAACGGCCAGATGGTGCTGGAGCAGTGAGTTCGGGCGCATAACGCCCCGATGAACGCAGATCGGCCTGATCAGGCCGCCGGCTGGTAACCTTTCATCGTTGCCAAACTGCCGCAATTGGCGGCCATAAGCCTGCATTCCCGCCTTCCGCTGCGGCCCGGCATTCGCTAAGGCTGCGCCAATTCCTGCCCATTTCACGAGACCGTCTCAATGTTTCCCAAGCCGAAATCCGTGTTGCTGCCCAATACCTACGCCTTCGAATCCGAGCCGATGGTGAAGCCGACTGGTTTTCGCGAATACGACGCGCGCTGGCTGTTCCAGAAGGAAATCAACCTCATGGGCGTGCAGGCGCTCGGCATGGGGCTCGGCGCGCTGATCGCGGAACTCGGCGTCCGCCAGGAGATCGTCACCGGCCATGACTTCCGCGGCTATTCGGCCTCGATCAAATATGCGCTGATCTCCGGCCTGATGGCCGCTGGCTGCAAGGTCCACGACATCGGCCTCGCGGTGACGCCGATGGCCTATTTCGCGCAGTTCGATCTCGACGTGCCCGCCGTTGCGATGGTGACGGCGTCGCATAACGACAACGGCTGGACCGGCGTGAAGATGGGTGCCAACCGCCCGCTGACCTTCGGTCCCGACGAGATGACGCGGCTGAAGGAGATCGTGCTCAACGCCGATTTCAAGAACAAGGCTGGCGGCTCCTACCAGTTCCACGAGAGCTACCCGGCGCGCTACATCGCCGATCTCACCAACCGCCCGAAGCTCAAGCGCAAGCTCAAGGTCGTCGCCGCCTGCGGCAACGGCACGGCCGGTGCCTTCGCGCCGCAGGTGCTGGAGGCGATCGGCTGCGAGGTGATCCCGCTCGACACCGAGCTCGACCACACCTTCCCGAAATACAATCCGAACCCTGAGGACATGGAGATGCTGCACGCGATCCGCGACGCGGTGCTGCATCACAAGGCCGATGTCGGCCTCGGCTTCGACGGTGACGGCGACCGTTGTGGCGTCGTCGACGACACCGGCGAGGAGATCTTTGCCGACAAGGTCGGCGTGATGCTGGCGCGCGACATGTCGGCGATCCACAAGGACGCCCAGTTCATCGTCGACGTGAAATCGACCGGCCTGTTCATCACCGATCCGGTGCTTCAGAAACAAGGCGCCAGGACGGCCTACTGGAAAACCGGCCATTCCTACATGAAGCGTCGCACCAACGAGACCGGCGCGCTGGCCGGTTTCGAGAAGTCCGGCCATTTCTTCTTCAACAAGCCATATGGCCGCGGCTATGACGACGGTCTGGTCTCGGCGCTCGCGATCTGCGACATGCTCGATCGCGCTCCCGGCAAGTCGATGGCCGACCTGAAGAACGCGCTGCCCAAGACCTGGTCGTCGCCGACCATGTCGCCGCATTGCGCCGACGAGACCAAGTATGGCGTCATCGACCAGGTGGTGAAGCACTTCGAAGACTTGCAGGCCAAGGGCGCCAGGATCGGCGGCCAGGCGATCCGCGATCTCGTCACTGTCAACGGGGTGCGCGTCACGGTCGAGGACGGCAGCTGGGGCCTGGTGCGGGCGTCCTCGAACAAGCCAGAGCTCGTGGTCGTGGTCGAGAGCCCGGTCTCCGAGCAGCGCATGCACGACATGTTCGAGATGGTGAACAGCGTGCTGCGCACGCATCCGGAAGTCGGCGAGTACAATCAGAAGATCTGAGATGAGCCGAGCGATCGCTCAGGCGTCGGTCTACTCCCTCGCCCCGTTCTTACGGGAGAGGTGAAAAGCTACGCCGCGACCACGGCCGGAATCGGCAGCGCCGTGACCGACTTGATCTTCTCCATCGCGAAGCGCGACGTGACGTTCTTCAACGGCACGGCGGCGATCAGCTTCTTGTAGAAGACGTCATAGGCCTGCATGTCCGCGACCACGACGCGCAGCATGTAATCGACATCGCCGGCCATGCGGTAGAACTCCATCACCTCGGGCATGGCGCTGACCGCTTCGGCGAATTTCTTGAGCCAGGCGTCGGAATGGTCCGAGCTCTCCACCGACACGAACACGGAGATGCCGAGCCCGATCTTGTTCTGGTCGACCAGCGCGACCCGCTTCAGGATCACGCCGTCGGCCTCCAGGCGCTGGATGCGCTTCCAGCAGGGGGTCGAGGACAGCCCGACACGGTCGCCGATTTCGGCGACGGAGAGGGAGGCATCCTCCTGGAGGACCATCAGGATCTTGCGGTCGATGGCGTCGAGGCGGCGGCTCGTCTCGGGGATCTGGACAGCGGCGTCGGTCATTTGAAGAACTTTGTTCCAATATGATGGTTGATTTCCCTCTTATAGAGGAAAATCTTCTACTGCAAGCCCGGAATCTCGATCCGCTCTCGGAATGGTTCTAACGCCTGTCGCGTAAAAAACCTTCCACTTCAATGCGTTGAGGCGCCGCCGGACCGCCGCCATGGCGCGTGCATTTCAGGGCTGCGGCGGCCGCGCCGAATCGCAGCGCCTCCCGCACCCCGCAGCCCTCGGCGAGCCGCAGCGTAAAGGCGCCGTGGAAGACGTCGCCAGCTCCGAGCGTATCGACAGCCTCGACGGGGAAGGCCGGCGTTTCCTCCAGCGCCCCCGCCTCGTTCAGCCAGATCGTGCCTCGGGGGCCGCGCGTCGCAGCGAGGAAGCCAGACGTCAGCTGTGCCAGCCGCTTCAGCGCCTCGCTGTCGTCAGCGATGCCGGCCGTCTCCTGGACCTGCTCGCTGGAAAACAGCAGGTGCGAGGCGGCCGTCAGCAGGCCGTCGTTGAGCGCCATTGCGCGGTCGACGCCGACGATGACGGGGATGCCGCGCCGGCGCGCCTCGGTGCAGAGATCGATGCAGAAGGCGCCGCAGCGGCTCTCGACGAGGACCGCCTGGCAATCAGCGAGCAGTTCGTCGGCGTCTGACAGCTTCACGGTCCACAGCGCGGGATCGCGGTAGATCGTCAGCGTGCGTTCGCCTGTTGCGTCGATGAAGATCGCGGAGACGGGCGTGGCCGCGCCCGGAAGGCGCACGATATGCGCCGTCTCAATCCCCTCGGCAGCCATCTGGTCGAGAATGAAGCCGCTCGACGTCTCCCGCGCGTCGCCCATCGGCCCAGCAAACGCAATGCGTCCGCCGAGCCGCGCCATCGCGATCGCGGCATTGAGCGCATTGCCGCCGCAGATCTCCGCGAGATGCGTGGCGTTCGCCTTGCTGCCGCGCTCCGGCACGGAATCGACGCGAAAGGTGAGGTCGCGGACGGGAATGCCGATGCAGACGATGCGCGGCGCGATCTCGGATGGCGCCATCGCTCTCAGCTCTTGTCGTGCACCCAGCGGCCGAGGAGGTGATGCGCGATGGCGAAGGGATGCGGCCCGGCAAGCCCGTCGGGATGAGTCCGCTTCAGCATCAGCGCCGCCTCCTCGCGCGTGAACCAGCGGGCGTCCTCGAGCTCGGAGTGATCGACGACGACGTCCTCGTTCAGCGCCCGCGCGCTGCAACCGATCATCAACGACGAAGGGTAGGGCCAGGGCTGCGTCATGTAGTACTGCACGTCGGTGCAGCGAATGCCCGACTCTTCGAGGATCTCGCGGCGTACCGCGTCCTCGATGGTCTCGGCGGCCTCGACGAAGCCGGCGAGACAGGAATACATGCCCGGCGGAAACTGCTTCTGGCGGCCGAGCAGGCACTTGTCGCCTGATGCCACCAGCATGATCACGACGGGGTCGGTGCGCGGAAAGTGTTCTGCCTTGCAGGCCGGGCAGTCGCGCTTCCAGCCACCTTCCTTCATCGCGCTGCGTGTGCCGCAATTGGCGCAATAGCCGTGGCGCTGGTGCCAGCCGACCATCGACTTTGCCATCGCGATGGCCGACAGCTCCTCGGGTGGGATCGCGCCCTGCATTGCCATGCCGCGCAGCTCGGTGACGGTGTAGTCCTCGCGGCCAACAAGCTTTTCGGCCGCCGCCTGGGCGAGGCCCATGCCGAAGATTGCCGCGCCGTCGCGCAGGCCCAGAAAGATCGTGCCGGGATTGGCGCCGCATTTCAGCGCTTCGTCGATCGAGAGCAGGGCGCGCGTCTTGTCGCCCTCGCGCTTCACCAGCAGCGAGTCGCGGTAGACGACATAGGCGCGCGAGGAGGACTTCTGCTCCAGCGCGAACAGTTTTTCGTCGTCGCGGCGCAGATGCGCGGCGCGATCGAGGACGTTGGTGACGAAGGCCGGCTGCCCCAGCGGAAACGAGTCGAATGCTGACATTTCTTGTTCTTTCAACCCAACCAGATTTTTCGGCGAAGCGCGCTGATGAAATTCTGCACCTCGGCGGCATCGTGCGGCAAGGGCGGCATCACGCCCCAAACCGGCCGCGGCCAGGCGGCGTCACTGGTGCGGCGCGCGATGATGTGAACGTGAAGCTGCGGCACGAGGTTGCCGAGCGCCGCGACATTGAGCTTGTCGCATCTGGTGATCTCCTTCAGCGCGCGCGAGACGCGGGAGATCTCCGTCATCAATTGTGCCTGCTGGACCTCGTCGAGGTCGATGATCTCGACCGCATCGGCGCGCCGCGGCACCAGCAGCAGCCAGGGATAATGCGCGTCCTTGATGACCAGCACCTTCGACAGCGGCAGATCGCCGATGTCGATGGTGTCCTCTTTCAGGCGGGAGTGCAGCGACCAGGCGGGCTCGGGCATATGCGTTTCCGGATTGCCCGGTGGTGGCGGGCTCGTTTGGTCGGACCATACGATACGGAGTTGGCGAGGGGAAGGTTAGGGCTCCGCTCCAGCTGCATACACGGTCGTCGTTCTGGACAAACGCAGCGAAGCGGAGCGCAGTGGATTCCGGGCTCGCGCTGCGGGCGCCCCGGAATGACAGGAATTACCCCTCCGCCAGCACCCGCGCATTGGCGCGGACCGAGGCCTCGCTGACGCGAATGCCGAGGCCGGGGCCGTCGGGCACGACAACGTGACCATCGTGGTTGCGAACGCGCTCCTCGAGCACGTCCTCGGTCAGCACGTGATGCGGCATATAGAACTCGCAGCCGAGCGAGATGCCTGGCGTCGCCGCGATCAGCTGTGTGCCGGCGGCCAGCCCAATGCCGCCCTCCCACAGCGTGCCGCCGTAGCCGGGCAGGCCGGCGGTGTCGGCGATCGACATGATCGCCTGCGCCTCGAACAGGCCGCCGGCCTTCATCAGCTTGATCGAGACGGCGTCGGCCGCCTCGCGCCGCACCACCTCCATCATGTCGCGACGGTCGAAACAGCTTTCGTCGGCGAGCACGGGCGTTTCCAGCGCAGTGGCAAGCTGCGCCATCACGTCGAGAAACTTCCGCGGCACGGGCTGCTCGATGAAGGTCGGCGCAAACGCCTCGACATCATGCAGGATCCTGATGGCGCCGAACGGCGCCAGCGCCTGGTTGTAGTCGACCCGCAGATCGACCTTGTCGCCGAATTCCTTGCGGATCGCTTCGAGATGGTCGAGATCCTCGCGATGCGGCTTCACGCCGGTCTTGACCTTGTAGATGACATTGCCTTCGGGAACCATTTTTCGCATGCGCTCGAGATCGGCTGCGAAATCGGGATCGGCGATCGAGAACGACAGCGGGATCGTGTCCCGCACGCGGCCGCCCAGCAGGTCGGCGACCGACAGGCCGGACGCCTTGCCGACGATGTCGAGCAGCGCCATTTCGATTGCAACCTTCGCTTCCGCGTGGCCGACCAGCGCGCGGTCGAGCTCGGCCATCAGCGCGCGGATGCGGCGCACGGATTTGCCGAGCAGGATCGGCCGCAGATAAATATCGAGCGCGGAAAATGCCGCTTCAGCCGTTCCCGTGAACACCTCCCACGGCGCCGCTTCGCCCCAACCGATCACGCCGTCGCTCGACGTCAGCTCGATCAGCACGCGCTTCACCGTACCCTTGACGTTGCCGACGCCCTGCAGGCGCGCCATCTTGATCGGGCTCTCGATCAGGAACAGGCGAAGACGTTCGATGGTCGCTTCGGTCATGTCAGGCCTCCATTGACGTGCCAGACTTGGCCAGTGACGTAGGATGTTTTCGGGGACGCCAGGAAGGCGATGATCTCGGCGACTTCCTCCGGCCGCCCGCGGCGGCGTATCGGGATCAGCGCTTCGGTCGCGGCGATCTGCTCGGGCGACAGCCGGCTCTCGCTGGACTTGTCCTTGATGATCAAGCCGGGCGCAACCGCGTTGACGGTGATGCCGTCCCTGGCGAGTTCGACGGCGGTCAACCGTACCAGCGCTTCGAGCGCGGCACGGCTGGCGGCGGTGGCGGCGAAGGGCGCGAATTCCGGCCGGATCGCATGCGCGACAAAGGACGATACCGCGACGATCCGCGCATCCTGCCCAGCGCGCAGCAGCGGCAGTGCGGCATCGACCATCCGCGTGAAGGCCAGCGCCGATTCATCCATCGCCCGGCGGAATTGATCCGCGGGCGTACCGATCGCGCTGCCGCGGCGGGCGTGGCCGCCGACCAAAATCAATCCGTCGAGCCGACCGAAGGCGCGTTGGGTCGCGGCGATGGCCTCGGAGACAGCGACTTCCTCGGCGAGATCGCCGAGGCATTTGACGACGACGGCGCCTTTGGCTTCGGCCTCGGTCGCGGTGGCATCGAGACCTTCTGCGTTCGAGCGCGTGTGGAGCAGAAGCGCGACGCCAGTCGACGCGAGCAGTTTTGCGGTGGCGCGGCCGATGCCGCTGGCGGCACCGGTAACGAGATAGACGCGGTTGATCTCGGGCATCACGGTGTTGCGTTGGCCGGGGGCAGTGCGCCGGTGCGGTGGAAATGGCTGAGGAAGGCGCGCGTCGCGGCTTCCTGCGGGTTGTCGATCACCTGCCGCGCCGGGCCCTCCTCGACGACGACACCGTCGCGCATGAAGATGAGGCGGTCGGCGACCTCGCGGGCAAAGGCGATCTCGTGGGTCACGATCACCATGGTCATGCCCTCGGAGGCCAGTTGCTGGATCACGTTCAGCACCTCGCCGACGAGCTCGGGATCGAGTGCCGAGGTCGCCTCGTCAAACAGCATGACATCCGGCTCCATCGCCAGCGCGCGTGCGATCGCGACGCGCTGCTTCTGGCCGCCGGAGAGCGTCGCCGGATATTGGTCGGCCTTCTCGGCGAGCCCGACCTTGGCGAGCTGAGCCCGTGCGAGCTTTTCAGCGTCGGCCTTGGCGATGCGTCGCACCGTGACCGGCCCCTCCATCACGTTCTGCAGCGTCGTCATGTGCGGGAACAGATTGAAGTGCTGGAACACCATGCCGGTGGTCGCGCGGAATTTTGCCAGTGTCTTCACGTCTGGGAGCTTTGAGCCTTCGCCGAATGCAAAGCGTGTGTCGCCGACGCGGACGCTGCCGCCGTCCGGGACGACCAGCAGATTGATGCAGCGAAGCAAGGTCGATTTACCGGAGCCGGATGGCCCGATCAGCGCGACAACGCCGCCCTTGGCGACGTCGAGATTGATGTTCTTCAAAACCTCGTTGCTGCCAAAGCTCTTGCGCAGGCCACGGATCTCGATTTTCGAAATGGTCTTGGATAGGTCGCTCATTCGCCAACCGCCAGTCGCTTCTCGCCGCGGCGGACGATGATGGTGAGCGGGATCAGGATCGCCGCATAGGCGACCGCAACCGCAGTGTAGGTTTCCAGCGGCCGGTAGCTGTCGTGGGCTGCGACCTGGCTCTGATAGACCAGATCAGGCACTGCCAGCACCGAGACCAGCGAGGTGTTCTTGAACTGGATGATCGACTGGTTCATCAGCGCCGGGATCATGCGCTTGATCGCCTGTGGCAGGACGATCCGTCGCATGCTCTGGCCCGGCGTCATGCCGAGCGCCGCGCCGGCTTCCGACTGGCCCTTGTCGATCGAGATGATGCCGCCACGGATGATCTCGGAATAGAACGAGCCGCCATAGAGCGAGAGCGCCAGCGCGGACGCCGTAATCGGCGTCATCTCGACGCCGGCCAGGATCGGCAGCGCGTAGTAGAACCAGATCAGCTGCACCAGGATCGGCGTGCAGCGGAACGCCTCGATGAAGGTGAGTGCGAGGAGCCGCACCGGCTTGAAGCGCGACAGGCTGCCGAAGGCGCCGAACAGGCCGAACACGAGCCCGAGCGCGACGATGACGACGGTGAAGCCGACGGTGACGCCAAGGCCGTCGAGAAAGAGCCAGCGATAGCCCCAGAGAATGCCGAAGTCCCACTGATACATGCGTTTTTTCTTCCTTCACCTCTCCCGCTTGCGGGAGAGGTCGCATCGCATCGAAGATGCGATGCGGGTGAGGGCTCTTTCCTCTGGGGGAGTCTCTCTGCAGGAGACACCCTCTCCACTCCCTCTCCCGCAAGCGGGAGAGGGAGTGGAGAGGCGTATGCAGATTTAGACTGCCCCAAGTTCGATGCCTTACAACGAAACGCCCGGCGGAATGTCCGCTTCGGTCACGCCCACCAGCTCCATGTTGGTGATGATGGCGTTGCGGATGAAGCCGAGGCCCTTGTTGAAGTCGATCCAGGTGTTGACGTAGTCGCGCCAGGTCTTGTCGTTCTCGCGGCGGAAGCCGGCATTCGACGTCGTCGCGAAGATCGGCGTCGGCAGCACGAACTGGCCGAGCGAGGGGTTCTTCTTCAGCACCGTCAGCGACAGCATGGTGATCAGGCACTGCGCGTCGACGCGGCCGGTCTGCAGCGCGGCGGTGGCATCGTCCGCGGTCTTCAGCCGCGAGATCTGCGCCTTCGGCGTCAGGCGGCTGACGACCTGGTCGTGCGAGGAGCCCTGGTCGACCGCGATCTTGATGTCGGGCGAGTTCAGCTCGGCCCAGCTCTTCGGCTTGAAGTCCTTCTTGCAGAGGATGCCGAAGGCGTTGTTGAAGACAGGCACGGAGAAGTCGATCACCAGCGCGCGTTTCGGGGTCGGGTTCAGGCCGAAGAAGATATCGATCTTGTTGGACTGGAGATCGAGCACCGAATTGCCCCAGGTGGTCTCGGTGATCTCGAGTTCGGCTTCCATGTCGTCGGCAAGGGCCTTGGCGATGTCGATGTAGAAGCCCTTCCACTGGCCGCTGGAGAGATCCTTCATGTAGTAGGGCGCGCCTCCGCCGACTGCGCCGATCCGCATCTTCTTGGTGCGGCGGATGCGGGCGAAGGTCGATTCGTTGGGATCGGCGGCCTGGGCCACGGCCGGCGAGGCCAGCGCGCCTGCGGTCACGGCGCCGATGGCGCCAAGTCCGACAATCGATGCAACATCACGACGTGTAACCATTGGGATCAATCGCTCTTCTGGTTGGACGGAGTTCCGGCAGCGTTCTTAGCAAGGTGGTCCCAGCAGCGAAAGCACAGCCTATCGGCTGGGCAGACCCGAAATTGCCTGGATGCTGGGCAAGATCGAGCAGTTCGCGCCGATACCCGCTTGCTTTCCCGTTTCTTTGGCCCCAAATAGGGATCGGGAGATTGGCGGTGGACGAGCCACTCGCCAACCGGGTCAGGTCCGGAAGGAAGCAGCCCTAACGAGGTCCGGATCGGGTCGCTCGTCAGTCTCCTACCTGTTTTTTCGAGCGAATTGCGCCGGCGGGGCTCCCGCCAGCGCGCTCCTTTCCGCAAAAGCCGGCCGAGAGACATTTCATTGCGGATCGACCGATGACCGACGCTGGCGCCCCTCCGAACCCCGATAGCGCCGGCCAGGCTGGCAACGCGCCCTACCGGGTGCTGGCACGCAAATACCGCCCTTCAAGCTTTGACGACCTGATCGGCCAGGAGGCCGTGGTCCGCACCGTTTCCAATGCGTTCGAGACCGGGCGGATTCCGCAGGCCTGGATCCTCACCGGCGTCCGCGGCGTCGGCAAGACCACCACCGCGCGCATTCTGGCCCGTGCGCTCAACTACGAGATGCCGGACGGCTCGGTGAAGGGCCCGACCATCCACATGCCGACGCTGGGCGTGCATTGCCAGGCGATCATGGAAAGCCGGCACATGGACGTGCTGGAGATGGACGCGGCCTCGCACACCGGCGTCGACGACGTCCGCCAGATCAACGACAGCGTGCGCTACGCGCCGGCCAGCGCCCGCTACAAGGTCTATATCATCGACGAAGTCCACATGCTGTCGACGGCGGCGTTCAACGCCTTCCTGAAGACGCTGGAGGAACCGCCGGAGCACGCCAAATTCGTGTTCGCGACGACCGAGATCCGCAAGGTTCCGGTGACGGTGCTGTCGCGCTGCCAGCGCTTCGACCTGCGCCGTGTCGAGGCCGACGTGCTGATGCAGCACCTCGCCAACATCGCCGCGAAGGAAAGCGTCGAGATCGAGCCCGAGGCGCTCGGCATCATCGCGCGCGCCGCGGAAGGCTCGGTACGCGACTCGCTGTCGCTGCTCGACCAGGCCATCGCGCATGCGGCAGGTCAGGTGAAGGCCGACGCCGTCAGGCAGATGCTGGGCCTTGCCGACCGTACTCGCGTCATCGACCTGTTCGACTCGCTCGCGCGCGGCGACATCGCGAGCGCCTTCAAGGAATTCCGCGACCAGTACGATGTCGGCGCCGATCCGATCGTCGTGCTCTCCGATCTCGCCGAGTTCGTCAATTTCGTTACCCGCGTGAAGATCGTGCCGGCCACCGCCGACAACGTCGCCTATGGCGAGACCGAGCGCGTCCGCGCCAAGGATTTCGCCTCGAAGATCTCGATGCGCGTGCTGTCGCGGATGTGGCAGATGCTACTCAAGGGCATCACCGAGGTGCAGGCCGCGACGCGTCCTGCCGCTGCCGCCGAGATGGTGCTGGTGCGCATCGCCTATGTCGCCGACCTGCCGACGCCGGACGAAGCGATCCGGATGCTGGAGCAGAACGGCGGCGGCTCGACGGTCGTGGGTAGCGGCGGGAGTGCTGCGCGCAGTGGCGCGCCGGCAGCGCCGACGGCCTCCGCGGCGCCGGTCGTGTCTGCTGCGCCGGTTCGCATGCCGACCCCATCGCCATCGGCGTTCGGCGGCGGAGTCCGGCCGCAGATGGCTGCGCCCGCGCCGGATCCGCAAGGCGCCGCACCCCAGCTGCGCATCACCAGCTTCACCCAGCTCGTTGCGCTTGCCAGCCAGAAGCGCGACGTCATGACCAAGGCCGCGCTGGAAGGGGACATGCGCCTCGTCCGTTTCGAGGAGGGCCGTCTCGAAATCGCGCTCGAGCCGAACGCCTCGAAGACGATGATCACCGAGCTCGCGCGAAAATTCGAGATGTGGACCGGCCGGCGCTGGACCGTGATCGTCTCGAACGAGAAGGGCCAGCCGACGCTGCGCTCGATGAACCAGGCGGCGAAGCAGGAACATGCACGTTCGGCGGAAGCCGATCCGCGCGTGCAGGAGGTGCTGTCGCGCTTCCCCGGTGCGAAGGTCGTCGAGGTCCGCAGGCTTGCCCCCGAGACGCCGGAATCCAATATTAACGCCGACTATGGCTCTGACGATCCGCCCGATGGTTCCGACGCCGACGACGATCTCTGAGCCACTTTCCAAGGACGAGCACCCATGGCTGATTTTCTCGGCATGATGAAGCAGGCGGCGCAGCTGCAATCCAAGATGCAGGAGATGCAGGAGCAGCTCGGCAACGTGGAGGTCGAGGGCATTTCCGGCGGCGGTCTCGTCGCCGTGCGCATGACCGCGAAGATGGACGTCAAGGGCATCAAGATCGACCCCTCGCTGATGAAGGCTGAAGAGCGCGAGGTGCTGGAAGATCTGCTCGTCACCGCGCTCAGCGATGCCCGCCGCAAGGCGGAGACCGCGATGCAGGAGAAAATGCAGTCGCTCACCGGCGGGCTGGGCCTGCCGCCGGGGCTGTTCGGCCAGTAAGATGGGCGCGGTTGCAGGTCCCGAAATCGAGCGGCTTGTCCAGCTTCTCGCGCGGCTGCCGGGCCTCGGCCCGCGCTCTGCGCGGCGCGCGGCGCTGCACCTCATCAAGAAGCGCGAAGCGCTGATGATGCCGCTGTCATCAGCCTTGCAGGTCGCGCTGGACAAGGTACAGGTCTGCAAGACCTGCGGCAACATCGACACGCAAAATCCCTGCACCGTCTGCACCGACCCGAAGCGCGATCCCGCGATCATCGTCGTCGTCGCCGACGTCGCCGATCTCTGGGCGCTGGAGCGGGCCAATGCGACGCAAGGCCGCTACCATGTGCTGGGCGCGACCCTGTCGCCGCTCGACGGCGTCGGCCCGCAGGACCTCACCATCGACGCGCTGGTGGCGCGGGCGCATGCGGCCGAGGTGCACGAGATCATTCTTGCGCTGAATGCGACGGTCGACGGCCAGACCACGGCGCATTACATCACCGACCTGCTTCAGGACGCCAACGTGAAAGTAACCCGGCTGGCCCATGGTGTGCCCGTCGGCGGCGAGCTTGATTATCTCGACGAGGGCACGTTATCGGCCGCCATGCGGCAGCGGACCCTGTTCTAGCCATCCAGAGTTACGGAACGGACGACATGACGAAACTTTTCGCCACACGCTTCGCCTTGGTCGCGACGGTGCTGCTGTTGGCGGCACCGGCCATTGCCGCACAGCAGGAAGACGACCGGGCTCCGCCGCCGTCGAAGCCCGGCAAGCCGATCAGCGCCGGCGAGGTGCTCTCGGGCGAGCTGAACGCCATGAAGATTCGCGACGTCAAGAACGCGGGCAAGCGGATCGCGATGTACCAGATCACCTCCGAGCCGCGCCGCCTGCCGGCACCGAACGGGCTGTGCGATCTCGAGACCGGGCCCGAGACCTTCCAGCTCGTCACCTCCAGCAACGCGCAGGCTTCGCAGCTGAAATCCTTCGTCGGCAAGGAAATCTCGGTCAAGGTGGACGAGGTCGCCTGCGCCAGCGACCCTGGCCAGATGAGCGAGGCCGTGGTCACGAAGTGGAGTTTGGTGAAGAAGCAGTAGGGGCGGCCCTAAACCCTCACCGGCCCCAACGCCTCGAAATGCCCGCGCTTCTGCAGCCAAGTCAGCAGCGCCAGGCTCGGAATCGCCACCAGCACGCAGATCACGAAGAACAGCGGCCAGCCGGTGCTGTCAGCGACGAAGCCGGCGCCCGACGACAGATACGTCCGCCCCACCGCCGCGAGCGCGGTGAGCAGCGCGTATTGCGTCGCCGTGTGCAGCGGGTTCTGGCACAGAGCCGAGAGATAGGCGACGAAGATCACGGTGCCGATGGCGCTGGTGAAATTCTCCGCGGAGATGGCGAGCGCCAGCGCCCATTGATTGGTGCCGAGCACGGCAAGCCAGGAGAAGGTGAGGTTGGCCAGCGCCTGCACCACGCCGCCGATCCAGAGCGAATTTGCCAGCGAATAACGCCGCGCAACGAAGCCGCCGGCAAAGCCGCCGATCAGCGTCGCAGCGAGGCCGACGCCCTTGACGATCGCCGCATAATCGTTGCGGGTGAAGCCGAGGTCGATCACGAACGGCGCGGTCATGGTGCCGGAGAACGCGTCGGTGAACTTGAACAGCACGACGAAGGCGAGGGCTGCGATCGCGTCCTTGCGCGACAGGAATTCGGAGAACGCGCCGATCGCCGCGTGCAGCACGCGCGTGAACGCGGTCTCTTCATGCGTTGCCGCTTCGGCCCGTACCGATTGCTCGGGCTCGGTCGCAAGCAGCGCCGTGATCGTTCCGATCAGCACCATCGCCGCCATCACCACATAGCCCCACATCCAGGCCGATGAGCGCGTGATGCCGGTGCTCTCGAAGCCGGAGACGATGAACAGCGCCCCCGCGGTCGAGACCAGCATGCCGATGCGATAGGCCGCGACGTAAGCAGCCATGCCGGCGGCCTGCTCGCTCTCGGGGAGGCTCTCGACGCGGAAGGCGTCGACCACGATGTCCTGGGTCGAGGATGTCGTCGCCACCAGCAGCGCGCCGAGCGCGACGTAGAACGGCGAACTCGCGGGATCGGTCATCGCCAGCAGCAGGATCGAAACGATCAGCAGCAGCTGCGAGAACAGCAGCCAGCCCCGCCGGCGGCCGAAGGCATGGGTGAACAGCGGCACATGCAGCGCATCCACCAGCGGCGCCCACAGGAACTTCAGCGTGTAGGGCGTGCCGACCAGCGCAAACAGCCCGATGGTCTTGAGATCGACGCCTGCCTCGCGCATCCACACCAGCAGCGTCGAGCCCGACAGCGCCAGCGGCAGTCCCGAGGAGAAGCCGAGGAACAGCACGATCAGTACCCGCGGCTGCAGGTACACGGCGAGGCTGTCGCGCCACGAGGTCGCAGGGGTGTCGGAGCCGGCGGGGGAGGTGGCGTCGGGTGCGGTCATGGGGAGGTGTTAGCAGATTCTGGCCGAGATGCCTCGACCACAAAAGCCGTCATGCCCGGGCTTGTCCCGGGCATCCACGTTCTTAGTGCGGCGACAAAGGCGTGGATGGCCGGGACAAGCCCGGCCATGACGACTGAGGATCACTCCCCCGCCTGCAGCTTCCTTGGAAACAGCTCCGGCGCTCCCGACACCAGCCGCGGGCCCTCAGCCGGCGCGTCCGTCTTGCTGAAATCGAGCTCCTCGATTCGGCCCGCCCGCTTCTCGATCTTGTCGGCGGAGATCAGGATCTGGCGGACGTCCTCGTTGGCGTCGGCGAAATGTTTCTGCAGCTTCAGCACGCGGTCGCGCAGGCGGCCGAGGTCGTCGCCGAGCTTGATAACCTCGGTCTGGATCTGGTCGGCGGCATCGCGCATGCGCGCGTCCTTCATGATCTGCTGCATCACCTGGATCGCGAGCATCAGCAGCGAGGGCGACACCAGCACGACGCGTGCGCGGTAGGCCTTCTGGATCACGTCGTCGAAACCATCATGGATCTCGGCGTAGACCGATTCCGACGGCACGAACATCAGCGCCATCTCCTGGGTCTCGCCGGTGACGAGGTATTTTTCGGCGATGTCGCTGACATGCTTCATCACGTCGCCGCGCAGCCGCTGCGTGGCGAGGCGCTTCTCCTCGTCGGTGCGGGCATCGTGCAGCGCGGTCATCGCCTCCAGCGGAAATTTCGCATCGATGCAGAGCGGGCGCTGGTCGGGCAGGAACACGACGCAATCGGGGCGCTTGCCGGTCGAGAGCGTGAACTGGAATTCGTAGGCGCCCTTCGGCAGGCCGTCCTGGACGATCGCCTCCATCCGCGCCTGGCCGAAGGCGCCGCGCGACTGCTTGTTGGCGAGCACGTCGCGCAAGGTCGTGACCTGCGTGGTGAGGTCGGTGAGGTTCTTGTGCGCGCTGTCGATGATGCCGAGCCGCTCGTGCAGGGCGCGCAGGCTCTCCATGGTGTTGCGGGTCGAGTGCTCCATGGACTGGCCGACCCGATGGGTCACCGAATCCAGCCGCTCGTTGACAGCACGGGCCATCTCGGCCTGGCGGCCGGCCAGAGTCTGGGTCATGGCGTTGACCCGGCCGGAGGCCTCAGCTTGAGCGTGCAGCACCTGGGCGAGCCGCTCTTCGAGCTCGTCGGCCCGGATTGCGTGCGCCATCGCCAGTTCCGCGCCACGTCGCCCGGATCTGGCGATCACCACCGCAATCACCACCAGCAGGATGAGGACGAGGGCGCCGAAGCCGATCAGCCCATCGATGGTGCGCACCGGCCAGTCGCCGAGCATGAAAATGATCTCGTTCATGCCAGCCCTTCTAGCCGATTCGCGCCCCCAAGCGAACGAAGAGGGAACGATGGGGCTAACGGCCCCCTCATTTTTATGGTTAACCAAGGGTGAAGTTTTATGGTTAGCGGAGGGTTAACGCGTTACCCGCCGCATTGACCGCCTGTCGCGCGCGGCTTAAATCGCCCGCCATGGCCCTCAGAGAAATCATCATCCTGCCCGACAAGCAGCTGCGTCTGGTCTCCAAGCCGATCGAGAAGGTCACGCCGGAGATCCGCAAGCTTGCCGACGACATGTTCGAGACCATGTACGACGCGCCCGGCATTGGCCTTGCTGCGATCCAGATCGCGCAGCCGCTGCGGCTGATCACCATGGATCTCGCCAAGCCCAGCCAGGACGACGAGACCAAGCCGGAGCCGCGCGTCTTCATCAATCCGGAGATCGTCGCCTCTTCCGAGGAGCTGTCGGTCTACGAGGAAGGCTGCCTGTCGATCCCCGAATATTACGAGGAGGTCGAGCGGCCCGCGAAGGTGCGCGTGCGTTTCACCGATCTCGACGGCAAGCTGCACGAGGAGGACGCCGAAGGCCTCTACGCCACCTGCATCCAGCACGAGATCGACCATCTCAACGGTGTGCTGTTTGTCGACTATCTGTCGAAGCTGAAGCGCGACCGCGTGATCAAGAAGTTCGAGAAAGCCGCCAAGCGCGCGGAGTGAGTCATTTGTAAGCACCGGCGTTGCCGCACGCTCCCCCTGCGCTCCCCCCCCCTTGTGGGGGAGGGCCGGGGAGAGGGGTGGCCCCGGCGGTAGTCCCAACGGTGCGAAGAACTAATCGGCGCTTGAATCGAAAGACCGCGCCGTGTGGCACCCCCCTCCCTAACCCTCCCCCACAAGGGGGGAGGGAACGCATCGAGCTCTTGTCATGCCCCTCCGCCTGATCTTCATGGGCACGCCCGATTTCTCCGTGCCGACGCTGCTCGAACTCGTCGCGCATGGGCACGAGATCTTGGCCGTTTATACGCGTGCGCCGAAGCCCGGGGGACGGCGTGGGCTGCAGATGCAGCCGACCCCGGTCGAGGAAGCCGCGCGAAAGCTCGGCGTGCCCGTGCTGACGCCAAAGACGTTGAAGACACCGGAAGCGCTCGACGAGTTCAGCGCCTTTGAGGCCGATGCCGCTGTCGTCGTTGCCTACGGCATGATCCTGCCGCAGGCGATCCTCGATGCGCCGAAGCTAGGTTGTTATAATTTGCATGCATCGCTCTTGCCGCGCTGGCGCGGTGCGGCGCCCATCAACCGCGCGATCATGGCAGGTGACGCCGAGAGCGGCGTCATGGTGATGAAGATGGACGTCGGCCTGGACACCGGTGATGTCGCCATGGCCGAGCGTCTGGCCATCACCGACAACATGACCGCGGTCGATCTGCACGATCGTCTCTCCCGCCTCGGCGCCGATCTGATGGTGCGTGCGATGGCGGCACTCGATCGCGGCGGGCTGCAGCTGAAGAAGCAGAGCGAGGACGGCGTCACCTATGCTGCCAAGATCGACAAGGCCGAGGCGCGGATCGACTGGAACAAGCCCGCGCATGCGGTGCTGCGCCACATCCACGGCCTGTCGCCGTTTCCCGGCGCCTGGGCGGAGCTTGCCGGTGTCAGCGAGAATGCGCGCGTGAAAATCCTGCGCTGCGAGCTCGCCAAGGGCTCCGGTGCACCGGGCGCGGTGCTCGACAACCAGCTCACCATCGCTTGTGGCGCGGGCGCGATCCGTATTCTCGAGCTGCAGCGCGAGGGCAAGGCGCGAATGCTGGCCAAGGATTTCCTGCGCGGCGTGAAGCTCGAGCCGCCGATGCGGCTCGCCTGATGCCCCGCTACAAGCTCACCATCGAATATGACGGTGCGCCGTTCTTCGGCTGGCAGGTGCAGGACACGCTGCCGTCGGTGCAGGGCGCGCTGGAAGCAGCCGTGAAGGCGATGACTGGTGCGGATCTGCGGGTGCATGGTGCTGGCCGCACCGATGCCGGCGTGCATGCGCGCGGCCAGGTCGCGCATGTCGATGTCGAGAAGCAGTTTCCGCCGGGGCGCTTTCGCGACGGCCTCAACGCGCATCTGCGCCCGCATCCGGTGGCGGTGCTCGAAGCGGAGATCGTCCCTGATACGTTCGAGGCGCGCTTCTCGGCCGTGAAGCGCCACTATCGCTACCGCGTCGTCAATACCCGCGCCAATCTCGCGCTCGACGTCGGCCACGCCTGGCGCGTGCCGCGTCGGCTCGATGCCGACGCAATGCATGCGGCGGCTCAACGCCTGCTCGGCAAGCATGATTTCACCACCTTCCGCGACACCGAGTGCCAGGCGAAATCGCCGGAGAAGACGCTCGACCAGCTCGACGTGCTGCGCGACGGCCGCGAGATCGTCATCGTCACCTCGGCCCGCTCGTTCCTGCACAGCCAGGTGCGCTCGATGGTGGGATCGCTGGTCTGGGTCGGCGAGGGCCGCTGGACCGCCGACGATCTCTCGGCGGCGCTGGAAGCGCGCAATCGCGCAGCCTGCGGGATCGTCGCGCCGCCGGAGGGGCTGTATCTGATGAGGGTGGATTATTAAGGAGTTGATGTCGCCTCAGGCGTCATGGCCGGGCTTGTCCCGGCCATCCACGTACGTCACCATGCGACCATGCATGGCGGATGGGTCTACATTCTCGCAAGCGCGGCCAACGGCATTTTGTATGTCGGTGTGACCAGCGACCTTGTTCGTCGCACCTACGAGCATCGAAATGGGCTCGTGCCTGGCTTTACTAAGAAGTACGGCGTCAAGCTGCTCGTCTATTTCGAGCGCTATGAAGACATCCAAACCGCGATCCAGCGCGAGCATAACATCAAGCACTGGTCACGGACGTGGAAGGTCAGGCTGATCCTGAGGGATAATCCCGAATGGAATGATCTCTACGACACGATTGTCCAGTGAGGTGGTCCGGGCTCTCACCACATCGTCATGGCCGGGCTCGTCCCGGCCATCCACGTTCTTTCTTGTCAGTAGCGCCGAAGAACGTGGATGCCCGGGACAAGCCCGGGCATGACGGCGGAGGGTTTGGTGAAAAAAGTGCCTACCCAAAATACCTTGTCAGTATCCCGCGATAGACCTTCGTCAGCTTCTCCAGGTCCACCACCGGCACGCGCTCGTCGACCTGGTGCATGGTCTGGCCGACCAGGCCGAACTCGATCACCGGGCAGTAGCTCGAGATGAAGCGCGCGTCCGACGTGCCGCCCGAGGTCGACAGCTCCGGCTTGCGGCCCGTTACCTCTTCGATCGCGGACACCGCGAGGTCGGTGAACGGACCGGGCTTGGTCACGAACACGTTGGAGTTCGAGGGTTCCCAGACGATGCGGGCCTTGATGCGGTTGCCGCAGGCTTTTGCGAGGCGCGTCTCGACCAACTCGCGCAGAGATGCCTGCGTATGGTTGTCGTTGTAGCGGATGTTGAACCTGGCGCGGGCCTCGCCGGGGATGACGTTGAAGGCCTTGTTGCCGACGTCGACGGAGACGAATTCGAGATTCGAGGCCTGGAACTGCGCGCTGCCATGGTCGAGCGGCTCGTCGGAGATGGCAACGATCAACCGCGAGATATCCGGCACCGGGTTGGCGGCGCGATGCGGATAGGCGACGTGGCCCTGCACGCCGTCGACATGGAGCGTGCCCGATTGCGACCCGCGCCGGCCGACCTTGATGGTGTCGCCGAGCGTCTCGACATTGGAGGGCTCGCCCAGCACGCAATGATCGAACTTTTCGCCGCGCTCGGCGGCCCATTTCAGCAGCTTGATGGTGCCGTTGATGGAGACGTCTTCCTCGTCGCCGGTGATGAGGAACGAGATCGAGCCCTTCTCGTCCGTGCGCGGCTTGCCGCCGTTGGCAGCGAGATGTTCCAGCACCGCGGCGACCGAGCAGGCGATGCCGCCCTTCATGTCGACGGCGCCGCGGCCGTGCAGGAAACCGTCCTTCACCTCGCCCGAGAATGCGCCGACGCTCCAGGCGCTCTCGTCGCCGGGCGGCACCACGTCGGTATGACCGGCAAAGGTGATGTGCGGGCCTTCGGTGCCGATCCGCGCATAGAGATTGTCGACGTCGGCGGTGCCGTCCTCGCTGAAGGTCACGCGGTGGCAGGTGAAGCCGGCTGCGTTCAGGGCTTTTTCAAGAACGCCCAGCGCACCGGCGTCTTCAGGAGTTACCGAGGGGCAGCGGATGAGGTCGCGGGCAATGGAGAGAGCATCGGTCATGCCTCCGGCTTAACACGCCATTGCGGCGGCGGGCCAGCCTTCTGCGCGGGCATTTCGAGCTCACGCTGCTGATCCCAACCCGGCCTGCCTGCGGGCGAGACGTAGAGCGGGTCGGCGCCGAAGCGGTTGGTCTTTCTCGAGCCGCGGAAGAACAGCAGCTCAATCCCGCCCCAGGTCGCGAGCACGAATGAGATCAGGGCCAGCATGAAGCCGGCGTAGTCGTTGCCGATCCGGTCCACGAACTGGTTGATGAGCCCGGGGAGGACGAAAAAGGGCAGCGCCCACCAGGCGCTCTTGTCGCGGTCATGCAACCGCTTGATGGACGTTGCGGCGAAGACCCACGCGAACAGAGGTGTGCCGATCAGCTTGGCCAGGGCCAGCGGAAGGTCGGCGCGCGACAGCCTGCGATAGGTGTCCGGATCGACGGCCTTGAAGATGTCGTTGACCGAAAAACCGAACGAGCGGGCGCCGAACGCCAGCACGATCGCGGCCATGAAGATCATCCAGCAGACGATGATGAGCCCGGCCAGCCAATATTTGGCGCGGTTGATGCGGCCGTCGAAGCGGAAGAGATACCAGGTCCAGTCCATGCGAAAGGCTCCGGGCGCGAGAGGCACCCGGAGATTGGTCGCGATGGAGAGAGAGGGGGTTCGATGAGGCTATCCGTCCCGTCACTCCCGCGCAAAGGCTTCGCCGTTGCGCGGGAATTGACGGTGAGGGATCGAGCTCAATCCCGCAACAGCTCGTTGATGCTGGTCTTCGAGCGCGTGCGCTCGTCGACGCGCTTGACGATCACGGCGCAGGCAGTGCTCGGGCCGATCTGGCCGTTCTTCATCGGCTTGCCGGGCAGCGCGCCGGGCACCACCACCGAATACTCGGGCACTTCGCCCATGAAGATTTCGCCGGTCTCGCGGTCGACGATCTTGGTGGAAGCGCCCAGGAACACGCCCATCGCCAGCACCGCGCCCTTGCGCACGATGACGCCCTCGGCGACCTCGGAGCGTGCACCGATGAAGCAATCGTCTTCGATAATCACGGGCTCGGCCTGTAGCGGCTCGAGCACGCCGCCGATGCCGGCGCCACCGGAGATGTGCACGCGCTTGCCGATCTGGGCGCAGGAGCCGACGGTGGCCCAGGTGTCGACCATGGTGCTCTCATCGACGTAAGCACCGAGATTGACGAAGGACGGCATCAGCACGACGTTCCTGGCGATGAAGGCCGAGCGGCGCACAACCGCGCCCGGCACGGCGCGGAAACCGGCGTCGCGAAAACGGTTCGGGCCCCAGCCCTCGAACTTCGAGGGCACCTTGTCCCACCAGTTCGCCTGGCCCGGGCCGCCGGGAATGACGTCCATGTCGTTGAGGCGGAAGGACAGCAGCACGGCCTTCTTCAGCCACTGGTTGACCTTCCACTTGCCGTCGACCCCGCGCTCGGCAACGCGCGCCTCGCCCTTGTCCAGGATCTCCAGCGACCGGTTCACGGCGTCGCGGACCTCGCCCTTGGTCGAGGTCGAGATGCCGTCGCGCGCGTCGAAGGCGCTGTTGATGGTGGATTCAAGGGCGGACAGGGACATCGGGATTTCCTCTTCAAATCGGGGAATTTTGATGGATTGGGGCGCTTTTTCGGGATTTGGGCCTGGAGAGTCAAGCTCGGTTCGCCGTCATCACCCGCCTTGCGCGCTGGAGCGGGTGATCCGCTACGCCGCCGCGGTCGTGATGAAATCGAGATGACGATGATTACTCGATAGCCGCCTTCGCGGCGTACGACGGCTATTTGGGGTGGGACAGCCCGGCCAAGAACCCCGCCAGATCATCCGTGACGTGGTCGACATGGGCCGCATCGCGGCCCTCGAGTTCCCAATCCTCGCGCACCACTTCCTTGGTGCCGTCAGGCACCACCAGCACGGTGGTCATGCCGAGTTCATGCGGGACTGTGAGGTTGCGGGCGAGGTCTTCGAACATGGCTGATCTGGTCGGGTCCACCGCATGCAGTCCGAGAAATTTCTGATAGGTCTGCGCCGCCGGCTTGGGCTCGAACTCGGCGGCGATGATGTCGAACACGCCGTCGAAATGCGAGCCGAGGCCGAGCCGCGCCAGCACCGCATCAACATGGTCGACCGAGCCGTTGGTCAGGATCAGCTTGCGCCCCGGGAGTTTTGCAATGGCCGCACCGAGCGCCGGATTCGGCTCCAGCGGCGAATGGTCGATCTTGTGCACGTAAGCGAGATAGTCGTCGGCACGCACGCCATGCAAGGTCATCATCCCGCGCATGGTGGTGCCGAAGCGCTGGTAATAGTCCTTCTGGATCCTGCGCGCTTCTTCCGGGCCAACCTGCAGCCAGTTGCACACGAACTCGCCGATCCGGGCATCGACTTGCTGCCACAGATTGACGTGATGCGGATAGAGCGTGTTGTCGAGGTCGAATACCCAGGTGTC
This sequence comes from Bradyrhizobium sp. CCBAU 53338, assembly GCF_015291665.1. NCBI lineage: Bacteria > Pseudomonadati > Pseudomonadota > Alphaproteobacteria > Hyphomicrobiales > Nitrobacteraceae > Bradyrhizobium > Bradyrhizobium sp. CCBAU 53338. Next base: position 818,553 of record NZ_CP030048.1, read on the forward strand.
GATATGGCCGAAGGCGCGGGGGGATTTCATCACAACTCTCTCAATCACGGCATCGCAAACCGCAGCGTCTTGCCGCCGCTCGACATATCCACCGCGCCAAAACCCGTCGCCGAGAATCCGCGCGCGCCGCAATCGGCTTGCTCGTTCGTCTCGAACTTGGTTTCGCGGGTGCAGAGCTGCCTGTCGCCGCCCCAATTGAGCGGCTTGTCCTTCAGCTTGATGGCGCGGTTGTCGCTATCTACGGCTTCCGCGAAGCTGAAGATCTGCTTCGGCTGGCCGGCGACGTCGGGATGCAGGCACGTCTTGGGATCGATGCGGTACCAGCCGCGGCTGGTGACGGACTTGCCGTCGTCGGTCGCGACCGCCGCCATCACCTTGTGCGGCGTATCGTTGCACCAGGTCAGTCCGCTGGGGGACGGCGTCTGCGCCGCTTCGACCATGGTCTTGAAGAAGTTTGGCGAGCCGACCACGTCGGACGACAGCCCGCGGCTCTTCAGGAAGGCGGCGAGCGCACCTTGCGTCTTCGGTCCGTCGACGCCGTCGATCGCACCGATGTCGTAGCCTGCGATCACCAGCAGCCGCTGGATTCCGGCGAGCCGCGCCTGCTCGTCGTCATATTCGGAGTCCTCGGCGAGATAGGCGACGAGATTGCCGTCGTCGCCCTGCGTCGGCGTGATCTGGGTGAAGGGGGCCTGGGTCTGGCCGCTGCGGCATTGGCGTGCGGCGGCGATGACGAAATTGTCCTGCGCCACGCACAGCATGTCGCTGCCGTTCTGAGGGATCGGGGAAGCGCCATAGACGCCGAGCGCGCGCGCGTTGAGCAGGATGCGGTCGGCGCTCAGCGTGCCCTGAACCACCACGCGGCAGGTGGCGGGATCGATCCTGAACCAGCCGCGCGTCGCGGTCGCCGCCTTGTCGTCGATGCCGATCGCGGCCTCGACCACGTAGGACATGCGGTTGCAGATCTTCAGGTCGGCGAAGGCCGGCGCGGAGGAAAAGAACAACGAGACGGCGGCGGCCGGCAGCGTCATCAGGAAGCGGGTGAGTGTGGAGCGGTGCGGTCGCTGAACTCTCTGCTCGTCATGGCCGGGCTTGACCCGGGCATCCACGCCTGTGCCGCGCGAAAGATCGTGGATGGCCGGGTCAAGCCCGGCCATGACGGCGTCTCTCGTCTTCTCGTCTCTCACTTGTGGATCAGTGTTCCCGTGCCCTGGTTGGTGAAGAGCTCGAGCAGCACCGCGTGCTGCATCTTGCCGTCGATGATGACGACGCCCTCGACGCCCTGTTCGAGTGCGTAGATGCAGGTCTCGACCTTCGGGATCATGCCGCCGGAAATGGTGCCGTCGGCAATCAGCTTGCGCGCGTCCTTCACCGAGAGCTGCGGGATCAGCTTCTTCGACTTGTCGAGCACGCCGGGCACGTCGGTGAGCAGCAACAGGCGCTTGGCCTTCAGCGCGCCGGCAACCGCACCTGCAAATGTGTCGGCGTTGACGTTCAGCGTCTGGCCGTCCTTCGAGGTCGCCAGCGGCGCCAGCACCGGAATGAGCTCGTAGCCGATCAGCTGGTTGAGCAGCGTGAGGTCGACCTTTTCGGGGTCGCCGACGAAGCCGAGATCGATTGCCTTCTCGATATTCGAGTCCGGATCGATGATGGTGCGCGTCGTCTTCGACGCCTTCACCATGTTGCCGTCCTTGCCGGAGAGGCCGACGGCCTTGCCGCCGGCTTCGTTGATGTAACCGACGATCTGCTTGTTGACCGAGCCGGCCAGCACCATCTCGACGATCTCGATGGTCGCGGCATCCGTGATGCGCAGGCCGGCTGCGAATTCCGAGACGATGCCGAGGCGCTTGAGCATGGTCGCGATCTGCGGCCCGCCGCCGTGCACGACCACCGGGTTGATCGCGGTCTGCTCGAGCAGCACGATGTCGCGGGCAAAATTCTTCGCGGTCTCCTCGTCGCCCATGGCATGGCCGCCATATTTGATGACGATGGTTTCTTCGTCGTACTGCTGCATGTGCGGCAGCGCTTCGGACAGGATGCGGGCCTGGTCGAGCGGGGAGATTTCGGTCATGAGGCGGATCTCGCTGGCGGGACTAACGCGGCCAGCGTTCTATCTGATTGGCGGGCGAGGCGCAAAGTGTGGCTGGCATGCCGCCGCTACGGATCAGCGCGCAGGCACCACGGCCGCCAGCGTCACCGCGAGCCAGCTCAGGATCATCGTCGTCCCGCCTGACGGCGCGGCAAACGGAAACAGCGAATGGCCGGCATATTGCCGCAAGGTGAGGTCGCCCGCGAACAGCGCGGCGCCGATCACGAAGCCGAATGCCGCAATGAGGCCAATTCCGCCGTGCAGAAGGCCGCGCGCGAGCAACGCGACCACCGCCAATATGGCGGTTGCGTGAAACAGCAGCATGGCGCTGGCGGAGGCAAGCCGGCTGGCGTCGGTGCCGTGGGCCGCAGCTGCGGCCAGCGCGACGCCGGCGGCGCCCATCAAGCCGGCCAGCGCAATCAGCAGGCGCGCCATCACGTGCTCCGCTCTTCCAGCAGCTTGGCCATGGCCGCGCGCAGCTCGGCCATGCCGGTCGACGAGCGCGAAGAGGTCGCGATCACGTTCGGGAACGCGGCCGGATGCTTGGCGAGCGCGGCTTCCGTGTCGGTGATGCAGGACTGCAGCTCGGAGGCCTTCACCTGGTCGGCCTTGGTCAGCACGACCTGGTAGCTGACGGCGGAGCGGTCGAGCGTCTTGAGCACTTCGAGATCGACGTCCTTGAGGCCATGCCGCGCGTCGATCAGCACATAGACGCGCGCGAGCGAGGCGCGGCCCAGCAGGAATGTGTGAATCAGCTCGGTCCACGACGCGACCTGGCTCTTCGGCGCCTTGGCGTAGCCGTAGCCGGGCATGTCGACGAGGCGGAGGTCGGTCTTGCCCGGCACCTCGAAGAAGATCAGTTCCTGCGTGCGTCCCGGCGTGTGCGAGGTGCGCGCCAGCGCGTTGCGCCCCGTCAGGGCGTTGATCAGGCTCGACTTGCCGACATTGGAGCGTCCGGCAAAGGCGATCTCCAGCCCCGCCATCGGCGGCAGCGTCTGGATCGAGGGCGAGGCCCAGATGAACTGCCAGTCGCGCGCGAACAGCTTTCGCCCGGCTTCGATCAGCTTGTCGTCTGACTTTTCGGACATCTGAGAAGTCTATCCTCACGTCATGGCCGGGCCTGTTCCCGGCCATCCACGTCTTCGCGGAAGTAGCCTCCAAAACGTGGATGCCCGGGACAAGCCCGGGCATGACGATGTGGCGGCAGTTTGCCTGGCAGTACCGGACGGCGACTACGTCGCCTTCCTCGCGAACGTCGCCTTGAGATTGTCGAACAACTCCACCTTCACGCCGTTGCGGCGCATGATGAAGCTCTGCTGGAGCACGGAGAGCGTGTTGTTCCAGGCCCAGTAGATCACGAGACCCGCCGGGAAGCCCGCCAGCATGAAGGTGAAGATCAGCGGCATCCAGTTGAAGATGATCTGCTGGGTCGGATCCGGCGGCGTCGGGTTCAGCTTCATCTGGAACCACATCGTGATGCCCATGATGATCGGCCAGATGCCGAGATGCAGATAATGCCCGAACACCGGCAGCGCGGTCGGATCGTAGTTCAACAGCCCGAACAGCGTGAACAGATTGGTCGGATCCGGCGCCGAGAGGTCCTTGATCCAGCCGAAGAACGGCGCGTGCCGCATCTCGATGGTGACGAACAGCACCTTGTAGAGCGAGAAGAACACCGGGATCTGGATCACCACGGGAAGACAGCCGGCGACCGGATTGATCTTCTCCTTGCGGTAGATCTCCATCATCTCCTGCTGCTGCTTCACCTTGTCGTCGGGATGGCGCTCCTTCAGCGCCTGAAGCTGCGGCTGGACCGACTTCATCTTCGCCATCGAGGCGTAGGACTTGTTCGCCAGCGGGAAGAACAGCAGCTTCACGATCACGGTCACGAGCAGGATCGAGATGCCGAAATTGCCGAAGAAGCGGTAGAAGAAGTCGAGGCCGAGGAACATCGGCTTGGTGATGAAGTAGAACCAGCCCCAGTCGATCAAGAGATCGAAATGGTTGAGGCCGAGCGCCTTGTTGTAGCCGCCGAGGCCTGCGAACGGGAACACGCCGACGACGCCGGCTTCCTTGGCGCCCGCGAACAGCCGCGCATTTGCGGTCGCGCTGCCGCCGATCGCGACGGTGACGGGGTCGAGCAGATAGTCGGTCTGGTAGGTGTGGACGTTGCCGGTGAGGTTCGAGGAGAACCGCGCCTGAAGCGGCGCATTGGTGTCGGGCAGCAGCGCCGAGGCCCAGTATTTGTCGGTCATTCCGAGCCAGCCATTGGTGGCCTTGAAGCTGACCGACTTGGCTTCGTCGATCTTCTTGTAGGCGTATTCCTGCAGGCCATCGAGATAACCGATCAGGCCTTCATGCAGGATGTAGTAGCCGGAGACCTGCGGCGTGCCGTGGCGCGAGATCAGCGCGAACGGATAGAGCGTCACCGGCGCGTTGCCGACATTGCTCACGTCGTCCTTGATGCTGAAGAGATAGTGGTCGTCGACCGAGATGGTGCGGCGGAAGGTCAGGCCTTCGCCATTGTCCCACTTCAGCACGACGGGCGTGGTCGGAGTGAGGCTGCCGCTGCCGTCCTGCTGCCAGACGGTCTGGGCATCGGGCATCTTCGACGACACGCCCGTCGCAGCCACCCAGCCGAACTCGGCGTAATAGGGCTCTGCCGTGCCCGACGGCGAATAGAGGATGATCGGCGGCGATTTCGGGTCGACGGTCTCGCGGAATTGCAGCAAAGCGAGGTCGTCGATGCGGCCGCCCTTCAGCGAGATGCTGCCGGCGAGGCGCGGCGTATCGATCTTCACGCGGGGGCCGGCCGCGATCGCGGTGTCGCGGGCAACGACCGGCTGGGCCTGCTGGTTCGCGCCCGGCGCAGTGGTGGGCGTCGTCGTGCCGGCCTGCGGCGTCGTGCCCGGTGTCGCGGTCGCCGTCGGCTGCGGATTGGCCTTCTGGAGCTCGGCCTGCGCCTGCTGCTGGGCCCGCTGCTTCTCCATCGCCGGCACGTTGTAGAAGTACTGCCAGGCGATCAGCACCAGGCCGGACAGAATGACGGCGAGGATGGTATTGCGATTGTCGGTCATCACTGGGGTCTCGTCATCAATCCGGTTTGCGGCTGGCGGTTGGGGCGGGCTTTGGCCCGCGTCCTCCGGCCTGTCCTTGCCGCACGGGCTTCGTGAACGCTATGCGCAGATCGTCGAGCATGGCGGCGAAGTCGCGCGAAAGCGCGTCCCTGCGTCCGACCAGCACGTAATCATGATGGGGTTGCATCGACACCGGATCGAGCCGCTTCACCAATTCGCGAAGCCGGCGCCGGATGCGATTGCGTTCGGGGGCGTTGCCGTTCTTTTTGGTAACGGTGAAGCCGATTCTGACAGGGCCAAAGTCGTCGCGGCGACGGCTTTGCAGGACGAACGCGGGACTATTGGCCCGCGCGCCATTGGCAACGGCGAGGAAATCCGCTCGCTGCCTCAGCCGATCCATGATGAAATCCCGGGAAAGGGGGTCCGGCTCAGGCGCTCAGACGCTTGCGGCCGCGGGCGCGGCGGGCGGCGAGGACCTTGCGGCCGCCGGCAGTGGCGAGACGAGCACGGAAACCGTGACGGCGCTTGCGCACCAGTTTGCTGGGTTGATAAGTCCGCTTCACGGGTTTTTCTCCGCTGACCGGGCAATTTGCCTGTAGAATTGATGGTAAAGTCCGGAAGATGCGGCCCAAACGAGCCGTTTCCGGCCCCAGAAGAGCCGCTCCCGGTATCGCACCGGGTCATCGCGGACAATTTGCGCGGCTTATAAGCGAGCGTCTTGTTTTCGTCAACGCCGCAGGACCGCACAGTTTCGGTGAATATCGCTGTTTCTTTGGGGTTTTTAACCCTTGAGGTGGCGGATGGCGATATCAGCGCCTACATCCCACCTCGGCAGATTAGCGATCCGTAATTTGACCACCCCCGGGCCGGGTCGCATCCTCCATCCGTCGAGCTCCATCAGAAGGCCAGCAGGGGCGAATTTCGTGGCAGCGACAGACCTCCAGCAGCCGACCCAGGATCCGGATCGAGATCTGGATCAGGATCCTGATCGGCCAGCGGACCAGCCGGCGACGCGGTCTCGCGGGCCGGGTGGGCTTGGCCTGTCCGGCAAGCTGTTGCTGCTGACCCTCCCCCTGGTGATGATCGCGGCCGTCCTGCTCTACGTGCCCGCGATCGCCAACTTCTGGGTCAACCGGCTCAACGACCGCGTCGCCGCAGCGAATACGGCGGCGCTGGTGCTCGATGCGGCGCCGCTCGGCATGGTGCCGGATTCGCTGTCGCGCCAGATCCTGAAAAGCATCAATGCGCGCGCGGTCGCGATCAAGATGGGCCAGCAGCGCCGGCTGCTTGCCAGCGACAATCTGCCCTCCGCGATCGAGCACGACGTCGACCTGCGCGACATGACCGTGTGGGAGGCGATCACCGGTTCGTTCCAGATGATGCTGGAGACCGGCAACCAGCCGATCCGTATCGTCGGTCCCGGCGTCGGCAACGCCCAGTTCGTCGAGATCGTCACCGACGAATTGCCGCTGCGGCAGGCGATGTACCGCTTTTCCCGCAACGTCGTGGTGGTGGCGCTGATCATCGGCATTTTGACCGCCGGCCTCGTCTATCTCGCGCTTCATTATCTGTTCGTGCGGCCGATGCGGCGGCTGACCGCGAGCCTGGTTGGCTTCCACGAGAACCCCGAAAGCTCGGCGCGGATCATCGTGCCGAGCCAGCGCAGCGACGAAATCGGCGTTGCCGAGCGCGAATTGTCGGACATGCAGCGCGACCTGATGTCGATGCTGAATCAGAAGAGCCGGCTCGCGGCGCTCGGTCTTGCCGTTTCCAAGATCAACCACGATTTGCGCAACCTGCTGGCCTCGGCGCAGTTGCTGTCGGACCAGCTTGCCAGCGTGCCCGATCCGCGGGTGCAGCGCTTTGCGCCGAAGCTCGTGCGCTCGCTCGAGCGCGCCATCGCCTTCTGCCAGTCGACGCTGTCCTACGGCCGCGCCCAGGAGGCCGCGCCCGACCGTCGCATGATGCTGATCGAGCCTGTCGTGCTCGAGGTGCGCGAGACGGCGGGTCTTGCCAATGATGCGACGATTGCCTGGGTCGCCGCGATCGAGCGCGGGCTCGCGGTCGATGCCGATCCCGACCAGCTGTTCCGCGTGCTGCTCAACCTCGTGCGCAATGCCGCCCAGGCGCTGGAGAGCCATGCCTCCGGCGACGGCGGCCCGCAGCAGATCCGGATCACGGGAAAGCGCGAGGGCGGGGTCGCCATCCTGGAGGTCTCCGACACCGGCCCCGGCGTACCCCAGAAGACCCGGGAGCACCTGTTCGAGGCGTTCCAGACCTCCGGCCGCCCCGGCGGCAGCGGGCTGGGCCTTGCCATCGCCGCCGAGCTGATCCGCGCCCATGGCGGCGACATCCATCTGGTCGAAGGCACCATCGGCGCCACCTTCCGGATCGTCATCCCAGACCGCCCCGTGGAACTCCTCTCCATCCGCAACGAACGGCAGCGGGCGTAAGTCGGCCGGCGGCCGACGTCTGGCGGCCGTGCCTACCTGCTACCCGTCATCCGGGCCTGGCCCCGCGGGCCATCCCGGAAGGGCGACAGCGTGTGAAAATACGCGAAAATCTCCCCATCCCGGACCTTGCCAACCGGGGCAAGAGCGGTTAGTCAAAGCGCTCTTTCGCACCCCTCCGGCGCTGTCCGGAGGCTGCGTGTGGGCCTCGCCCGCACCATCAGCGAAAAACGCGCCCGTAGCTCAGCTGGATAGAGCATCAGACTACGAATCTGAGGGTCGGACGTTCGAATCGTTCCGGGCGCGCCATTTCAACCTGCTTAAGCCGCCAGGCCACGCTTCTCATCCCCGATCAGATGGACCCGGTTGCGGCCGGCGGCCTTGGCGTCATAGAGCGCGATGTCGGCTTCCGCGAACAATTCGACGATGCGCCGGCGGTGCGGGCGACCGATCAGGGCAGCTCCGATCGAGGCGCTGACTTCGAGGCGAAGACCGTTCCAGAACAGCGGACGGCTCAGCATCGTCACGGTCTTTTGCAGCACGCGTGCGATCCGCGCAGGGTCTGTCGGAGCGCGCAGGATGATCGCGAATTCGTCGCCGCCGAGCCGCCCGACCAGGCCGGCATTGTGGAAGGCTCGCCGCAAGCGCTGCGCGACCTCGCACAGGCATGCGTCCCCGGCCAGATGACCGGATGTATCGTTGAGCTCCTTGAAGCCGTCGAGGTCGATCAGAACGAGCGCCGACGCGAAGCCATGATTCAGGCTGTCGTTGACGACCTCGCGATAGTGGGCCTGAAAGACGGAACGATTGGCGAGCCCGGTCAATGGATCGGTCTCGGCTTGCTGCCGAAGGCTATCGAGGGCCTGTCGGTCGGACGTGATGTCCTGCTTGGAGCCGAAGATCCGCAGCGGCCTTCCGCCGTCTCGCACCGCGTTGATCGAGAGGCGCATCCAGCGCTTTTCGCCGCGCCAGGTTCTGATCTCGGTATCGAGCGTGACCGGCGAACCGCTCCGGATCACCTCGGCGCGCGCGAGTTCCATGCTGCGCCGGGATTCGTCGACGTAGAGATCGACGATGTTCGCGCGCCGCAGCGGGTTGTTCGCGGGATAGCCGAAGATGTCGTAGACGCCCTGAGTCCAGCTCAGGCGCTCCGTCTCGAGTTCACATTCCCAGGCGCCGATGCGGGCGGCATTGAGGGCCTGATCATAGAGTCGTACGCGAACCTCGTCCGGCAAAGCCGAGGCGGCATGGTCTTCTCTCATCGACGGTCCGGCAGCATGTCGCGATCTTGCCCTGGTGCTCAAAAGCTAGGGCTGCTGCGTTAACGAATTCTATATGTCCGATGCCGGGTGGCCGGCGGATCTCGAGGCCCGGGCCGGACCCGGGGCAGCTCTAGACGACTTCGACGGTCGCCGCGTCGAACTGGGTGCCGGCGCTACGATGGCGGGCGAATACGTCGCCCGACAGCTCGGTCACCGCGTTCTGCGCGGTGCGATCGAGCATCGCGTGGACGCGCCCAGCTGATGCCTTCAGCACCGCAGGGTCGAGCTTGCCCGCGTCGACGCCGTTGATGATCGACCGGGCGAGGAAGCGGGCGCGTTCGGTGTCGGTCAGATGCGAGCAGATCATCAGCATGTCGTTGCCGGCCGCCATGAAGCGCGCGCCGGCGTCAGGTGCGTCGAGCCGGCCCGCCATGGCGCGCATGCCGACGTCGTCGGACACGATGACGCCGTCGAACTTCATCGCCTCGCGGAGCAGACCCTGCGTGATCGACCGCGACAGAGTCACGGGATCGTCAGGGTCGAGCTTCCGGTAGAGAATGTGGGACGTCATCATCATCCCGATCCCGCCATCGATCGCGGCGGCGAACGGCTTTAGCTCGCGCGACTTGATCTGATCGAGGTCGAGATCGAGCACCGGCAGCTCGTGATGCGAATCCACCTGCGTGTCGCCATGCCCCGGAAAATGCTTGCCGCAGGCCCGGACGCCGCGGCGCTCCATCGCCTTGGCGAACGGCAGCATCGCCTTGATCACGTCGTCGGCGGTGCGGCCGAAGGCGCGCTCGCCGATCACGGGGTTGGCGGGGTTAGAGTGAATGTCGAGCACCGGTGCAAAGTTCAGATTGCAGCCGAGCGAGGCGAGCTCGACGCCCATGGCGTCGCCGACCTGCTCCGCGGTCGAAGCCCAGCGCGCCGCATAGGAAAAGCGCGTGATCGGCGGCGGCGTGCGGCACACGCGTCCGCCTTCGTGATCGATGGCGATGAACTGCCTGTCGCGCTGCGAGGCATCGCGGATCGCGGCGATCAGGTCGCGGTGAACAGACAGCCAGTCACGATAGGGCAGGTCGTGGCGGAAATTGCTCTTGTAGAGGATGACGCCGGCGGGCCGGAGATCCCGCAGCAGTGCGCGGTCACGGTCATCGAGGACGCTGGTCGGCCGCAGGCCAATGAAGAAATGGTCACCGACCGTTGCAAGAAGGGAATCGCTCATCCGCCGGGGCCGCCACAGATTGTTTCGGGTGGTCGAGATGGAGCTGGACGCAACGCGAACTCTCAGCTCCCGCGCAAGCCTTCGAACCGCTCGCGTCGCCATGACAATATTTCAAATTCCTTAACGGAATCAATCGCCAAATCGGCAGCGCTCCCGTCGATCCGGTGGCGGCATCAAGCCGCCGAGAGTCGTACCCGGAACTTGCTGCCGGTTGCCTCGGCATAGCGCAGAAGTGTTTTTGTGCTCGGTAGCGTTTGCCCGCTTTCAAGCCGGGCGATCGTGGACTGGCTGGTGCCCATTCGCACAGCCAACTCGGACTGCGAGAACCCAGCCCGCAAGCGCGCTCTCAGCAATTCAGCGGCGATCTCGAATTCAGGAGCGAGCGCGTCATACTCGGCCTTGACCTTCGGGTTGGCCAGAAGGCGAGCCTTGAGCTTGTCGAATGGAATCGTCATGGGACTTTCTTTTCAATTGCGCAGGACAAGGTCGACAGTTACTCGAACACCATCGTCATGCGATCTCATTTGCTCTCCGTAGAGCGAGTTCGATCTCCGCGCGTGGGGTCTTTTGCGTCTTCTTCACAAACGCGCGCACGACGACAACTCTCCGACCGATCGCGGTGACGTAGAGGGCACGGGCAATTCCGTCGCGCCCTGTTAGCCGTAGCTCCCACAGCTTCCCTTCAAGGTGCTTGACGTGCGGTTCGCCCAGGCTTTCCAAGCCGGTCGAGGCAATGCGCTCAGCAAGCCGCAGAAAACGCGCCTGCATGTCGGCCGGCAGGGCAGCTATCTCCGCGACAACCGTTTCGTTGAGGATGTCAACTCGCCAGGGCACAATACCGTAGATATCTCATTTTTGAGATATTTGCAAGGCGGAGAGTCGCGTGGTGAGACCGGCGCATCCCCGCCGGTCTCACCCTCGTTCACGCCGTCGCGAGCTGCGGCTGCACCGGCCGTCGGCCGATCATCAGCGACAGCACGGCCGCGACGATGCCGGTCGCGCCTGCGATCATGAAGGCTTGCAGATAATTCCCCTGCGACGAGCGCATGAAGCCGGCGAAGAAGGCGGCGCTGGCCGCGCCCAGCTGATGGCCGGCGACCACCCAGCCGAAGATCAGCGGCGCGTTCTTGTCGCCGAAGGCTTCGTTGGCGATGCGCACGGTCGGCGGCACCGTCGCGATCCAGTCGAGACCGTAGAACACCGCGAAGACCGACAGGCTGACGAAGGAGAAGTCGGAGTAGGGCAGGTAGATCAGCGACAGCCCGCGCAGCCCGTAATAGAAGAACAGCAACTTGCGCGGATCGAAGCGGTCGGTGAGCCAGCCCGACAGCGTGGTCCCGAACAGGTCGAAGAAGCCCATCAACGCCAGCAGGCTCGCGGCCTGCACCTCGAAGATGCCGTGGTCGCCGCAGAATGCGATCAGATGGGTGCCGACGAGGCCATTGGTGGTGAAGCCGCAGATGAAGAAGGTCGCGAACAGGAACCAGAATGTCTGTGTCTTCGCCGCGCGCACTAAATTGCTGATCGCGGCAACGAACGGATTGCCCTGCGCCGGCACCGCCGGCTGATCGTCATGTGTGCCGCCATAGGAGCGCAGGCCGATCGCTGAGGGACGCTCCGGCACCAGAAAATACACCAGCGGGATCAGCGCCGCGCAGCAGGCGGCGACCGTCAGCACCACCGGCTTCCAGCCGCCATATTCGACCAGCGAGGCAAGCCCAGGCATGAAGATCAGCGTGCCGGTGGCGGTGCTCGCGGTCAAAAGTCCCATGACGAGGCCGCGATTGGTGGTGAACCAGCGATTGACGATGGTGGCTCCGAGCACGTTGGCGACCGCACCGGAGCCGATGCCCGAGAGCAGTCCCCAGGTCAGGAACAATTGCCACGGCGTCGTCATGAAATAGCTCGCCGCCGTCGAGGCCGACATCAGCATCAGCGCGCCGAGCACGGTGCGACGGATGCCGAATCGCTGCATCACCGCCGCCGCAAAGGGTCCGGCGAGGCCGTAGAGGAAGATGCCGACGGCGGCCGACGACGAGATCACGCTGACGTCCCAACCGAAGGCCTTCTGCAGCGGCAGCATCAGCACGCCGGGCGTCGCGCGCAGGCCGGCGGAGGCCAGCAGCGCCAGGAAGATCACGGCAATGACCACGAAGGCGTAGTTCGGGCCGAACGGCCGCCGCGAGACGGGGGAGGATTGAATCGAAGTTTGGGGCATGTTACTTACCGGTACGTATTGCGATGCGATACCAATACGTACCGGTCAGTAACATTGTCAAGCCGTGTCTGAGATCGGACCAAGCCAGATGACGAAAAAAGCCGAAAAGCCAGCAGCCGCTCCACTCCGGGCGGCCGACCGGATCAGGGCCTCCGCCAGCGAGCTGTTCTACCGCGAGGGCATCCGCGCCGTCGGCGTCGACGAAGTGGTGGACCGTGCCGGCGTGACAAAGCCCAGCCTCTATCGCAGCTTCGCCTCCAAGGACGATCTCGCCGCGGCCTATCTGCGCGACTACGACCTGAACTTCTGGGACAATTTCGAGCGTCCCGGCGGCAAGACCTACGGCAATGCGCGCGATCACGTGCTCGCCTATATCGGCCAACTCGCGCCGCGCGCCGTCGCCAGGGGCTATCGCGGTTGCGGCCTCAGCAACGCCGCGGTGGAATATCCCTCCCGCGACAATCCCGCGCGCCAGGTCGCCGAAGCGCACAAGAAGGTCTTCCGCAAGCGCCTGCGCGAGCTCGCTGCACAAATGGGCGCGCGCCAGCCCAACGTGCTCGGCGATGCGCTGCTGCTCCTGATCGAGGGCATCTACGTCACCGGCCAGCAATCGGAAGATGGACCGGCGCAGTCCGCGCTGGCGGCGGCGAAGCTGCTGATCGATGCGAGCCTGAAGGCGGGGTGAGGGCTCGCCTATCTCACGTGAGAAAGCCGTGGCGCGAAACTCGCCTGCGGCCATCCTTCGAGACGCCCGCCTTTGGCGGGTCCTCAGGATGAGGCCCGAGTGCGCGGCCGTCGTTTCGACGAGCACCGGAGCCACTCAGCCTCCTCCTGAGGAGACGCGAAGCGGTCTTCTCGAAGGGCGAGGCGTGTGCTCAGGCCGTCCAAAATGTCGAGTGAAATTGCCCTGCCTGGAGGCGCATCGCTGTTTGCCTCACCGCCACCCCAGCGCCGGCGCGACGTGCTTCAGGATCGCCTCGATCGCATGCGCGCAGTAGTCGACGCCGAGCTGGTTCGGGATCGTCAGCAACAGCGTATCCGCTTCCGCGATCGCCTCGTCCTGCTTGAGCTGCTCGATCAGCGCATCCGGCTCTGCAGCATAGGAGCGGCCGAAGATCGCTCGGGTGCGGGGATCGATGAATCCGATCTGGTCCTCGTCGCCGCGTTCCCCGCCGAAATAGGCGCGGTCGCGATCATCCATCAGCGCAAAAATGCTGCGGCTGACCGAGACGCGGGGCTCCCTGACGTGGCCGGCCTCTTTCCACGCCGCGCGATAGGCGCGGATCTGGGCGGCCTGCTGCACATGAAAGGCTTCGCCGGTCTCGTCGTTCTTCAGCGTCGAGCTCTGCAAATTCATGCCGAGCTTGGCGGCCCACACCGCCGTGGCATTCGAGCCGGCGCCCCACCAGATGCGTTCGCGCAAGCCCGCGGCGTGTGGCTCCAGGCGCAACAGCCCCGGCGGGTTCGGAAACATCGGCTGCGGATTGGGCTCGGCAAAGCCTTCGCCGCGCAGCAAATCAAGCAAGACTTCCGCGTGGCGCCGGCCCATGTCGGCGTCGCTCTGGCCTTCGGCCGGCCGGTAACCGAAATAGCGCCAGCCGTCGATCACCTGCTCGGGCGAGCCGCGGCTGATGCCGAGTTGCAGCCGTCCGCCGGCGATCAGGTCGGCGGAGCCCGCATCCTCCACCATGTAGAGCGGGTTCTCGTAGCGCATGTCGATCACGGCGGTGCCGATCTCGATCTTGCTGGTCCTCGCGCCGACCGCGGCGAGCAGCGGGAACGGCGAAGCCAGCTGCCGCGCGAAATGATGCACGCGGTAGTAAGCGCCGTCGGCGCCGAGCTGCTCGGCCGCGACCGCAAGCTCGATCGATTGCAGCAGCGTGTCGGCCGCCGAGCGCGTCTGCGATTGCGGCGAGGGTGTCCAGTGCCCGAAGGACAGGAATCCGATTTTCTTCATGGGTTATCTATGGATGGTGGGGAGCGGTTCGTCTGCTGACATTCAGGTGAGACGGACGATGTGGCTGGGAAAGCCCGCGTGCTCCGATGATGTCATCTTGCACCTGTTTTGCCCGACGGGTCAAGCAAATTGCGGTTTTTCGGAAAATCGCGGGTGGGTGACCGGCTCGAGCGCGATGACGATTCATCCCTGGCCTCGCTGCGCTTCAAGCCCTTGATTTCGCTATTGCCGGCTACTGTGCATGGGGTTGTTTTCGACTTTTTGCCTGAGGGGTGCAAAAATATCAGGGCCGAACGGGACCCGGTCCGACGTTCGCCTTTTCATCAGTCCATTTTCAGGAGGCGCCCCATGCAGGTTTACAATGTGGTGAAGTTCAAGGTGAAGTCCGGTGAGGAAGCTGCCTTCCTCGACGCGCACCGGGGCGGCAAGGCGAAATGGCCGGGCCTCGAGCATGGCGTCATCATCAAGACCGGCGAGCAGACCTTCTGCCTGATCGGCACATGGGCCAGCCAGGATGCGATGGTCGCGGCACGACCCGCGATGATCAAGACCCTCGACGGTTTCAGGTCGACGCTGGAGGACCAGGGCCAGGGGCGCGGCGTCACGGATGCCGTGTCAGGGGCGGTCGTGCTCGCGTTGTAGCAGACAAGCCGCCAGCTACTTCATCACCCGCAGACCCTTGGTCGTGAACTTCTGCGTCTTGCCGCCGGGGCGAACGGGGCGCCTGGTGCCGGCGGCCTTGCCGGTGCCGGGCGGCTGGTGCGCTGGGACCAACTGGTGCGGCTGCGAGCCGATCAGGTCGCGGCGGCCCATCTCGATCAGGGCCTCGCGCAGAACAGGCCAATTATCAGGGTCGTGGTAGCGCAGGAACGCCTTGTGCAGGCGGCGCTGGCGCAGGCCCTTGATCGCCTCGACCCTGTCGCTGCCGCCGTGACGCACGCCGCGCAAGGGATTGACGCCGGTGTGGTACATCGCGGTCGCCGTCGCCATCGGCGAGGGCAGGAAGGTCTGCACTTGATCCGCGCGATAGCGGTTCTTCTTCAGCCACAGCGCGAGGTTCATCATGTCCTCGTCGGTCGTGCCCGGATGCGCCGCGATGAAGTACGGGATCAGGTAATATTTCTTGCCGGCGCGCTCTGCCGCCTCGTCGAACATCCGCTTGAACTTGTTGTAGGCGCCGATGCCCGGCTTCATCATCTTGTCGAGCGGGCCGCGCTCGGTATGCTCGGGCGCGATCTTGAGGTAGCCGCCGACGTGATGGGTGACGAGCTCCTTGATGTATTCGGGGCTCTCGACCGCGAGGTCGTAGCGCACGCCCGAGGCGACCATCACCTTCTTGATGCCCTTGGTCTCGCGCACCTTGCGATAGAGCCGGATGAGGTCGTCATGCGAGGTGTTCAGGTTCGGGCAGATTTCGGGGAAGACGCAGGACGGCCGCCGGCATGCCGCCTCGACCTTCGGGTCCTTGCATGCCATCCGGTACATGTTGGCGGTGGGGCCGCCGATGTCGGAGATCACGCCGGTGAAGCCCGGCGTCTTGTCGCGGATCTTTTCGATCTCGCGCAGGATCGAGCCTTCCGAGCGGTTCTGGATGATGCGCCCCTCGTGCTCGGTGATCGAGCAGAAGGTGCAGCCGCCGAAGCAGCCGCGCATGATCGTCACCGAGAACTTGATCATGTCCCAGGCGGGGATTCTTGCCTCGCCATAGGACGGATGCGGCGCGCGCGCATAAGGCAGGTCGTAGACCGCGTCCATCTCCTCGCTGGTGAGCGGGATCGGCGGCGGGTTGAGCCAGAGGTCGCGGTCGCCATGGCGCTGCACCAGCGGGCGCGCATTGCCGGGATTGCTCTCACGATGCAGCACGCGTGACGCGCGCGCATAGGCCTCCTTGTCCTGCTCGACCTGCTCCAGCGCCGGCAGGCGGATCACGGTCGCGCCCTTCTGGCGCGTTGCGCCCTCGTCGGCGGAATCGAGATCGTCGGCGTGCAGTTCGGCATACTCATCGGGCACGCGGCGGAACAGCGCGACGCCCCTGATGTCGTCGAGCTCGCGCGGCGCTTCGCCGGCGGCGAGACGATGCGCGACCTCGACGACGGCGCGCTCGGCATTGCCGTAGAGCAGCAGGTCCGCCTTGGCGTCGGCCAGCACCGAGCGACGCACCTTGTCCGACCAGTAGTCGTAATGCGCGATCCGGCGCAGCGAGGCCTCGATGCCGCCGAGCACGATCGGCACATCCTTGAACGCCTCGCGGCAGCGCTGGGCGTAGACGACGGTCGAGCGGTCCGGGCGCTTGCCGCCTTCGCCGCCGGCCGTGTAGGCGTCGTCGCTGCGGATGCGCCGGTCGGCGGTGTAGCGGTTCACCATGGAGTCCATGTTGCCGCCGGTGACGCCGAAGAACACTTTCGGCTTGCCCAGCGCCTTGAACGGCTCGGCAGACTGCCAGTCCGGCTGCGCGATGATGCCGACCCGGAAGCCCTGCGCCTCCAGCAGCCGGCCGATGATGGCCATGCCGAAGCTCGGATGGTCGACATAGGCGTCCCCGGTCACCAGCACGATGTCGCAGGCGTCCCAGCCGAGCGCATCCATCTCGGCGCGGCTCATCGGGAGAAACGGCGCCGGCTTGCGCGGGCGCGCCTGGGCCATCAGGGGCTTTTCGGCGGTGATGATCTGGGTGTCCATGGGGCCAAGGCATAGGACTCCGGCCGCTCGAATTCAACCAACGGGCGCGTGAAAGATCGATGTTCCGTAGTCGTTCGGGCACATCTGGGTCCGCAAACGCCTACCGAACCTCGGCCCCCTGCTTGCCGGCTTTCTCCGTCGGAGGGTGCCGCTGTGCAATTCCAGGAACCATCCGCAACGGCGCACATTCTGACCTCAGGGATCGTGGCGGACCCGGCTTGCGCGCGCCGGTGCCCAGGATCCGGATGGCCTCGATATTCGCCTCGGGCGATTGGGGGAGCGGTGAGTACAGTCATTGAGAATCTGCTGCTGCGAAAGCAGAAGCTGGTGCAAGAGCTCGAGAGGGCGCAGTCTGTCGAGGACCGCGACAAGATCGAGCACCAGCTCGAGCAGATCAATACCGCGCTGGATTTTCTGGACAGGCCGGGATCGAGAGACGCGCGGTAGAGCCGCTAGTCGACCTTCAGCGTGTCCACCTTCAAGGCCTTGGCATACACAACGCCCGAATTGGTGATGTGTGTGGTCATCGCCGCTTCGAATGCCGCAAACTCGCCGCGCGCAAACAAATCGAGCAGCTTGCGATGCTCGTCGAACGACGAACGGGTACGCACGTCGATCGGGGAGGTCAGATTGGTACGCAGTGCCGCCACGCGCCCCGAGACGAGCTGGTAGGATTCGGCGAGATAGCGATTGCCGCAATGCGCGAACAGGCCCTCGTGAAAGGCTGCGTCGGCACGGCCGTAGGCGATGTTGTCCTTGGCCTCGACCGCCGGCTCCATCGCCGCGATTGCTCCGCTCAGCGTCGCGATCGTGCCGTCGCGGTCGTGGCGAAAGGCGAGCTCCGCCGCCTTGGGTTCGAGCGCGATACGAAACGTACACAGCGCGGCGATGTCCTCGGCGCTGGGCGTGAACACGAAACTGCCGACCTGCGGCCGGATCACCACGAGCCCCTGCGCCTGCAACTGGCCCATCGCCTCGCGCACGGGCGTGCGGCTGACGCCGAAGGAATTGGCCACCATCTCCTCGGAGATGGCGGCGCCCAGCGCGAACTCGCCGTCGATGATGGCCTGCCGCAGCCGCAGCATCACCCGCTGCGACAGCGATTTCGGCGCATCGAGCTTCAGCGATCGCATGGATGCTCTCAGATCACCTTGCCGGGGTTGAGCAGATGGTCGGGATCGAGCGCGGCCTTCAACGTCCGCATCAAGGCGATCTCAGGCTCGCTGCGGGCATGTCCAAGCCACTTCTTCTTCAGCGTGCCGATGCCGTGCTCGGCCGAGACGCTGCCGCCAAGCTCGCGCACGAGGCCATAGATGATCGCGTCCATCTCCTCCTTGGGCTGCTGCTCGACCGGAAGGCCCGTGACCCAGGAGACGAGGTGCAGATTGCCGTCGCCGATATGGCCGTAGTAGACGCTCTCGCAGCCCTTGATGCCATCAGCGAGCGCCGCCTTGCAGCGCGTGGCGAACTCGTCCATCCGCGCCACTGCAAGGCCGATGTCATAGGAAATGTGCGGTCCCAACACCTGGCCGAACTCGGCGCAGATGTCACGCACGCGCCAGAACGCCTGCGCCTGCGCCAGCGATTGCGCCACCGCGGCGTCAGCGAGCAGCCCGCGCTCCATCAGCTCTTCGAGCCAGGCCTGGAAACGCGGCGCATCGACGCTCTCGTCGGTGCCCTGTGCCTCGACCAGCACGTAGAGACCCTGGCCGGCGGCGACCGGCGGCTTCACGCCGGCGCGCGCGGTGATCACGTCCCAATAGTCCGGCCACATCACCTCGAACGCCGACAGCAGCGGACCCAGCCCGCTGCGGGCGGCATCGAGCAGGTCGATCACCGCCGCATAATCCTTCAGCGCGCAGAGCGCGGCCATGGTCGAGCGCGGCTTCGGAAACAGTTTTAGCACCACGCGGGTGATGATACCGAGCGTGCCTTCCGAACCGATGAAGAGATGCTTCAGATCGTAGCCGGCGTTGTTCTTCATCAGCTTGTTGAGGGTGGTGATGATGGTGCCGTCAGGCAGTACGACTTCGAGGCCGAGCACCAGCTCGCGCGTCATGCCGTAGCGGATCACGCGGTTGCCGCCGGCATTGGTGGAGAGATTGCCGCCGATCGCGCAGGAGCCGCGCGAGCCGAGATCGAGCGGAAAGAAGAAGCCGGCTTCGTCCGCGGCCTTCTGAATCGTCTCCAGCGGCGTACCGGCTTTGACCGTCATCGTCATCGAGGCGCGATCGATCTCCTCGATGCCGGTCATGCGCTCCAGCGAGATCGCGACCCAGCCCGCCTCGGGCGCGGCGCCGCGGCAAAGCCCGGTCAGGCCGCCCTGCGGCACGAAGGGCAGGCGCGCCCCCCGGCAGGTCAGGATCGCATCGGCAACGCCCTGCGCGTCGAGCGGTCGGATCACCGCGAGCGGCGTCTGCGGCAGGCTCGCACTCCAGTCGTTGCAATTGCGTGCGGGCACGTCGTCGCCGGTCAGCACGGCCGCAGTGCCGAGCTTGTCCCGCAAGGCGACGAGCAATGGTTCCGGATGCCCGACGGGGGTCACCATGTTCATGCAAGACCTCCTCGAAATTCGGCTGCGCTCCATGCGCGCAATGACGGCGGAAAGGATTTGCGTCAATCTTGTATGTAAGGTACAAGATGAAAAGTAAAGCAAAAAACAAGGCTCGATAGGCTGTCTCGGTTCGCTGGAGACCGGGGCTTATTCGTGAGCCGCAACATGGGTGGTGCTATGACGGAGGCGATTCGCGGGTTCTGGGTGGCGTCGGCGACGCCGCTGGCGACGGATGGCAGCGTGGACGCCGCCAAGCTGGCTGGTCACGCGAAACACCTCTTCGGCAAGGGCGTCGATGGCGTCGTGCTGTTCGGCACCACCGGCGAGGGGACCTCCTTCAATGTCGCCGAACGCGTCGCGACCACCGAAGCCGTGCTCAAGGCCGGCGTGCCGGCGGAGCGCATCGGCATTGGCGGCGGTTTCCCTGCTGTCAGCGACAGCATCGCGCTGACGCGCGCCGTGCTCGGCCTAGGTCTGCGCCACGTGCTGGCTCTGCCGCCCTACTTCGATCGCGGCGTCACGCCTGAAGGCATCGAGGATGCATTCGCGGCGATCATCGACGGTGTCGCCGACGATCGTCTGCGCGCCTATCTCTATCATATCCCGCAAGTCTCGGGCGTCGCGATCCCGACGGCGGTCGCCGCGAACTTGCGCAAGCGATACGGCAAGGTGGTCGCGGGCCTGAAGGACTCCAGCGGCGACTTCAAGCAATTCCAGGCGTTCCGCGCGGCGGCTCCCGAACTCGCGATCACCGTCGGCAACGAAACCGACATTGCGCGCGCGATCGCCGGCGGCGGTGCCGGCACCATCTGCGGCATGGCCAACATCACGCCGGAACTGGTCAAGGCGATGATCGACGGCAAGGATGTCGAAGCACGCATGCAGGCTGCGGTCGACATCGTGGTGAAGTCACCGTCCTTCCTCGCGACGCTCAAGGCCATTCTCGCCGCGCAGACCGGCGACGCCGGCTGGTTACGCGTACGGCCGCCGCTGCGCGCGTTGGCTGACGGAGCTGCGCTCAAGGCGAAGCTGGACGAACTGACCAGCCCTGCGATCGCCTAGACGCGTTTCATTCGCCGTGAACCTCCGCGCTGCGCGCCGACATGGCGCGGATTGCGACGAGCGCAGCCGCAAAGCCGGCCGCGGCACCCACGCCGAGCGCCCAGCGCGGGCCCAGATTGTCCGCCACCCATCCGACGATCGGTGCGCCGATCGGCGTCCCGCCCAGGGCGACGCCGAGTCGCAATGCCATCACGCGTCCTCTCATGCGAGCTTCGGTGGAGAGTTGCATCATGGCGTTGGAGGTGTTGGTGACCGTTAGCGCGGCGACGCCGATCAGGACCAAGGTGCCTGCAAACAGCCAATAGCTGGGCGCGAGCGCGGCCAGTGTGCATCCGGCGCCAAAGGTTGCGGCTCCCATCAACAACGAGATGAACCGCGGCTGGGCGCGCCCTGCGGCCAACAGCGCGCCCGAGATCGTCCCGACCGCCATCGTCGAGGACAAGAGGCCGAAGCCGCGCGCGTCGGTGTGGAAGACGCTGACTGCCATGGTCGAGATGAAGATCGGAAAATTCAGCCCGAACGTGCCGATCAGGAACAGCATGATCATGATTGCCCTGAGATCGCTGCGCGACCAGACGTAACGAAAGCCCTCGGTCATGCCGCCCGGTGCCCGGTGCGCCCGTGCGTTGGGGCGAAGCTCCGAGGTGCGCAGCAAGGCGAGCGAGCAGAGCACGGCCATGAAGGATGCGGCGTTGAGCAGGAAAGCCCAGCCCGTACCGATCGAGGCGATGACCATCCCTGCGATCGCTGGTCCGACCATCCGCGCGGCATTGAACGACGTTGAGTTCAGCGCGATCGCATTGGAAAGCTCGCCGTCGCCTACGAGTTCGGCCACGAAGGTCTGGCGTACCGGGGCATCGAAGGCTGCAGCGCAGCCGAACAGGAAGGCGAATGCATAGACGTGCCAGAGCTGCACAATTCCGCTGACCGTGAGGAGGCCGAGGACAAGCGCGAGCACGCCCATCGTCGCCTGGGTCGCGACCAGAAGCCGTCGCTGGTTGAAATGATCGGCCGCAAAACCGGTCCATGGCATCAGCAGGAGCTGCGGCCCGAACTGGAGCGCCATCACGATGCCCACGGCTGAAGCGTTGTGCCGGGTCAGCTCGGTGAGAACGAGCCAGTCCTGCGCGGCACGCTGCATCCAAGTCCCGGTGTTGGACACCAGCGCGCCCGCAGCCCAGACACGGTAATTGTAGTTCCGCAGTGAGCGAAATGTGCCGGGTGTCGCCACGCTCACGACCCCGCCGGCGAGTTGCCGCCGTGGAATTGGCCGAATCGCCGCGCGAGAAAGAGGCTCAAGAGCATCGCGCCGAGCCCGAACGCAACGACATCCTCGGTGTTCAGCAAGGCGAACTCTCCGACACGGCAGACGAGGAGATAGGCAACGATCACGTTGAGGGAGCCCCACAGCACGTTGATCGTCGACGAGGACAACCCTTCTCCCCGCGGCGTTGCGAACGGGGTCTGGAACGGCTCCCCGCGCTGGCCGCTCACGAGATGTGGAATGGCGTTCGCAAGAAATGCGCCGCCCCAAAAATAGGAAACGAGATGAAGCGAGTGCATGCCTGCGCGCTCCGTGTTGCCAGTGGATCGACGATCGCCCGCGTCAGTCGTCGACGAGCCGCTTGAGCAGCGAGACGGCGGCGGTCAATTCGTCCTGTTCCCGTGGTGACAGCCGCGCCGAAATGGTGCGGGAGAGCCAGTCCTGACGGGCGGCGCGACCCACGCGAATCCGCTCACGGCACGCTTTGGTCAGCGAGAGAATGGTCTGGCGACCGTCCTCCGGATCGGGGGCGCCACTGACCAGGCCCGCAGTCAGAAGCGCGGCCACCGCGCTGCTCATCGATTGCGGACGCATCTTTTCGGATCGCGCCAGGCTCGACACCGTGGCTGGGCCACCCTTTTCCAGCCGCAGCAAGATCGACACCTGGGATGGCGTCAAATCCGAAGGGCCGGCCTGCTCGCGCAACCGGCGCTTGAGTTTGCCGACCAGCGAACGGAGCTCTTCCGCGAGCGTGCCAGCGCGCGTGGACGGGCGATGGTCCGACGAATTGATCATGGCGGACCGAATGACATATATGAAGGTAATCTGTAAAGTCTATCTGCGTTGGTGGCCTGAACAAAATGACGTGAGCGCCGCGGCGGTGAAGGTATGGAGCTCGCGCGCGGCGGAGCCGTCGTGCGGCATGGCGTCGCGCCGATGCCGTATGGTCAGCATCGACAATGAGCAGATGCGCTTATTGTCGGGCGTGTTCCGACGACGACGTTGCTGTTCCTGTTCACGAAAGCGTCGCAACTCGATCGCGCCTGCTCTTAGAACGATTCAACACTAGAGCTATTCAAGTCCACACACGGTTCTCTTTACTCGCAGCCGCTGGTAGATGCGCCAACGTCGATACTGTGACTTGGAAGTGAATCGAAAGTGCGTGCCCTTGTGGATGACCCTCGCGCCAGAGGTCATCGAAATCGCGCCGGCAGGAGCCGTGCAAGTCTTCTCATCGGGGCGGCCGTGCTGCTCGCCGAATACCCACTGAGCATCACCGTCGCGCAGGCGCAAACGGCGCTGCCGCCGGTGAATGTGGATGCACCGACCCAGCGGCCGAAACCGTCGCGCGCTTCGCGGCAGTCTCAACGAAGGACACAGGCGGTTCTGCGCCGTGGCCCAACGGCTGTTCCACCCGCAGCCCCGACACTGTCCGAACGGGCTGCGGCAGACGCGGTGGCACAACAGGCAGCAAGGCTCGGCTATCGCGCGATGCCGAGCGCGTCCACGCTGCGTTCGGGCGCATCGCCGCTCGATACCTCGCAATCCGTCAACGTCGTGCCGGCGCAGGTCCTCAAGGACCAGTTGCCGCGCAACATCGACGATGCACTGGTCAACATCAGCGGCATCACCCAAACCAATACGCTCGCAGGCACTCAGGACGCGGTGATCCGCCGCGGCTTCGGCGACAACCGCGACGGCTCGATCATGCGCAACGGCATGCCTTTGGTGCAAGGGCGCAGCCTGAACGCCGCGGTCGACAGCGTGGAGGTGCTGAAAGGGCCGGCTTCGCTGCTCTACGGCATCATGGACCCCGGCGGCATCGTCAACACCATCAGCAAGCGTCCCGAGCTTTACCAGCATGGCTCGGTCACGCTGCTCGGCTCGAGCTACGCGAATAACCGTAACGGCGCCGACGGCACACTTGACGTCACCGGTCCGATCGGCGGCGGCGGTCTCGCCTATCGCTTCATCGGCTACGGCGTAAGCGAGGATTATTGGCGCGATTTCGGCCGCCATCGCGAAATGCTGGTGAACCCGTCGTTCGCCTGGTACGGCGAGACCACAACGGTCCAGCTCACCTATGAGCACCGCGAGTTCATCTATCCGTTCGACCGCGGCACGGCCTTCGTGAACGGCGCGCCGTTGGCGATCCCGAAGACACGGCGGCTCGACGAGCCCTTCAACAATATGTGGGGCACGTCCGACCTGGTGCAGGGCTCGGTCGAGCAGAAGCTCGATGACACCTGGAAGGTCACGGCGGCCTACAGCTACAACACCGAGACCTATAGCGCCAACCAGCTCCGGATCACCGGCGTCAATGCCGCGACCGGTGTCGAGACCCGCAGCAACGACGGCACCCACAATTCGCTGAGCAACGTCAGCTACGGCACTTCCTATATGCAGGGCGACGTCTGGACCGGCGGCTTCCGCAACGAGATCCTGTTCGGCGGCGAGGCGATGTATCGCACGATCGATCGCCGCGATCTCATCCGCCAGGCGACGGCGAGCTTCAACTTCTACAATCCGGTCTACGGGCTAGTTACGCCGGGCACGACCGTCTCGGCAACCGACAGCGAGCAGACCGACAAGCTCGGCACCCGCGGCTTCTTCGCCCAGGACACGTTCCATTTGACCAGCTGGCTGTCGGCGGTCGGCGGCGTGCGCTGGATGGAATACGAGCAACTCGCCGGAAAGGGCCGGCCTGTCTTCGTCACCAATACCAACTTGTCGGGCGACAAGGTGCTGCCGCTCGGCGGCGTCATCGTCAAGCTGAACGAAGAACTCTCCTATTACGTAAGCTATACGCAGTCGTTGAAGCCGACCTCGACCATCGCGGCATTCACCAGCGGCTTTGTCGTCGACTCCACCATCGCACCCGAGGAGGGAACGCAGTGGGAGACCGGCCTGAAGTTCGACGTCAACAAGCGGCTGTCGGGCACGTTGGCGATCTACGACATCCAGAAGAAGAACGTACTGGTACTGGATGATGTCGGCGGCGGCAAGTCAACGGGGCGGGCCTCGGGCGCGGCGCGATCACGCGGTGTCGAGCTGGACGTCACAGGACGGCTGACTGACGAATGGAGCATGATCGGCAGCTATGGCTATACCGATGCGCGGCTGATCAACGATCCCGCGTACGGCAACGCAAAGCTGCTGAACGCCGCGATGAACACGGCGTCGCTCTACCTCGTCTACGATTTCGGCGAGCGGCTTCCTGGTCGCCTACGGCTCGGCGGCGGCGCACACTATGTCGGCGACCGGCCGGGCGACTCCGCCAACACGTTCTTCCTGCCGGCCTATACTGTCGCGGATATCTTCGCGACCTACGACACCAAGGTCGACAAGGTGCCCGTGACCTATCAGTTCAACGTCAAGAACCTGTTCGACAAGGTCTACTACACGTCCACGACTGGTAACGCCCTGAACGTCGCGATGGGCGATGGTCGGCGTATCTCCTTGTCGGCAACGGTGAAGTTCTAGTGTCCGGGCAAACGATCAAGTCGGCCCTTCTCCAGGTCCATTCCATTGCGGGCCTCGTGCTCGCACTGCTGCTCTGCCTGATCGCGCTGACCGGCGTGATCATGAGCTTTGAGGACGAGATCGTCGACCATCTGAATGCCGCCATCGTGCAGGTCGCGCCACGGACGACGGCGGCGCTCTTGCCGGACGAGCTGGTGTCGCGCCTGAAGGCTGTGCCGCATGCCGGCAAGGTCGCGGCCATCATGCTGTCGAGCGATCCGTCAGCCGCCGTGCACGTGCGCTTCGCGCGTGACGAGCAGGGCGGGCGGCCGTCGTCGGTCTATGTCGACCCCTATGACGGCCACGTGCTTGGTGTCCCGCGCGGCGAGGAGTTTTTTACGACCGTGCGCGGGCTGCATCGCTGGCTGCTCATTCCCGGCGATGCCAAAGGTTGGGGCCGCCAGATCACAGGCGTCGCCGCGCTGGGCCTGATCGTGATGTTCATCTCGGGTCTCGTGCTACGATGGCCGCGCCGGGCGAGCAGCGCGAAGATATGGCTGAAGCCGAATCTCGCGCTCAGCGGCCGTGGCCTGCATCGTTCGTTGCATGCCGTCATCGGCACCTGGGTGTTGCCGATCTATCTGGTCATGACGCTCACCGGGCTCTGGTACTCGTTCGATTGGTACAAGGACGGCGTGGTCTGGTTGCTGGCACGGCCCCACGTTGCGGCCGCGAAGATGCAGCCGAAGCAGCCGCGTCAGTCTGGCCGCGTCGAGCCGGCTCAACCGGTCGGGTTCGATCGCGCGTGGTCGACCCTGTTGCGCGAGGAGAGCGGCGGCTTTGCCAGGGCGCAGCTGATGCTCCCGGCCGGCCTGGGCACTGTGATGCGGATCCGGTCGTGGCCGAAGGATTCCACGCTGGAAAGCGTACGCGACGAATTCCGCATCGATGCCGCGACCGGCCAGGTGATCTCCGCGGAGCGCTATGCCGACAAGACGCTGGGCGAGAAAGTCATTGCGGGCGTGCTCGACATCCATCGCGGCGCGGTTCTGGGCTTTCCCGGCAAACTGGCGTTCATGATTGCTGCGGCGCTGATGCCGCTGTTCGCGATCACCGGGGTGTTCTTGTATCTGTCCCGTCGCAAGCTGCAGCGTCCAGCGCCGCCGACGCTTGGGAGGCTGGTTCCGGGTGAGTGATCCTCAACCGGAGTGGCTAGCCAAGTGCGCCACAATCGTTCAAAAGCCCATGGCCTGTCCTCACCAGGATTGATGCCATGAAGCTTTCGACCGTCACCCCCGCCGATATCCGCCGTGCGCTGCTGCTCGGCGAGGAAATTGCACTGCTCGACCTTCGGCACGAGGCGGCCTTCGCCACCGGCCATCCGCTGTTTGCGGCCAACATGGCCGCGGAGCGGATCGCGATCGAGGCAGCGGTGAGGCTGCCCCGCAGGGACGTGCCGGTCGTGCTCTTTGATGACGGCGAGGGGCTGGTGGGAGTGGGCGCTGAACGCCTGGCAGCGCTCGGCTACGGCAATGTCCGTGCGCTCGACGGCGGGCTGAAGGCCTGGCGCGCGGCCGGTTACGAGGTGTTCGAGGACGTCAATTCCTACTCGAAGGCGTTCGGCGAACTGGTCGAGGCACGTCGCCACACTCCGTCGTTGAGTGCCGACGAAGTGGCAAAGCTGATCGCGGACAAGGCCAACATCGCCATCCTCGATGTCCGCCGCTTCGACGAATACGCGACCATGAACATTCCGGGCTCGGTCAGCGTGCCCGGTGCGGAGCTGGTGCTGCGGGCCGGCCAGGCCGCGCCAGATCCAGACACCACCATCATCGTCAATTGCGCCGGCCGCACCCGCTCGATCATCGGGACCCAGTCGCTGATCAATGCCGGCGTGCCCAACGAGGTGCGGGCGCTCCGCAATGGCACGATCGGCTGGACGCTGGCGCGGCACACGCTCGATCACGGCGCTGACACGCGCGGCGCGATAGGCTCGTTCGAAAACGGTCCGGCCAATGCCCGCGACGTCGCCTATCGCGCCGGCGTCGGCCATATCGGCGCGAACGAGATGGCGGCGCTGGTCGACGAGACCAGCCGCACGCTCTATCGCTTCGACGTACGCGACGCCGAGGAATATACGGCCGGCCATCTCCCGGGCTTCCGCCACTATCCCGGCGGCCAGCTCGTGCAGGAGACCGACATGGCCGCCCCGGTGCGCGGCGCGCGCATTGTCCTGACCGACGACAAGGGCGTGCGCGCCGACATGACGGCGTCCTGGCTCGCGCAGATGGGCTGGGAGGTCTATGTGCTCGAAGGCGGCTATGCCGGCACGCTCGATGTCGGCCCGCCCCTGGTGCTGCCGAAGCCGGACCCCGCGCATCGCTACCGCCGGCCCTATGAAGGAACCGATATCGCCGAGCGTGCGATGCAGGCCTATCTCGACTGGGAATATGGCCTGGTCGACCAACTCCGCCGCGACGGCACACACGGGTTCTATGTGATCTGAAGTGGCGGTGCTGATCCACCGGAGTTGTACGGAGCAGCCGGGCCAGGCCTTGCCACGCCGGACGAATGATGGTCGATTTTAAGTGCGAATCAGTTTTGCGTTCTGCCCAGACATCCCGGGTCCCGGGATCCTCGCCGCGACGGACGCAAATGGCTCACGACGCCGAAACGATCGAACGACCAGCCTCGACACAGGGGGCCGCAAACGCCGCTTTCCTGCGCAACCTGCCGGCGCCGGAGCCGTCAATGGGGTCGGCCGCCTACGCCGCCCAGCGCGAGCGCGCACTCGCCTTCGATCCGCGCCGGCGCGCCAACTACGAGAAATATCTGCGCGCGCGGGCGGATCGCAAGATCGTCGACTATCTGCCGATCAAGCTCGACATCGAGAATGTCAGCCGCTGCAATTTCCGCTGCACCATGTGCCAGGTCAGCGACTGGCACAAAGGCCAGCGTGCCGCCGACATGCCGCTCGAGAGCTTCAAGGCGCTGCTCGACCGGCAATACGGCCTGATCGAGATCAAGCTGCAGGGCATGGGCGAGCCTCTGATGCAGGGCGATGCCTATCTCGCCATGCTGCGCCATGCGCGCGAGCGCGAGATCTGGGTGCGCACCACGACGAATGCGTCGCTGCTGCATTTGCGCGAGAACTATCGCCGGTTGATCGACGCCGATCCGAACGAGGTGCAGATCTCGATCGACGGCGCCGACGAGGCCACGTTCGAGAGCATCCGCCGTGGTTCGGTGTTCTCGCGCGTCATCGCCAATTGCAAGCTGATCAACGCCTATTCCCGCGAGCGCGGCGTCGATCGCACCAAGATGTGGGTGGTGGTGCAGCAGTCGAACCGGCACCAGCTGCCTGATTTCGTCGAGCTTGCGGCCGAGGCCGGCTTCACAAGTCTCGCCTTCTCGCTCGACCTCACCAATTGGGGCCAGGACAAATGGGGTGAGGCGTTGCGCGACATCGTCGCGGAGGATGCCTTGACCGAAGAGCTCTGTAACAGGTTGATGGCGCGCGGCCGCGAACTCGGCGTGCGCGTGGCGTTCTGGAACGTGACCGACAAATATAGCTGGCGCAAGACCGACAAGCTCTGCCCTTGGCCGTTCGAGCGGCTCTATGTCTCCTCCGATATGCGCACCGTTCCATGCTGCACCATCGCCAATCCTGAAGTTGTCGATCTCGGCAACGCCGAGGATCTCGTCGCGATCTGGCATGGCGAGACCTATGAGACCTTCCGCAGGGATCATCGCGAGGGCCGCATTCCCGAAGTCTGCAAGGGATGTTATCGCGAGGACGATCGCGCCTAGCCGGCGATCTCGCGGCCGTAGCGATTGATCATTGCGCCGATCTCCATCGGCTGGTAGCCGTAGCGCGCGATCGCATGCGCGCTCGAGAGCGTGAACGACGTGTTGGTCGGGGTGATCTCTTCGATTTTGGCTGACACCCCCAGCGCCAATGCAAGGCGCTCGATGACTTCGCGTACCGTCAGCGATCCCGCGGCGCCGAGCACCGCTGGGTCGAAGCCACTCCAGGGCTCGCGGGTCAGTGCGGCCTGGACCAGTGCTGCAATGTCGTCGATATGAGCTGCGTTGTTGTAGAGCCGGTCGAGATGGAAGGCGCGTATCGGTTCGCCCGCTCGCAGCCGCGACGCCACGCCAGAGAGCCAGTTCCGATGCGCGCCCGGGCCAACGACTCCCGGCAGGCGCAGTGCCAGCGTGGAAAATTCGGCCGAGAGTTCGGCGAGCCGCTGCTCGACGATGAGCTTCGTTGCGCCATAGGCGTCGGGATCGCGCACCGGTGTGGTTTCGTCGACGACGTCCTGCTCGATCCGACCGTAGTAGGAGAGCGACGAGAAGAAAATGAAGCGATTGGTACCCCAGCGCTGGGCGGCCTCGATCAACGCAAAGCTCGCATCAATGTTGTCTCGAACCAGCGTTGCGACGCCGATGCCCGGGGCCGGCGATGTACCAGCAGTGTGCACGATGGCGTCGAACGGACCGACGAGCCGGCCCGCGTCGATTAGGTCGGTCTGGACTGGTTCCAGGCGCTTGACGTCACGCAAAGGGGCCAAAAAGCCGGTGTCGCGGCGATAAGTGCCGACGACATCGTAGCCGTTGCTCGCGAGCCGGCGCGCCACCGTGCCGCCCGAGAAACCGGAGACGCCGGTCACGAGCACGCGCATCGTCCGCCCTCAGCCGATCTTGGCCAGGATCCGTTCGGGCGACAGGCCGTGTGCCGCGAGCAGATCACTGGTCGAGCCGTAATTGTGGATGAAAGCATCTTGCAACGTGAATGTATCGAGCCGGCAGGTGGCGCGGACGTCCCACGCGATCTGCTTCACCTGGGATGCGAGTCCGCCCTGGGGCGCGTGTTCCTCAATGACAACGACATGGCGGTGCTGCTGCAAGGACGCCGTGACGCCGTCGCGATCGAGCGGTTTGAGTGTATGCGCGGAGACCAGTGAGACCGAGCGTCCCTGCGCCGCCAGCTTGTCGGCGATCTCAACCGCCATTGCCGTGATCACGCCATAGGTGAGGATGCAGACGTCGCTGCCGCGTCGCAGGTAACGCAATTTGCCGAACTGCCAGGGCTCCGCGTTCGCCGTCAGCACGGGCTCGCCGGCCTTGCCGATGCGCAGGTAGACCGGACCGTTCTTCTGCTGCGCACACCAGCGCGTGGCCTCGATGCATTCGAGGGGATCGCAGGGCGCGAGCACCTGCATGTTGGGCAGCGCGGAGGCAATCGCGATGTCCTCCTGGGTGTGATGCGTGCCGCCCAGGGTCGAATAGATCACGCCCGCGCCCATGCCGACCACGGTGACCGGCAGGTTCTGGTAGCAGAGATCGTCACGGATCATCTCGAATGGACGATAGAGGCTGAAGGTCGCAATCGTGTAGGCGAAGGGCTGGCAGCCCTTTAGCGCCAGGCCGGCGGCGATGCCGATCATCGACTGCTCGGCGACGCCGACATTGACGAAGCGTTCAGGGTACTCGCTGGAGAATTTCCCCATGCTGCCGGCCGGCGAGATGTCGGCGACGACGATATAGACGTCGGGATTGGCGGTCGCTTCCGCGTACAGCGTCTCGGAAAAGGTGTTTCTCACGCCTGTGTCTCCAACTCGCGGATCGCCTGGGCATATTCGTCCTTGTTGGGCGCGCGGTAATGCCAGATCGGCGCGTTCTCCATGTAGCTGACGCCCTTGCCCTTGGTCGTGCGCGCCACTACCATCAGCGGCCGGTCGCCCTTGCGCAATGATACGGCCCGGAAGATCGCTGCAGAATCGTGGCCATCTATCTCGGCAGTCTCCCAGCCGAACGCGTCAAACTTCGCAGTCAACGGGTAAAGCGAGGGATGGGTCTCGGAGGTGCGTCCGAGGCTTTGAAAGTCGTTGTTGTCGATGAAGGCGACGATGTTGGTCAGCTTCAGCGAGGACGCCATCAGCACGGCCTCCCAGGTCGATCCCTCCTGGGTCTCGCCGTCGCTGAGCACCGTGTAGATCATCCCGTCGCGACGCTTGCCGCGTTCGGCCAGCGCCATGCCCACCACCATCGACAGCCCGTGGCCGAGCGAACCGGTCGAGGCCTCGATGCCGGGATTGCCGTAATCCGGATGCACACCGAGGCGGCCGTGCGGCGTGCAATAGGCGTCGAGGTCGGCCCGCGAGAGGACGCCGAGCTCCTCCAGCACGACATACTGGATCATGCAGCCATGGCCTTTCGACATCAGGAATGTGTCGGGCGAGGACAGGCCGGGCTTGCGCATCAGCGCGTTGTAGATGGCATCGACGATCTCGGTGCAGGAGAAGGCGCCGCCGATGTGGAGCGCCGAGACGCGCTGCGAAATATCGAGGATGCGCCGGCGGTAGCGCTGGCAGCGCGTCCGCGCCGCTCTTGCATCGAAGCTGGCTTGGGTCATGACAGCGTCCTCGTCCTACTCGATGATCGTCCAGAAATAATCGCCGGTATAGCCGGCTTCATTGAACAGCGCGATCCAGCCTTCGGGATAGTCGTGGAAGCGGGCAGTGAGCACCCACTCCTCGAAGACCGCCTTCTGCTCAGGCGTGCGATAGGAATCGACCTGCACGAACGCACGTCCGCCCGAGACGCGCTGGATTTCCTGCAGCGCCTGGATACATCCGGTGCGGTCGAGATTGTGAATGGTGTTGAGCGAGATCGCACACTTGAAGCTGTTGTCGGGGAACGGCAGTTCCAGCGCGTTGCCGAGATGCAGGCGGCCGATCGTCTCCGCCTCGCAATGCATCAGCGCGTAGCGGGAAATGTCGAGCCCGAACGCTTCCAGCCCCGGACAGGCGATCATGAGATCCTTGACCAGAAAACCCTTGGCGCAGCCGATGTCGAGCACGCGGTCCCCGGGCTTCAGCGAGAAGTGCTCGATGAAATCGCGCGCCACCGGCACCCAGCGGCCGTCATAGCGATAGCCGCCATAGCCATACTCGCGCGGACCGTCGAAATAGGTCTCGCCATATTCACGGGAAATGCGGATGTGCTCCTCGGTCTTGGCGGTGGCGCGCGCGGAGAGATTGCGCTTGCCGCGCGGCAGTTTGGAGAGGAGATTCACTTCAGGCATAGGCATCATCCAGTTCGTGTCACGACGCTCGCGCGCCGAGCGTGCGATAATCAAGCCCGGCCGCGCGCGCGGCCGTGGCATCGAGCACGCGATAGGGATCGAGGACCAGCCGACCACGCATGAGGAGCGCTAGATCGTCGGGCGCGAGGTCACGGAATTCCGGCCAGGGTGTCATGATCGCGAGCGCATCGACGTCGCGCGCCGCTTCGAGCGCGTTCGATGCGGCCGTCAGGTTCGGGTGCCGCGCGGCGGAGGCGGGCACCGCGGGGTCGAACGCGCGCATGGGACACACCGCGAGCTGCGCTATCAGCGCCAGCGCCGCCGAGTTCTTCACCGAATGCGTGTTTTCCTTGTAGGCGAGGCCAAGCACGCCGATCCGGGCCTGCGGCGACGTTGCCAGCAGCGCTTCGTTCAGCTCGCGCAGCGCCCAGTCCTTGCGATGGATGCTGTTGGCGACGATGGCGCGGATCATGCCGGCATCAGTGCCGTGCTGGTCCGACAGCCGCATCACGGTGGCGAGATCGCGCTCGATATTGCCGCCGGCGAGCCCAAGACCCGGCGCGAGATAGGCATAGGGGCCGATGCGCGCGTCGAGCTTCAACGCAGGCCCAATCTCGGACCAGTCCGCGCCGACGCGCTCGCAAAGTTCGGCGAGCGTGTTGGCGGTGGTGACGGACGCCGCCAGCGCGCAGTTGATGGAGATCTTTGCAAGCTCGGCGCTCTCCAGCCGCATCGACAGCAGCGGGCAGCCGAAGGATTCGAGAAAGGTTTGCCAGGCGGGCGGCAATGGGGCGTCCGGATCGAGGCAGCCGAGAATGAAGCGCTCAGGCTTTGTGGCGCGCTCGACCGCGCGGGCGAACACCAGCGTCTCGACCTGGTACAGGATAGTCCGGCCGGGACGCTGTCTTGCCCGTGTAAAACCCGGCGGCACCTGGCTGAGGATGACGATAGTGGCATCGTCGCGCGTATTCGCGAGCACGATGTCGAGCAGAGTGTCGATGCCGCTGAGGTCGCTGACGCCGGAGCCATCGGTGGGCACATCAGGTGCGACATAGACGAGATCGCAGGCGCGCAGCGCTGCCGCATCCGCAGAGAAATTGATGCGGTCACGATGAGCACGCAGGAGATCGTCGAGGCCGGGCTCACGGACCGGCAGGTCGCCGGCGGTGATGCGAGCAATCAGGGATGCATCTGCATCGACGCCGAGCGTCGCAAAACCCTGGGCGGCTGCTGCGATCGCCGAGCAAAGGCCCAGATGGGTCATTCCGGCATAAGCGATGCGGGGACGGGTCATGCAGCGTTCCCCGCCTGAATCTCGCGGCCGAGCCGAGTTAGCGCGCGATGCAGCCAGATGTCATTCGAGAGATCGGTTTCCGTGCGTGCCTCGCAGAGCTGCTTGAAATGCGCATATTCCAGTGCCCAGGTTGGATCGTCCTGCACCAGGATCTGGCTCTCCTCCGGCGGCCGGCCACTCGGCAGCACGCGGGTGCGGTGAATAAAACTGCTCGGACCCCATTTGCACAGCGATTCGATATGCGCGGAGCCATGCTCGGCGAAGACGTCACAGGTGAAATAGTTGCGCCAGGACAGCAGCGTCATTTCGAGCTCGATCTGCGGGCGCCCCTCGGCGGCGATCACCACGTGATCCGGCGCGCGGTTCTCGAACCGTTCAGCCGAGACGATGCGAAAGCCGTCGGCGACGTCGCCGAACCAGAAGCGTACAGTGTCGAGCAGATGCGAGCCGAGATCGCCGAGCACGCCGTCGCCGGTGTCGCGCCAGGCCGAGTTGCGCACCAGGCGCGCGGTGCCGTTGCCGTAGAACATGCGGCAGCGATAGACCGAGCCGAGCCGGCCGGATTGCAGCAGATCGCGCATCCGCACGAAATGCGGCTCGAAGCGGTGATTGTAGGCGGTGACGCACAGCGCACCGGTCCGGCGGGCGAGCGCTTCGAGCGCGCGAAAATCGTCGCCGTTTGCGGCAAACAGCGGCTTCTCCACCAGCACGTGCTTGCCGCGCTCGAGCAGATGGCGCAGCAGCTCGATTTTGGGGGAATCAGGTGTGCAGACGATGGCCGCATCGAAGCGGTCGATGGGGACGTCTTCGAGGCGGCGCCAATTGGCCTCCGGCGCAACCGGATCGACGATCCCGACCGCGTCCTCGCCCGCCACCTTGAAGCGCTTGTGGCCCTGAATCCCGTACCCGACAACGATGACTTTCATCGCGGCCTCAGCGGTACTGCGCCTGCCGCTCAAGACGGTCGATCTTGTCGAGGATGTCGTTCGGGGCGGTCGGGACGTTGCCCTGGTGCTCGCAGGCAACTGCGGCCGAGAGCGAGCCGAGCACGGCGGCGATCACGGCGTTGCCGGTGAGGTACATCGCGGGTGCGGCATAGGCGAGCAGCGCGTCGCCGGAGCCGACCGCATCGACGACGTTGTCGGCGAAGCTGTCGACGGCGAAGAAGGAGCGGACGTCCTCGTCGCTCTTGGGCTCGCCGCGGAAGGCCATCAGGCCGCGCGGACCCAGCTTGAGCAGCAGCGTCTTGCAGTGCGCCTGGCGGTACAGCTCGGTGCCGAGCGGGCGCACCACCGAGTCCTGGTCGCCGAGCGCGAACCGCGCCTCGCGCTCGTTCGGCGTGATCAGGTCGAACCCCTGGAATTCGAGGATGTTGCCCCAGCGGCTCGCGACCTGCGAGTCGGCGACCCGGAAGGCGGTCTTCGGAATCGCCTTGACCAGATGCGGAATGGTCTCGCGGTTGAAGATGCCGTGGCGGAAATCCGTGAACACGACGATGTCGGCCGGCACCGACGCGATGCGATCGATCAGCGTGCGGCGAATGCGCTCGGGGATCGGGCTGTTGTCGACGCGGTCGACCTTGAGCAGGTGGTGGCCGGCCGCGACGATGACGTCCTTGTTGGTCGTCGGCCGGTTCGGGTCGACGACTGCATGGAAATCGATGTTGGTGGCCCCGAGGTCCTGCTTGACGAACTCCGCGGTTGCGTCATCGCCGAGCACGGTAGAGAAGGTCACTTGCGTGCCGGCGCTGGCGAGATGCTTGGCGACGATGCCGGCGCCGCCGACGAAATCCTGCTTCTCCTCGAAGCGCACGCTCATGGTCGGCGTCTTGGTGCCGCCGCCGATCACGGCGCAGCGCGTATAGGTGTCGACGATGGTGTCGCCGATCACGTGGACGCGCAGATCGTGGAAGCGGTCGAGCACGCCGCGCAGGCTGTCGAAATCGAGATGCTCGGCATAGAGCAGCGTCAGCAGCTTCTCGGTCGCGATCGAGGGCGGCGCCGTCTCGATGATGTGCGAGGACGAGAACACGATATCGCCTGGCGTGAAGATCAGCTCGCCGCCATAGGCCTCGACCGCCTCCTTCTCCTCGGCGGTGCGCGGATGCAGCCCGGCCGCGGTGTATTCGTAACCCTTGGCGAAGATGTCGGGCTCGATCAGGCGGATGTTGTCGATCGGCGTCGGCTTCGGATCGATCATCACGTAGTCGACCGCTTCGAGCGCGGCGAGGTTGAAGGCGCGGAGCTCCTGCGGCACGAAGGGGCGGAAATTCGCCTTCAGGATATGCGCGTCCGCCGTCAGGCTCGCGATCAGGATGTCGCCCTTGCTCTTGGCGTAGAGCAGGTGGCGGACATGGCCGGGATGGACGACGTCGAACGTGCCGTGGCACATGATGACTTTGCGGACGCGCGGACGGCGGCCGATCAGCGCGGCGATCTCGGCCGCGCTCTTCAGCTTGTGGCTCACCATGCGATGCGTCGCATCGTCCATCATGCCGGCGCTCCCTTGGTCGCCAGGGCGTTGAACCACGCCGAGGTCGCGGCGGCAATGCTATCAGGGTTCCACAGCGGCGCATCGCGCCAATAGTCGATCTCAGCGAGGATACGGCGGACGCCTTCCTCGAAGCTCACCTCTGGCTCCCAGCCGAGCTCGCGGCGGATCTTTGCAATGTCGGCGAAGGTGCTATCAGGTTCGCCCGGGCGCTTGGGGATATGGATCACGGGGCCGCCGAGCAGGGCGACCAGACGGTTGACCGATTGCGGATTGCCGGCGCCAAGGTTCCAGATCTCACCCGTCAGCCCGGTCTCGCCGGCGCGCAGGAACGCCTCGGCGACGTCGCTGGCATAGACGAAGTCACGCGTCTGGGTGCCGTCGCCGACCACGGTGAAAGGCTTGCCGGCGAGCTTCTGCCGCAAGAATACGCCGAACACCGCGCCATAGGCGCCCGAGGTACGCGAGCGCGTGCCATAGGCGTTGAAGATGCGGATGACGTTGACCGGCAGCTTGTACACGGTGTGCCAGTGCAGCACCGCCTGCTCACCCTGGTATTTGCTCAGTGCGTACGGATAGCGCGGCGAGATCGGATGGTCCTCGCGGGTCGGCGTCGCCGCCAATCCATAGCAGGAGGACGATGCGGCATAGACGAACTTGCGCACCTGGGCCTGGCGTGCGCATTCCAGCACCTGCGCGGTGCCCTGCACATTCACCGACATGTAGTCGAGCGGGGACTCGATCGACGGCACGATGTCGCCGATGCCGGCGAAGTGAAACACGCTGACAACATCGCGAAACAGCGCGCCGCCCGGTTGTGCATCACGGATGTCGCCGCGCTCGAAGGCGAGATCGGTATTGCCGGCATGCGCGGCGAGGTTGGCCTCGCGACCGCCGATGAGATTGTCGATCACGCGCACCCGGTAGCCACGCGCCAGCAACAGCTCGACCATGTGACTGCCGATGAAGCCGGCGCCACCTGTCACCAGTGCAGTCGGACGCACACTCATCGGGCCCCGAGCTTCTTCATTGTGCGGACGTTGTAATACCAGTCGTCGTC
Organism: Bradyrhizobium sp. CCBAU 53338; assembly: GCF_015291665.1. Classification (NCBI taxonomy): domain Bacteria; kingdom Pseudomonadati; phylum Pseudomonadota; class Alphaproteobacteria; order Hyphomicrobiales; family Nitrobacteraceae; genus Bradyrhizobium; species Bradyrhizobium sp. CCBAU 53338. Next base: position 855,789 of record NZ_CP030048.1, read on the forward strand.
AAAGCTGTTCGGTAGGAGGTGATTGACGAAGGCGCGGGCGAGGTCGCGCATCGCGTCCTCGATCGACCGTGCCGGCGCGTAGCCGAGCACGCGGCGGATCTTGTCGGAATTGACGTGGTAGGAGCGGTTGTCGTCCGACGGCGTGGTGACGATGCCGATGTCGCGGCGGCCGTTCGTCTCGACGACGGATTTCACCATGCTGGCAAGATCGGCGATCGAGTGGTTCTCGAAGCCGATATTGAAGGTCTCGCCGTGGATCTTGTCGTGCGGCGCGGTCAGCATCAGCCTGTAAGCGTCGACCATGTCCTCGATATGCAGGTTGGGCCGCATCTGCTTGCCGCCGAACACGGTGATGACGCCCTTGTTCACGGCGTGGTTGGTCAGGATGTTGACGGAGAGATCGAGCCGGGTTCGCGGGCTGTAGCCGCAGATCGTCGCCGGGCGCACCGTCACGCAGGTGAAATCATCGGCCTTGTGCTTCCACAGCAGCGGCTCGCACATGCCCTTGAACTTGTTGTAGAGCGTCAGCGGCACCAGGGGGTGTTCTTCGGTCACGTCGGGGGCGTCGCTGACACCATAGACCGAGCTGGTCGAGCAATAGACGAAGCGCTTCACGCCGGCCTTGCGCGCCGCGACCACCAGCGGCTCGAAGCAATCGTAGTTGATGGTCTTGGAGAGGTTCTCGTCGAGCTCGAAGCTGGCATCGTTGGAGATGCAGGCGAGATGCAACACGGCATCCTGGCCCTTGAGATACGTAGCGAGCTTGGTGGTGTCTCGGATGTCGCCCTGCTCGACGCGCAGGTTCGGATGGTTCGGCAGCCGCGAGCCGAAGAACAGGAGGTCGTAGACGGTGACGTTGTAGCCGTCGGCGAGCAGGCGCGGGACCAGGACATGGCCGACATATCCGGCGCCGCCGGTGACGAGGACGTTCTTGAGCATTGCAATCCGGTGTCGTTAACGATCGATACGACCGACCACGCGCTTTCGGGCCGGCTTGCGCGGCGACAGCTCGTAGCCGGCTGCCAGCGCGTCATTGCGGAACATCGCGACGGTCTCGCGCGAATAGATGTCGAGATCCTTGCCGACCAGGTCGAATTTCTTGAGGAGGTCGGCGGAGAGCGTGATGATGTGGCAGCCGATGGCGTCGGCCTGGAACAGATTGAGCAACTCGCGCGGGCTTGCCCAGAGCAGTTGCGCGGCCGGGCGGTCCGACAGGATGTCCAGCGCCTCCGACATCATCGCGACGGGATCGCGTCCGGTGTCGGCGATGCGGCCGGCGAACACCGAGACGATCGCCGGCGTGTCGGCATCGAGCACGTCGCGGACGCGCTCGACCTGGCTCAGCGTGAGAATGGCAGTGACATTGACCTTCACGCCTTCGCGTGCGAGCTCGGCGATGGCAGGGCCGCAGAATTCGCCGCGGGTGGTCGTCACCGGAAGCTTCACATAGACATTCGGTCCCCACGAGGCGATCTCGCGGGCTTCGTGGGTGATGGTGGCGAGGTCGTCGCCCAGCACCTCGAAGCAGATCGGCCGGTCGCGCACCATCTGCAATGCCGCGCAGCCGAAGGTGCGGTAGTCGCCGACGCCTGCCGCACGCATCAGCGAAGGGTTTGTGGTGAAACCCTTGATCCGCGGATCGAGCGACGTGCGCTGGATCGTTGCGAGATCCGCGCCGTCGCCGAATATCTCGATATTGAGCGCGTCGATGCTCGGTGCGTTCATGTTGCGTAAGCCCCCTTCAGCCTGTTGCCCGCCGGATCCATCTCACGCGGCCCAGCGCGGCCAAGTCACACCCCTCCGCATTTGCGCCGGACGCGTTTCGCGCCGTGCAAACAGGACGACTCACGCACGACGCAACATTACGCCTCCAGGAGTCCCCGAACCAGCGCCTCACCATTTGGTGGCGCTGCGCTGCAGCTTCGGATGCGAGACCAGGCAATGCCAAACTACCGCCTGGAACGCTTCGGCATGCGGCGTGACACGTTGCTCTGCCGCAGTGGGAATCACGACGACGACGTCACCGGCCTGCTTTGCATAGCCGCCGTCCCGTCCGACGATGCCGAGCACGCGCGCCTCGCTCGCCTTCGCCGCCTTCACTGCAGAGACGATGTTGGGGCTGACATTGCGTTCGAGATTCCCGCCGCCGACCGAGAGAACCAGGATAGCGTCGCGAGATCCGATGCGGCTGATCCGCAGCCATTCCACGAACACGCTCGGCCAGCCCTCGTCATTGGTGCGGGCGGAGAGTTCCGAGACGTTGTCGGTCGGTGCGTAGGCCTCGATGCCGCACAGCTTGCGGAAGTCGTTGACGGCGTGGCTCGCATTCGCCGCACTGCCGCCGACGCCGAGGATGAACAGCCGGCCGCCGCGCTCGCGCAAAGCCACGAGCTCGTCGCAGAGCGCCTCGATCTCGCCTGCCGGCAGGGCCTGCGCGATATCGCGGACCTCCCGCAGGTATTGGGCGACGTGTTCCACCTTCGCAACCGGCCTCGTTTGTGCTTCGTCGAGCCCGGTGTGCGGGCCAGCCGGCGAATCACCGCTGATCTGGTTATCCCGCTGCGAATCCCGACGCACGTTCAAAACCGCCGCAATTCGCGTCACCGTAGTCTTACTGTGTCCGCGTATTGCTGATCCATGTCCGTGTTCTGAGTCGATTCGGGGCTGCCTAACGATAGGCCGAGGGCAGTTATCAACAGGTCATGCGCAGGAACGGCCCCGTTCTGCGCCAATTGGCTGCTGCGAACGGCTGCTGGCCTTGATCGGTGGCTTGCTTAAGCTATCAGGCGCTGATTCCATCCCGGCGCGGCAGAGGCGGGCAGTGGTGGAACGCGAATGATCTCCAGCCGGTGAAGCGCCATGAGCAGCGATCGTGCCGACGATTTTCCCGCAGGTTCTGCGACCGGGATCAGGACGCTCGCTCGCGAGCCATGGGTCGAGATCGCCGACGGTGCCGCACTTGCGACTTGGTCGGCGGAGGACGAAATCCGCTACAACCAGCAAAACCGGCAGAGCCAGAAACTGAAATTCTTCCGCCAGGTGTTCGATTTCCTGAAGGAGAACGAGATCGCGGGCGACTATCACGAATATGGCTGTCACCGCGCACGCACCTTCCGCATGGCCCTGACGGAGGCGCGGCGCAAGAATCTCCACGACATGGCGTTCTGGGCGTTCGACAGCTTTGCCGGCCTGCCTGCGCCGGAAACCGAGACCAGCGTCGGCAAATGGACGCAAGGCGCGCTCGCGACCTCCGAACAGGAGTTTCTGCGCCTGATCGGCGAGCACGGCATCTACACGGACAAGGTGCACACGGTGAAAGGCCTCTACGGCGTTTCACTTACGCCTGCGCTGAAGCGGCAATTCGCCAGCAGCGGGCGCAAGATTGCGCTCGCGAACATCGACTGCGACCTGTATGAATCCGCTGTCCCCGTGTTCGACTTCATCGAGCCGCTGCTTCAGGCCGGGTCCGTGCTCTACATCGACGACCTCTTCGTCGGCAATCGCGGCAATCCCGATACAGGTCTGGCGAAAGCCTTTGTCGAATACCGCCAGCGCTCACGCTGGCGCTTCGTGCGCCATCTCGACATCGGCTGGTGGGGGCGGTCCTACATCGCATCCGACGCCGAGTCGGATCTGATCTGATCTGCCTTACGGATCGAACAGGCTAGCGATCAGACCAGGTGCGTCCGGGCCCGGCGCGCGCAGCGTGTAGAAGGGGCCGTGAAATCCCATCGCTGCGATTTTTTGTGCGATCTCGGCGTCATGCAGATAGGCAGCGACTACGATGGCCGCCATGCCGGCGAAGCGTTCGGCGCGCGGCGGCTCGATGGTGATCTCGCCGGCAGGGCCGTAAACGCAGCGTCCTGCATAGGAGGCGGTGTCGTCGAAAACTGCGGCGAACGGCGTGTTCTCCTGGTAGAGGCCGAGCAGTGCCTGCGCATAGGCATTGGCGCCGTAAAGTGCGATCGGACCGTCGATCGCGGCGAGGCGCTGAGCTCCCCGCACGCGCCGTTTGGCCAGCGCCGCGGCGAATTCTGCAGGCGAAATATCGGATGATGCGCGGGGCTCACGCGCGAGCGGTTCTGCCGCGCGCAGCAGGAAACCCATGTCGTGGCCCTGCTTGATGTCGAAGACCTCCGCGACTGCAAAGCCGGCGCGTGCAAGCAGCAATTCCATCTCGGCGCGGCGATAGTAGTGCACGTGCGGGTAATGGAAATCGACGATCGAATGGCGCAGCAGGATGTCGTCGGCGCTGGGCATCTCGAGGTAGGCGGTGCCGTCATCCGCAAGGCTTGCGCGCAACGCGGTGAGAAACGGCGCAGGCTCCGGAACGTGCTCGATGACCTGGCGGCAGACCACCGCATCGAAGCGGCGGCCGGCCAGCGCCGTGATTGGAAACATCGCGCGATGTAGCGTCACGCCGGTGCCGACAAAGCGCTCCGGCTGAAGCGCGCGGCTCGGTTCGACCAGATCGACGCGCGCCGATCGACGCGCGAGCGCCAGCGACAGTGCGCCGCCGCCGCCGCCGACCTCGAGCACGGCGGGTGATGGTTTCAGATGCCGCATGATCAGCGCAGCGGTCTCATCCACGGCGGCGATCATGCCCGGGCTCACGGGTTCGTTGGTCAGGACCAGCGCGCCATAGAGCTCGTCGGCCGCTTCGGTGTCGAAGGCGAGGTTGAAGAGATGTCCGCAGCCACTGCACGCGGCAACGTCCAGATTGCCGAAGCCGCTTGCAATGTCGGCCATGCCGGCCGGGCGGACCGCATGCATCGGCGTGCGTGCCACCGACCAAATCGTGTCCGCATCGCCCGATCCGCAGACGACGCAGCGATGCGGCGTGGCGGCGGGCTTATTCATCTAGCGCCAGGCCTCGATCGGCACCGGGTGGTCGCGACCGCCCTCGGCGATCTGGCGCGCCATCACCATCGACTGCTCGAGGCAGTCATCGATGTCGAGGCCGTAGCGATAGCTGCCGGCGCGGCCGATCGAATAGACGTGGTCGGGCATCAGCGCATAATACTTGCGCGCGAGTTCCTGCTCGGACTTGAACGGCAGCGGATAGTGCTTGCCGTTGTGCGAGGGGATCTCCATCCCGACGAGGCTGGTCGGCGATTTGTGATGCGTGAACTTCTTGTATTCGACCAGCCGCGTGAACGCCTCGTCATTGGCGTAATAGAGGAAGTAGACGTGCTCGGGGAAGACGTGCTCTGTCGGCAGCACGATCTTGTGGAAGTCGCGGCCGATGAAGGCAAGCTCGCCATGGCAGCGGCCGAACGGCTCGTCCGGCGAGATGGTCGAGATGATGACGTCGTAGCTGTGCTTCTCGCCGCCGAACCAGACCGCGCGCCCCGGCAGATCGTACTGCTCGATGCGTGTCGACAGCAGCACGCGTGCGCCTTCGGTCGCGACGTCGAAGTAGCGGTTGTAGCCGTCCTCCGCGTGCGGATAGGCCGACCATGCAGTGTCCCATGCGGCGCGCGAGCCGCTCTTGATGGTGACGCCCTTCGGCGACCAGTTGAACGTGTCGATGCGCTTGTTGTCGTCGACCAGCCACATCTTCTTGTTGTACTTGTCGATCAGCTTGTCATAGAGCGTCTGGCCGACCGAGCCGACCCAATATTCCTCGAGGTTCTTGGCTTCCGCGACGCCGCGTGCCGACTGCCGCTCCGTGGCGATCTTCGCGCTATCAGGCATCCGCGCGATGTCGTCCTCGTGGATCGGATAGTTGTAGAAGGCGTTGTCGCGCTCGACATAGGTGATGAACTGGTGGTCGGCGCAGGAGCGCAGCGGCACGATCGCATCCATGTAGTCGTAGACGGCGCGGTTCTGGGTCAGGAAGTGGCGCGGGCCGAACGTGTAGGGGTGGCCGCCATACCAGAAGGTGCGCACGCCGGCGCCGAGGAACGGCGCGGCCTCGACGATCGTGACGTCCCAGCCGCCCAGCTTCATGAGCTGATGCGTCGCCGCGCAGCCGGCGATGCCGCCGCCGATCACCAGAGCTGTCTTCATCCGTCCGGTCCAGTCCCCATATGAATCGACAAGATGCGAATCGAGATCATGCCGGTATCGGCGAACGGCCGGACCGCGTCAATCGGGCTGGCCGGCTTGTCCGTGTTTCGCCGGATGAGCCACACAGAATGCGACGGCTTCGCCGACGTCGGCGAACATCCGGTCGGGCACCGGCGGCGCGCGGTCCGGATAGCGCTCGACATCACGGCAGGCGTATCCTGTCCGCACGCCATAGCTCGTCAGCCCCATCGCGTGCCCCGCGCCAATATCGCGCAGGCTGTCGCCGATCAGCGGAGAGCGGCCGAGATCGATGCCGAAATCGGCAATTGCCCGGCGCAACAGCAATGTTCCGGGCTTGCGGCACTCACAGGCGATTTGGAATTCGGGCGCGCCGCCCGGCGTCTGCTCCGGATGATGCGGGCAGAAATAGATGGCATCGACGATACCCCCGTCCTGGGCCAGCAATTCACGGAGCCTTGCGAAAATCGTCTCCAGGCCGGTGAGCGTGACAAAACCCTTCGCCACCTGGGCGCGGTTGGTGACGATGATTGCGAGGTAACCTGCCTCTCGTGCGGTCCGCACGGCCCGGCCTGCGCCCGGGATCAGCCTGATATCGTCCGGTCCCAGCACGCCATGGCCGCCGGGCTCCTCGTTCAGCACGCCGTCGCAGTCGAAGAAGATGGCTGGGCGCATGGGCGTTCCGGTGGGTTGGCTATGCTTGTAGTGCGTAGTGCTGAAGGAGCGAAGCGAAATCCGGGTTTCATGCCTATTGTGCTGTGCATCGTCCGCGGTCTATGTGCTCAGGCAAAGCCGCCATTCCAGGAGATTGTATGCCAGCCCCAGGCCAAAGCCCTGAGCGGAGCGCGAAGGCGCTGCTGCTTGAAGGTGTCAACGACAGCGCCGTGGATCTGTTCAAAAGTGCGGGCTTCGCCAATGTCGAGCGCCTGACCAAGGCGCTGGATGGCGAGGCGCTGCGCCAGGCGCTGAAGGGCGTGTCGCTGCTCGGTATCCGATCGCGCACCCAGATCACCGACGAGGTGCTGGCGGCCGCCGACGGGTTGCTCGCGGTCGGCTGCTTCAGCGTCGGAACCAACCAGGTGGATCTGCTGGCGGCGCGCAAGCGCGGCATTCCCGTCTTCAACGCGCCGTTCTCCAACACGCGCAGCGTTGCCGAACTCGTGATCGGCGAGATCGTGATGCTGCTGCGGCAGATCTTTCCGCGCTCGGTGTCGGCCCATGAGGGCGGCTGGGACAAGTCCGCGGCCGGCAGCCGCGAGGTGCGCGGCCGCACGCTCGGCATCATCGGCTATGGCAATATCGGCTCGCAGCTCTCGACGCTTGCCGAGGCGATGGGCATGCGCGTGATCTATTACGACCGCACCGACAAGCTCCGTCACGGCAACACCGAGCCGGTCGAGAAGCTGAACGAACTGCTGGCGCAGAGCGACGTTGTCAGCCTGCACGTCCCGGAGACGCCGGAGACCGCGGGCATGATCGGCGAGAATGAGCTGCGCGCGATGAAGCCGGGCTCGTTCCTGATCAACAACAGCCGCGGTACCGTGGTCGATCTCGATGCGCTCGCGGGCGCGCTGCGCGACGGCCACATTGCGGGGGCTGCCATCGACGTGTTTCCGGTCGAGCCGTCGTCGAACTCGGAGCGCTTCAAGAGCCCGGTACAGGGCCTCAACAACGTCATCCTGACCCCGCATGTCGGCGGCTCGACCGAAGAAGCACAGGAGCGCATCGGCGGCGAGGTGGCGCGCAAGCTGGTCGACTATTTCATCACGGGTTCGACAATGGGCGCGGTGAATTTCCCGGAGGTGCAGTTGCATTTGCGACCCTCCGGTGCGCGCTTCAGTCACGTCCATCGCAACGTGCCGGGCATGCTGCGCCGGCTGAACGAGGTCTTCCTCCAACGCGACATCAACATCGCCGCGCAATACCTGGAGACCGCCGGCGACCTCGGCTACGTCGTGCTCGATGCCGATCTTAACGGTGCGGATTCGGGCGCCTTGCTCGCGCAGATCCGCGCGCTCGAAGGCACCGTCGGCGCGCGGCTGGTGTTCGAGCACTAGTCTAGTGCGTGCCGCCACCGGTGGCCGCCTTCACCCGCCGCGTCAGCGCCACCGCGATCGCGGCGAGCACCAGCACCGCGCCGATGACGGCGAACGCGTCGGAATAGCCCATCACCAGCGCCTGGCGCTTCACGGTCTTGCCCAGCGCGATGATGGCCTGCTCGCGCGCGGCGTTGGGGTCGGGCACGCCATGGGCGACGAAGTAGTCCGTCATCTGCGCGAGGCGGGTGCGGACTTCCTCGCGGCCGAGCGTGACCGATTGGCCGATGATGTTGGAGTGGAATTGCTCGCGCTTGGTGATGATGGTGGCGAGCGTTGCGGTGCCGATCGCGCCGCCGAGATTGCGGAACATGTTGCTGATGCCGGAGGCCGCGGCCGCGTCCTGCGGCGCGATGCCGCCCGTCAGCACCGAGGTCAGCGGCGTCAGCACCATGGCCTGGCCGACGGCGCGCACGATGTTCGGAATCCAGAGCTGGTCGCCGGCATAGTCGGGCGACATCGCCGTGTTCATGAAGCAACTATAGGCGAAGATGAGGAGCCCGGTGATGGCGATGTAACGCGTGTCGAAGCGCTGCATCAGTTTCGGGATCAGCGGGATCAGCACGAGTTGCGGCAGGCCGGTCCAGGCCAGCACATTGCCGATCTGCTCGGCATTGTAGCCCTGCGCCTGGCCGAGATAGGCGGGCAGGATATAGACCGAGCCGAACAGCGCGAAGCCGACCATGGTCATCGCGATCGTGCCGAAGCCGAAATTGCGCTGTTTCAGCAGGAGCAGGCGGATCAGCGGCTTCTCGATGTTGAGCTCGATTGCAACGAACAGCGTCAGGCTGACGGCCGCAATGACCGCCAGCTTGACGATGAAGGGCGAGGAAAACCAGTCGTCCTTGTTGCCTTCCTCGAGCACGGCTTGCAGCGCCGACAGGCCGATCGCCATGGTGAGGATGCCGCCCCAGTCGCCGTCCTTCAAAAGGCCAAGCTGCATCTTCTGCCGTTCCAGCGTCAGATAGAGCGCGGTGACCATCACGGCGGTCGGGACCACGTTGACGAAGAAGATGGTGCGCCAGCCATAGGTTTCGGTGAGATAGCCGCCGATGGTCGGGCCGATCGCCGGGGCAAAGGTCACGGACAGCGCGAAGATCGCGAGTCCGACGGGCTGCTGCGGCTTCGGCAGCTTGGTCAGGACCAGCGTGAACGCCATCGGGATCAGCACGCCACCGGCAAACCCTTGCAGGCCGCGCATCGCGATCATGGACGGCAGGTCGTGGGTGAAGGCGCAGGCGACCGAGAAGGCCGCAAACAACGTCGCACTCGCCAGCATGTAGCGGCGGAACGTGAAGACGCGGCTCAGATAGTCGGTCAGCGGGATCACGATGATCTCGCCGATCAGATACGAGGTCGAGATCCAGGAGCCGTTGTCGGCGCCGGTGCCGATGCCGCCCTCGATGTTGGCCAGCGAGGCGTTGGTGATCTGGATGTTCAGGATCGCCATGAACGAGCCGATCATCGCCGCGAGCACGGCGACCCAGACCGCGGCGCTCGCGCGGTTGGGATCAGCGGCGACGTGATTAGACGTCGCGCCCCGTGTTGCTTGCGTCGAAAGTGAGAGGCTGTTTGACATGGCACGACCCTCCGGAAACGAGTTTTGCCCTTGACGCATCGGCCGCCTTCGCGGTCGGCGCGGTCGAACGTGTTGCAATGGTGGGGATGACGGACATGCCCGGTCGCAGCGCGATGGCAGGCCCGTGTTCGTGATCGAGCGCGATCCTGACGGGGATGCGCTGCACCACCTTGGTGAAATTACCGGTGGCGTTATCAGGCGGCAGCAGCGCGAATTCCTGGCCGCTGGCCGGCGCGATAGAATCGACGTGACCGTGCACGATCTGACCCGGAAACATGTCGACCTCGATATCGACGGACTGGCCGGACTTCACGTTGGTGAGCTGCGTTTCCTTGAAGTTGGCGACGACGTAGGCGCCCTCGGTCGGCACGATCGACATCAGCTGCGTGCCCGCCTGCACGAACTGGCCGACGCGCAAGGAGCGATTGCCGACCACGCCGTCGATCGGCGAGACGACATTGGTGTAGCCGAGGTTCAGCTCGGCCTGGTGCTGCACGGCTTCCGCGCGCGCTGCGGTGGCCCTGGCCTGCACGATCTCGGCCTTGAGCAAGTCGACCTGCTTGAGCGCCGAGGCGAGATTGGCGGTGTCGCGCTGGATCGCGGCCTCGGCGCCGGCGTTGCGCGACTGCGCCTGCTGCGCATTCTGCACGCTGCCTGAGCCGGTCGCGGCTAGATCGGTGTAGCGCTTGTTGTCTTGCGCGGCGAAAGTGAGGTTGGCCTGGTCGACGTCGAGCGTGGCGCGCGCGGCCTTGATCGCCGCCTGCTGCACCTCGATCTGCGCTTCCTTGCTGGAGATGGTGGCGTTCGCCGCCAACACGTCTGCCTTGGCCTGATCGAGTGTGACCTTGAAATCGCGATCGTCGATCCTGGCCAGCACCTGGCCGGCCTTCACATGCTCGTTATCGGCGACCAGGACACGGTTGAGATAGCCGCTGACCTTCGGCGCGATGGTGGTGTTGTCGGCCTTCACGTAGGCGTCATCGGTGGAGACCAGGTACCGGCCGACGGTCCAGTAATCGTAGCCGTACCAGCTCGCTCCGGCGAGGGCCACGACCGCAGCCCCCATTAGCAACAGCTTGCGGACATTGATCTTTTTCCCGACGGCGACGGCTGGTGTGCCGGGCAGGACGCCCTCCAGCACGGACGCGGGAAGGGCAGTCTGGGCGGCAGCAGATGGGGTGGTGTGGACGGTCATGGCCGGCTCCCCTGAATTAGGAAACTTGACGATTTCCAAAATGAGATTAGCTTTGGAATTGTCAATGGAATGACATGCATCATGTAAAGACATGGCTCGGGCAAAACCTTCGGACGAGAGCCGCCCGCGCGGACGGCCGCCGGTGCGCAGCGACGAGGAGACGACGAGAATCGTCCTCGAAGCCGCGCGGCATGCGTTTGCCGTCGAAGGCTATGCCGCCACCAGCACCGAAGAGCTGGCGCGCCGCGCCGGCATCTCGACCAAGACGCTGTATCGTCTGTTTCCGGGCAAGGCTGCGCTGTTCGAGGCGATGTGCGCCGACCGGCTCGAGCGGCTGCTCTCTGCCGTCGATCTCCAGGCGAGCGACGACGTCGATATCGAAACCGGCTTGCGCGCCGCATTGATGGCTTGCGCCGATCTCGCACTCGATCCCGAAGTCGTGGCGTTGCAGCGCATGGTGCTCCAGCAGTCCACCACATTCCCCGAGCTTGCAGCAAATTTCTACACCAACGGCATTGCCCGCACCGCCAAGGCGCTGGCCGGCTGGCTGCGCCTTCAGGTCCAGCGCAAGCGCATCGTCCTCGACGACGCCGAGGAAGTGGCCGGCATGCTGATCGGCATGGTCGCATCGGCGCCGCAGCGCGCAGCGATCTATGGCGGGGCGGCCCTGCCGTCACGCAGGCAGATCGAGCGTCGCGTGGAGACCTGCGCGGCCCTGTTCCTCGACGGCTGCCGCGCCAAATCGCCCCGGCGGTCCCTTTGACAATCCGGTTAGCGCCAATTATATAGTTCGCATGCGAAGTAAATCGCCTGGGGCGAGGCACCACCGGCTGATCTATCTGCTGAGCGTCGCGCAACGCCGCTTGCAGCGCTGGATGGCGGCACAGCCGCAGAATGAAGTGACGCCGGCGCAGGCGGGGCTGCTGTTCATCCTCGGCAAGCAGGATGGGGTTCTCATGGGCGAGGCCGGTGCGGCGCTCGACATGGGACCAGGCGGCATTTCGGGCCTCGTCGATCGCAGCGCGGCGGCAAAACTGGTCGAGCGGCGCGCCGATCGCGAGGATGGCCGCGCCTGGCGCGTATGGCTCACGCCGAAGGGCCGCAATGTGCTGGCGCAGGCGAAGACCGACGCGGCCGCGGTCAACGCCGCACTGACGGAGGGATTTACCAGTGCGGAGATCGAGATCGTCGCGCGCTGGCTGACGAGCATTCAGGACAAGTTTCCAAGAGACACCGCAAGATATCCAGAGGAATAAGAGGAGACACTCATGACCGAGCATGTGCGGGTTGAAACCAACGGCGGAATTCTCACGATCACGCTGGCGCGCCCCGACAAGAAGAACGCGCTGACGGATGCGATGTATGGCAAGCTCGCCGACACCATCGAATCCGCCGAGTTCGATCCGTCCGCGCGCGTGCTGCTGATCCGCGGAGAGGGCGACATGTTCACCGCCGGCAACGATGTCGGCGAGTTCGCGGCCGTGGCGAGCGGCAGGTCAGAAGGCAGCCGTCATGTCGGCCGCTTCATCCAGTCGCTGGCGCGCTGCACCCGTCCGCTGGTCGCGGCGGTGCAGGGCCGCGCCGTCGGCGTCGGCACCACGATGTTGCTACATTGCGATCTCGTCGTGCTCGCCGAGAATGCTCAATTGTCGACCCCCTTCGTCAGCCTCGCATTGGTGCCGGAGGCCGCGTCAAGCCTGCTGATGCCGGCGCGGATCGGCTATGCCCGCGCCTACGAGATGTTTGCGCTCGGCGAGACCGTGCCGGCGAAGGCCGCTCTGGACTGGGGGCTCGCCAACCGCGTGGTGCCGCTCGACAAGCTCGATGCCGAGGCGCTTGCGCTGGCCCAGCGCCTGGCCCGGCAGCCGGCCGGTGCGCTCACCGCGACCAAGAAGCTGATGCGCAATGGCGAGGCGCTGGTCGCGCAGATGCTGGCCGAGGGCGAACAGTTCGCGCAACGCCTGCGCACCGCCGAGGCGCGCGAGGCGTTCACGGCGTTCGCCGAGCGGCGTCCGCCCAATTTCACGAAGGTTTCGTGACGATGCGGGCCTGATTAAAGGTTTGGCAAAGCGGAATTCCCAGCATTTGACTAAAACCTTAACGGAACATTGGCATGTCGCGGTGCAAGGTGGCCACTCCTGGAAGTAGGCCCCTTGTGACTCATGGCAATGTTCAAGAAATCGGTAAGCTCGCTCCTCCTGACCCTGATGGCCCTGCTGGCGATCGGCGCGCTGGCCTCGACGGCGATGCAGATGGTCGGGGCTTTCGGTCGCTACAATGACAGTCTCGAGACCGCGCGGCTTGCCGCGGCCGACAAGGCGATCTTCCACGGTGTGCTGTCCCTGCGCAACAATCGCGGCGACGCCCAGAGCGCGCTGCTCGGCGATGACGATCCTCGCGCAAAGCTAGCCGAAGCCGAGAAGGCAGAGCAGGGTGGCTACGACGGCATCAACGCAGCGCTCGCCACGGTCGATTTCGCCCGCCGCGATGAGCTCGCCAGCACGCTGAAGCAGCGCTGGGGCGGGGCCTCACCGCAATTCCAGCTGTTCTATGACGAGGCCAAGCGTCCGCGCGCCGAGCGCAAGATCGAGCGGACCAATTCCTGGTACGATGCGGTCACCAAGGTCATCGACACCGCAAACCTCGCCTCTACGGCGGTGTCGAATCGCGCCTGGATGAACGATCCCTACATCGCGCGCATGATACAGGTCCGCCGGCTCGCCTGGCAGGTGCGCGACCGTTATGGAATCCATTGTTCGGCATTGCGCTCGAACGTCAACAGCAGCAAGCCGCTCGACGACACCCAGAAGCGCTCGCTGGCGCAGTGGGACGGCACCATCGCTTCCGGCTGGTCCGGCATGGCCGAACTGCTGGCCGCGCCCGACGTGACGGCGGACCTGGTCACCGCGGCCACTGATGCAAAGGCCAAGACCGACGGCGTGCTCAAGCAGATCGGCGATCTGACCAGGAATTTCGACGGCAGCGGCAAGCCCGCGATGGCGGCGGCGGATTGGAATAAGCTCTGTCAGTCGCCGTTCCCGCTCATCGTCGGGGTCGCGACCAAGGCGCTCGACCAGTCGATCGCGCGTGCGGAGGCGGTGCAAGCCAAGGCGCTGACCAACCTCGTCGTGCAGTCGCTTGCGTTCCTGATCGCACTGGCCGTGACCTTGGCCGGCGTCTACGTCGTGCGCAATCGCCTGATGCGCCCGGTGCGCGCGATTCTCGATGCGATCGCCCGTATCGGCGCCCGCGATTATGCGACGCCGGTGCCGCAATCCCGCTATCCCGACGAGTTCGGCACCATGGCTGCCGCGCTCGAAAGCCTGCGCGAGAGCGCGGCCACCGCAGAGCGCCTCGGACAGGAGCGCGAATCGCAGCAGGCACTGCAGCTCGCCCGCTCGGGCACCGTGGACGCCGCCTGCCGCAGCTTCGACGACACGGTGCAAGCCGTGATCCAGAGCGTCGCGGCGTCGACCAGGGAGCTCGACGCCACGGCGACCGACGTGCGCACGCTGGTCTCGGAATCGAGCAGCCAGACCGCTGCGGTCTCGTCTGCCGCCGAGCAGGCCACCAACAATCTCGAAAGCATCGCAGCTGCGACCGAGGAGCTCTCGGCCTCCGTCGGCGAGATCTCCGCGCAGGTGCAGTCCAGCGCACGCGATGCGCGCGAAGCGGTGTCGCAGGTGGAACAGACCAACGCCACCGTCGAAATCCTCGACCAGACCGCCGGCCGCATCAGCGAAGTCGTGAAGATGATCCACGCCATCGCCGGCCAGACCAATCTGCTCGCCTTGAACGCAACCATCGAGGCGGCCCGCGCCGGCGAAGCCGGCCGCGGCTTTGCGGTGGTTGCCGGCGAGGTCAAGAGCCTCGCGGCGCAGACCGCGACCGCGACCGAGGAGATCTCGCGCCAGGTCGAGGAGATCCAGGGCGCGACCGGGCAGGCGGTCGCTGCGATCCGCTCGATCGGCGGGGCCATCAGCGGCATCGACGAGAAGATGACCGCGATTGCGGCCGCGGTCGAGCAGCAGCGCGCGGCCACCACCGAGATCTCGCGCAACTTCCAGCATGCCGCCCAAGGCACGCGCGAGGTCACCGACACCATCGGCAGCGTCGCCAAGCTCAACCAGGAGACCGGCAACGCCGGTACGGGGCTGTCCCAGTCGGTGACCAAGATGTCGGCCGACGCGGACCGCCTCCGCGTCGCAGTCGAGGGTTTCCTCGGCGCGGTGAAGTCCGCCTAAGCCTTCATTCCCTGCTCAACGGCGCGCGGATGGGCATTGCCGCGCGTGCGTGTGCCCTGTAAATGGTAGCGGTACCATACTCCGACCTGCCCGCAGGCGGATCAAAACTAACGGCAGGACGACAGGGAGATAATTTCGATGCCGGTCACCCCACACAACGCCCAGCGCCCCTATCGCGGCGTGTTCCCGGTCGCACCCACCATTTTCGACGAGCGCGGCGAGCTCGATCTCGAGGGCCAGCGCCGCTGCATCGATTTCATGATCGATGCGGGCTCGAACGGCATCTGCATCCTCGCCAATTTCTCCGAGCAGTTCGTGCTGACCGATGCCGAGCGCGAGAGCGTGATGCATGCGGTGCTGGAGCACGTCGCGGGCCGCGTGCCCGTGATCGTCACCACCACGCATTTCAGCTCGGCGGTGTGCGCGGCGCGCAGCAAGCAGGCCGAGGCCGCCGGTGCGGCCATGGTGATGGTGATGCCGCCCTATCATGGCGCCACCTTCCGCGTGCCGGAGAAGGGCATCGTCGAATTCTTCAGGGTGCTGTCGGGCGCGATCAACATTCCGATCATGATCCAGGACGCGCCGGTCGCGGGCACGCCGCTATCGGTCGAGCTGCTGGCGCGGCTGGCGCGCGACTTCTCCAACATTCGCTATTTCAAGATCGAGGTGGCGGGCGCGGCGTCAAAGCTCCGCAGCCTGATCGAGGCGGGCGGCAAGGACATCGAGGGCCCATGGGATGGCGAAGAAGCGATCACCCTGATGGCCGATCTCGATGCCGGCGCGACCGGCGCGATGACCGGCGGCGGCTATCCCGACGGTATCCGCCAGATCATCAATCCCTATTTCGCGGGCGACCGGGAGAAGGCGAAGGCCGCCTATGAGCGCTGGTTGCCGCTGATCAACTACGAGAACCGCCAGTGCGGCCTGATCGCCTGCAAGGCCATGATGCAGGCCGGCGGCGTGATCAAGTCGGACGCCGTGCGCCATCCGCTGCAACCGCTGCATCCGGCGACGAAGGCAGGGCTGCTGGAACTCGCCAAGGAGCGCGACGCGCTGGCACTGCGGTGGGGGAAGTAGGGGCAAAGCAGTCGGCCACAACCTCCGCTCTCGTCCCGGCCTGCGCCGGGTCGACACTGAGATTGCTGCGCGACTTCGGTTAATTGGCAAACATCCACTCGCCAATGATGCGGAATCTCGCCTCGGCATCATCCTGCCTGAACAGTGTGATGCGATCGATCACGAGAATATCGAGCTTCAGCCGCGCAAACCGCGCCCGCAGCATCTCAAGAATCGGCCCGCGCCGTTCCGTATCGAGCCGGCCTGTCAGCGTCATGTGGAAGCGAAACTCTTCCATCACGTAGGGATAGCCCCAGCGATCGAGATAGTCGCGCTGGCGCTCAGTGAGCCTCTCCGGCCTACGCCGCGCGCGGTCTTCGGCCGTCAGGCGCGGACGGAAGGAATCGAAATCGCGGACGCAATCGGCGGCCAGTTGCTGGAGCGCCTCGACCGGCTCGGTCGGAATGACGGCGATGAAGCCGCTGATAGAGTCGACCACGGGCCGGATCACCGGAATCGGCCGTGCCTTCCCGGCGAATGCCGCGCTCGCCGCCACCAGCTCGGCCTCGGTCTTGTCGGACGCCAGCGCCATCGGCGCCTTCAGCGTACCGTGAAAGCCGTATTTGCGCGGGTCTGTCGTGATGTCGTGCCAGTCCGGCGCGACATGCAGCGCTTCCTGCGGAAACGAAACTTCGTCGCCGGTGTAAGCCTCGTAGCCGAGCAACTCGGCACCGAAGCGCGAGAGTGCGTTGTCGGTGCCGGCGGCAAAATAGATCGCGTAGCGGGGGAAACCTGTCATTGCCCGAGCATAACCAATTTATACCGCAACGACAGTCTCGCGCGGCGTCGCAGCCGCGCCGCGGAGCCGCGTTGCATCGGTGAGATGCGCGAGCTTGCCGGCCGCGAGCACTGCGACGAGCCGTGGCCGCAGCGGCATGCTGTCGTCCACGAGCAGGATATCGGCACGATGGCCGGCAGCGAGCGTGCCGCGATCGGTCAGGCCGGTCGCTTGCGCGGGCGCCGACGAGACCAGCTTCCAGGCCTCGCTCAGCGGCAGCACGCCGTCTGCGGCAAGGCGGAAGGCAGCGAGCAGCGGCGCCGGGTAATAATAGTCCGAGGCCAGCACCGAGCAGAGACCCTTCGCGATCATGTCCGAAGCCCTGGTCCAGCCGGTGTGGCTGCCGCCCCGCACGACGTTCGGCGCACCGTAGACGATGGCATCACCGGCCGCCGCGGCCTCGCGCGCCGTCTCCTCGTTGGTCGGAAATTCGGCGAGCATCACGCCCATGTCGCGAAACGACTTGCGCATCGCCGGCGTCGCGTCGTCGTGCGACAGCATCCGCACTCCGGCCGCGCGCGCCGCCGCTGCGAGCCGGGTGATCGAGGCCGGAACATCGGCAGAGCGCGAGACGATATGCGCGACGAGCCCGTCGAAGTCGTCGCTCGACAGGCCGGTCCGCTCCACCATGCGGTTGCGCTAGCGCGGATTGGAGATGTCGGCAACGACCCCGTCCATGTGGTCGTTGAAGGCGAACAGGTCGACGCGGCCCGCGGCCAGCCATTGGCCGATCTCGGCCTCGGCATCGAGATTGTAGGTCTCGTGCCGCAGGTGGAAGCGGGTGTCGGCGGCGAAGTGCGGGCGTTGCCGCTCGATCGCCTCGAGCAGGCGCCGTGCATTGTCGCCGCTGCGCAGGCCCGGCTCCCACGACCATGTCGTGGCGTGGAACACCGTGGTGATGCCGTTGCTGATCACCTGGCGGTCGGTGTCAGCCAGCGCGACGTCGATCGGGAAGTCGACACCGGCCCGCGGCATCATCTGGCGCTCGAAAGCGTCGCCATGAATGTCAACGATGCCGGGCAGCACCAGCAGGTTGCGCGCGTCGATCGCCAGCCGCGCGCGGCCGCGCGGCGCATCGATCCGCGCGATGTCGATTCCGGATACGGAGAGTGAAACTTCGGCGAGCTCGGAGCCGATCAGGGTCCGGCCACCTTCGATGAAAATGTCTGTCACGCGACCGCGCTTCGTTTGCTGGACGGGGAATGCGCCCCTGCTTCGTATGTCGTCAGGAAATCTTCAATTGCGAGCTTGCGGAAATCGGGCAGCGCTGCACGCAATTTGTCGTGATCCCAGTCCCACCATGCCAGCTTGGCCAGCCGCCCGGCAACCTCCTCCGAGAACCGCCGCCGCACGATCCGCGCCGGGTTGCCGGCGATGATGGTGTAGGCCGGCACGTCCTTGGTGACGATGGCGCCGGCCGCGATCACGGCGCCGGTGCCGATGTTGCGGCCCGGCAGCACCACCGCGCCATGGCCGATCCAGACGTCGTGTCCGATATGGACGCGATGCTGGCGCCGCCAGTCGAAGAACTCGTGATCGTCGCTCTCGCCGGGGAAGTAGGCGCTGGAGCGGTAAGTGAAATGCGCCTGCGTAGCGCGATGCATCGGATGATTGCCGGGATTGATCCGCGTCATCGCCGCGATCGAGCAGAATTTTCCGATGGTGGTGTAGGTGATCTGCGCGTCGTTCACGACGTAGGAGTAGTCGCCCATCGCGACTTCGTGGAGGATCGTGCGGGCGCCGACTTCGGTATAAGCGCCGAGACTGGTCTCGTGCAGCTTCGCCGAAGGATCGATGGTCGGCTCGACCGATAGCGCCTTGGCCATGTTGCATCCTAAAATCAGAGGGCGGGGGCTCGTCATCGAGTCGCTCGATGACATCATCATGACGTCGCGATGACAGGGGATGAGGTGTGTAGGATCGCCGCACCGCAATCGCCGTGTCACACAGACGTTAAAGGCCGGCGATAGCGGTGGGCTCCAGCTACTCTGGAGCCCTGCATGCTGGTGGTTGAAGGTCTGACGTGCCGCTTCGGCGCAAAAGCCGCGGTGGACGACGCCTCGTTTCAAATCTCCCCCGGCGGGTTCGTCGGCGTGATCGGGCGCTCGGGCGCCGGCAAGTCGACCTTGCTGCGAACGATCAATCGCCTGGTGACGCCGACGCAGGGCCGTATCGTATTCGATGGTCTCGACGTCACCGCACTGCGCGGCAAGGAGCTGCGGCAGTGGCGGGCGCGCTCGGCGATGATCTTTCAGCAGTTCAACCTGGTCGGCCGGCTCGATGTCCTGACCAACGTGCTGATGGGGCGTCTTGCCACTATGCCCGCCTGGCGCTCGCTGTCGCAGATCTGGCCCGAGCAGGACAAGGCGCTGGCCATGTCCGCGCTCGAACAGTTCGACATCGCTGCGCTCGCCGCCCAGCGTGCAGACCAGCTCTCCGGCGGCCAGCAGCAGCGCGTCGCGATCGCGCGGGCGCTGGTGCAGCAGCCCGACATCATCCTTGCCGACGAGCCGATCGCCTCGCTCGATCCGCGCAACACCAAGATCGTCATGGATGCGCTTCTGCGCATCAACAAGCATTTCGGCATCACCGTGCTGTGCAACCTGCATTCGCTCGACCTGGCGCGCAGCTATTGCGATCGCCTGATCGGCATGGCGGCGGGCCGCGTGGTGTTCGACGGCGCGCCGTCCGCGCTGACCGACCTCGTCGCGCGTGAGCTCTACGATCTCGAAGCCGCCGACGTCATGGGCGGCACACCTGCCCCGGCGCCCGAGGGCGTTCCGGCACTCGGAACGGCCGCCGCGGCCTGAGCCGCGTCGCATCCGTCGTTACCAGTTTTTCCGTCAACCAATCCTGTCAGATGAAGAGGGCATCATGATCACTCGCAGATTAGTTCTTGCCGGCGCTGCCGCGCTGACCTTTGCCGGATCCGCTTCCGCCGAAGACTGGAAGTCGAAATATCCGGAGATCACCTTTGCCGTGATCCCGGCCGAGAACGGTTCGGGCGTCACCGAACGTTACGGCCCCTTCGTCGATTATCTGTCGAAGGAACTCGGCGTGAAGGTCACGCTGCGCGTCGCCAACGACTATGCCGCCGTCATCGAAGGCCAGCGCGCCGGCAACATCCACATCGGCTATTACGGCCCGGCCTCCTTCTCGCGCGCACGTCTGACCGGCGTCAAGACCGATGCGTTCGTCATCGACGTCAATTCCGATGGCTCGAAGGGTTATTACTCGGTGTTCTACGTGCTGGCGAAATCGCCGTACCAGAAGATCGAGGACCTCAAGGGCAAGAATCTGGGGCTTGTTGATCCGAATTCCACTTCTGGCAACAACATGCCCCGCTTCAAGCTGAACGCGATGGGCATCGATCCCGACGCCTATTTCTCCAAGGTCGTCTTCACCGGCAGCCACGAGAATGCGGTGCTGGCGCTGGCCCAGGGCACCGTCGACGTCGCCGCCAACTGGTGGAACGCCGACGACGATTCCAACCTGACCCGCATGCTCAACAAGGGCATGGTCAAGTCGGCCGACGGCACCGTGATGAAGAAGGAGGACTTCCGCATCATCGTGAAGTCCGACCTCATCATCAACTCGCCCTACGCCTATCTCAGCAGCCTCCCGGACGACATGAAAGCCGCGATCAAGAAGGCCTTCCTCGATGCGGCCCAGAAGGACCCCGAGGCTTTCAAGAAGCTCTCCGACGGCAAGAACAAGCCCTGGGAACCGATCGCCAACGAGGATTACAACAAGACCATCGAGCTGATTAAGTTCGTCGACAATCTGCGTAAGAAGGCGTCCTGAGCTCGTCGGGACGACGTACTGGAGCCGGGTCGATGGACCCGGCTCTTTTCTTGATGGATCTGTTCCTTCGATGACGATTGCGGTTTCGATCCTGCCCGAGCAGCAGCTCGCCGCCCTCAACGCCGCCTATGGCAAGGCGGTCGCGCGCAAGCGCCTGCGGGTGCTGGGGGGGCTTGTCGTGTTCGTCGCCGCGCTGATCGTGGCCTCGATCGGCGCCGAAGTGAACTTGCACACCCTCTTCACCTATTTCGGCAACTTCGTCAGCTATTTCGACCGCATCCTCACCCTCGACAGCGGGCAGCGGGTCTGGACCAATTTCGGCGAATGGTTCTGGGGCTTGCGCAACTGGCTCAAACTGCTCGGCGAGACGCTGCTGATCAGCTATGTCGGCACGATGATCGGTGCGGTACTTGCCTTTGGGCTCAACTTCCTCGCGGCCGAGAACACCGCGCCCGCGGCTTGGCTGCGCTTCACGGTCCGTCGCCTGCTCGAATTCGCCCGCACTGTTCCCGGCATAGTCTTTGCGCTGATCTTCGTCATTGCGTTCGGCCTCGGGCCGATGGCGGGCGTGCTCGCGATCGCGATCCACTCCACCGGCGCGCTCGGCAAGCTGTTTTCGGAGATCGTCGAGAACGCCGACATGAAGCCGGTCGAAGGCATTCGCTCCACCGGCGCGAGCTGGATCTCCTGCATGCGCTTCGCGATCCTGCCGCAGGTCTCGGCTGGCTATGCCAGCTACGCGCTGCTGCGCTTCGAGATCAACGTGCGCGAGGCCTCGGTGATGGGCTTCGTCGGCGCCGGCGGCATCGGGCAGGAATTCATCGTCGCGATCCGCAAGTTCTACTACTCCGACGTCAGCGCGATCCTCGTGACCATCATCGTCACGGTCTTCCTGATCGACATCACGACCGGCTGGGTACGCGGTCGCCTGTTCGGCAAGGAGGCGCGGAATTGAGCAAGCCGCAGGACATCGACACCGCAGAGATCCGCGCGCGCTATCCCGGTGTCTTCAATCGTCCCGCATCGGCGCGCCTGGCGACGCCGGCGATGCTCATCGCCGCAATGGCCATTTTCGGCTATGGCCTGGTCGATCTCGAGTTCTCGCCGTCGCGCTTCATCTCGGGGCTGAGCCAGCTCGGCTGGATCAGCGTGATGATGATGCCGCCGGATCCCGGTTCGTCGCTGCCGCTCTATCTGAAGGCGTTGGGCGAGACCCTGTCGATCGCGCTGCTCGGCACCACGCTCGCCGCAGTGCTCGCGCTGCCGGTCAGCCTGTTCGCGGCGCGCAATGTCGTGCCGTCGATCTTTCTCCGCTTTCCGGTGCGGCGCTTCCTCGATTCGATTCGCGGCGTCGATACGTTGATCTGGGCGCTGGTCTGGATCAACGTGGTCGGGCTCGGCCCGTTCGCCGGCGTGCTCGCCATCGCGGTGTCGGATTTCGGCGCGTTCGGAAAGCTGTTCTCGGAGGCAATCGAAGGCGCCGACCAGAAGCAGGTCGAGGGCATCCGCGCCTCCGGCGGCAGCGCGCTGCACGAGATCCGCTTCGGCCTCTTGCCGCAGGTGTTGCCCGTCATCGCCGGCCAGGTGCTCTATTTCATCGAATCAAACACGCGCTCGGCCACCATCATCGGCATCGTCGGCGCCGGCGGCATCGGCCTCCAACTCGCCGAACAGATCCGCGTGCTGGAATGGCAGAAGGTGTCGTTCCTGATCCTGATGATCCTGGTCGCCGTCGCCGCGATCGATTTCGTCTCGGGCAAGCTGCGTTTTGCGATCATCGGAAAACGGGCGGTGGCCTGATTCCTCGCCTCGCCCCGCTTGCGGGGACTCTCCGCGAGTCCATCTCTCAAATGACTGCGAGGGAGAGTAGGCGACCCGCCTACGGCTCCACCACAAACTCCACCCGCTCCGCCGCAAAGCGCGAATGCTTGGTCACCAGCGGCTTGCCCTGGAGATCGAGGTCCGTCGCGTCAACCACCAGGATCGGCCGTCCCAGCGGCAGGTCGAGCCGTACGGCATCGGTGGCATCGACGATGCCGGCAGTGATCCTCGTAGCGCCGCGGCGGTAGTCGCTGATGCCGTAATGCTCGAGCATCCTCGTCATCGAGCGCGTGGCCGAAAACACCGTGCCTGCGCCCGGAAACCGCTCCGCCGAGAGCCATGTGGTGGAGACGCAGATCGGCGTGCGGTCGGCCAGGCGAATGGCCTCGATCCGCACCAGCGGTGCGCCGGTCTTCAAGCCCAGCTCGCGAGCGAGCTCGCGGGTTGCGACGTCCTCTGACGCCTCGATCATCCGACCGTGCGGCTCCCGGCCTTCGGCTCCGACGATCTCGGAGAAGCGCGTGCGCGAGCGCAAGGGATAAGCGAGTTTCTGCGCCTCGACATAGGTTCCGCTGCCGCGTTCGGCGCGCACGATGCCGCGTTCCGCAAGCGCCGCCAACGCGCGCCGCACGGTGTGCCTGTTGACACGATAGGTTTCGGCGATCTCCATCTCGCCTGGTAATTTGTCGCCGGCGGCGAAGCGGCCATCGGCAATGCCGCGCTCGATGCCGTCGGCAACGAGGCGCCACAGCGCGACGCCCGAGGAGGCGGTGTCCTGCATGCTCATGTCGGCGGTCAGCCTAGCCCAGAAATCATGCGTTTGTCACGAAACAGTCATGGCGCTTCCGTATCAAGTTGTCTATTATCATAGACAACTTGAATTCGGCAAGTTCGGTGGATTCGTTGAACCAGCACAGCAACCAGCAAGCGCAGCGTCAGGCCGCCATGGCCGTGCTGGCGCACGCGGAGGCGGGCGAGATCGCCGCCCGTCTCCGCACGATTCCCTTGCCCGGCCATCAGGATCTGCGCGAACCGGAGAACGGTCTGGTCATGCTGCGCGGCCGGGTCGGCGGCGACGGCGCGCCGTTCAATCTCGGCGAAGCCACGGTGTCGCGCGCAGCCGTGCGCCTTGCCAGCGGTGAGGTCGGGTTCGGCTATGCGCTCGGACGCGACGGCGAGAAGGCGCGGCTGATCGCCCTGTGCGACGCGCTGGTGCAGTCGCGTGATTTTGGCGCGGCGATCGAGCGCGAGGTAATCGCACCGTTGCGCGAGCAGCTTATGGTCCGGCGCAACCGCGTGGCGGAAGAGACCGCGGCGACGAAGGTTGATTTCTACACCATGGTGCGCGGTGAGGGGTGAGGCCATGACCACGATTGCGGAACTGCCGCCGGGATTCGCCGACAAGGTGTTGTCGGCGCAATCGACCTTTCGCTCGGTCATGGACGCGATGGCGCGGCCGGGCTCGGTCCAGCGTATCGTGCCGATGGCGGGAACGCCTGGTACGATGATGCGCGGCACCGCCGCGATCGCGTTGACGCTGTTCGATCACGATACGCCTCTCTGGCTCGATCCGCGGATGGCTGAAAGCACCGACGTCTTGAAGTGGCTCAAGTTCCACACCGGTGCGCCCGTGATTCAGGATTCCTCCATCGCGGCCTTCGCGCTGATCAGCGATGGTGTGTTGCTGCCCGATCTCGAGCGTTTCGCGCTAGGCACCAACGAATATCCTGATCGTTCCACCACCGTGATCGTTCAGGTCGAGAGCCTGGACTCAGGGCCGACCTTCGAGCTCCGCGGTCCCGGCATTGATGGTGTCGCGACGCTCCAGGCCTCGATCAAGCCCTTCGACTTGTTCGAGCAGCTCAGCTTCAACGAAACCCTGTTTCCGCGGGGCATCGACCTGGTGCTGGTCGCCGATGATGCCGTGGTAGCGATCCCGCGCACCACCCGCGTCGTGAGCAGGGGAGGCTGACGCATGTATGTCGCAGTCAAAGGCGGCGAACGCGCCATCGAGAACGCCCATCGTCTGCTCGCCAATGCGCGCCGTGGCGATCAAGCCGTTGCGGAAGTCTCCCTCGACCAGATCTCGGAGCAGCTCGGGCTCGCCGTCGACCGGGTCATGAGCGAAGGCTCGCTCTATGACCGCGAACTCGCGGCGCTCGCGATCAAGCAGGCGCGCGGCGATCTGATCGAGGCGATCTTCCTGGTCCGCGCCTTCCGCGCCACCCTGCCGCGCTTCGGCGCCAGCGAGCCCGTCAACACCGGTGCGATGCGCGTGCAACGGCGGGTGTCCGCGACCTTCAAGGACATTCCGGGTGGCCAGATCCTCGGGCCGACCTTCGACTACACGCACCGCCTGCTGGATCCGTCGCTTAGCGAAGGCTTTGTGCCGGAAACGCCGGCGACGTCAGAGGCGTCAACCGCGGCGACGCCGCGCGTGACCGACATTCTGGGCCGCGACGGGCTGATCGAACCCTCGCCGCAGGCCGAGGAGGGCGCCAGCGTCGGCGATCTCACCCGCGAGCCGCTGAATTTCCCGGCCGACCGCGATCTGCGCCTGCAAAATCTCGCACGCGGCGACGAGGGCTTCCTGCTGGCAATGGGCTATTCCACCCAGCGCGGCTATGGCCGCAATCACCCCTTCGTCGGCGAGATACGCTTTGGCGAGGTCGAGGTCGAATTCGCTGCCGAAGACGTCGGCTTTGCCGTGCCGCTCGGCGCGATCGAGCTCACTGAGTGCCAGATGGTCAACCAGTTCAAGGGCTCCGCAACGGAGGCTCCATGCTTCACCCGCGGCTATGGCCTCGCCTTCGGCCAGAGCGAGCGCAAGGCCATGTCGATGGCGCTGGTCGACCGGGCGCTGCGTGCCCGCGAGCTTGGAGAAGAGGCCTTGGCCCCGGCGCAAGATGAAGAGTTCGTATTGTCGCATTCGGACAATGTCCAGGCGACCGGCTTCGTCGAGCATCTGAAGCTGCCGCATTATGTCGACTTCCAGTCCGAGCTCGGTCTGCTCCGCAAGCTCCGCAAGGAATTTGCCGAAGCCTCTCCTGAAGCCAATGCGACCGACGCCATGAAGGAGGCCGCGGAATGAACGCGCCCGCCTACAATTTCGCCTATCTGGACGAACAGACCAAGCGGATGATCCGCCGCGCGATCCTGAAGGCGATCGCGATCCCCGGCTATCAGGTGCCGTTCGCCAGCCGCGAAATGCCGATGCCCTATGGCTGGGGCACCGGCGGCGTGCAGGTAACGGCCGCGATCCTCGGACCGCAGGACGTGCTGAAGGTGATCGACCAGGGTTCGGACGACACCACCAACGCGATCTCGATCCGCAAATTCTTCGCCAAGACCGCCGGTGTCGCCACCACGACCTCGACCGACGAGGCGACCGTCATCCAGACCCGCCACCGCATCCCCGAGACGTCGCTGCACGCGAACCAGGTGCTGGTCTATCAGGTGCCGATCCCCGAGCCGCTACGCTTCCTCGAACCGCGCGAGACCGAGACGCGGCGCATGCATGCGCTCGCCGAATACGGCCTGATGCACGTGAAGCTGTACGAGGACATCGCCCGCTTCGGCCACATCGCGACCGCCTACGCCTATCCGGTGAAGGTGAACGCGCGCTACGTGATGGATCCGTCGCCGACGCCGAAATTCGACAACCTCAAGATGGACAATTCCCCGGCGCTGCAATTGTTCGGCGCCGGTCGCGAGAAGCGCATCTATGCGATCCCCCCCTATACCAAGGTGTTGTCGCTCGATTTCGAGGATCACCCGTTCGAGCCGTATCGTTTCAACGCGCCATGCGCGCTGTGCGGCGCCGAAAATTCCTACCTCGACGAGATCGTCACCGACGACAAGGGCAGCCGCATGTTCGTCTGCTCCGACACCGATTATTGCGAAGGCCGTCAGGCCGACGGTCATCATGGTGCCCTGAGTGCTGCGCCCTACAAGGACAAGGCGCAGGGAGAAGCAAATGGCTGATCTTCTGGAAACCGATCAGCCGCTGCTGATCGCTGAGACCCTCAGCAAGTCCTACGGCCGTATCGCTGCCTGCCGTGACGTGTCGTTCTCGCTCTATCCAGGCGAGGTGCTGGCGATCGTCGGCGAATCCGGCTCCGGCAAGTCGACGCTGCTGCAGCTGCTGTCGGGCCAGCTCGCCGCGAGCGGCGGACACGTGCGTTACCGGATGCGCGACGGCGTCACTCGCGATCTTGCCGCACTCGGCGAAGCCGAGCGGCGCCTGTTGTTCCGCACCGATTGGGGTTTTGTGCATCAGGACCCGGCGCAGGGACTGCGCATGGCGGTTTCGGCCGGTGCCAATGTCGGCGAGCGGCTGATGGCTGTGGGCTGGAATCACTACGGTCGCATTCGCGAGAGCGCCTCCGACTGGCTGACCCGTGTCGAGATCGACGTCGCGCGCATCGACGATGCGCCGCGGACCTATTCGGGCGGCATGCGCCAGCGCCTCCAGATCGCGCGCAACCTCGTCACTGGACCTCGACTGGTGTTCATGGACGAGCCGACCGGCGGGCTTGATGTTTCGGTCCAGGCCCGTCTGCTCGATCTCCTGCGCAATCTCGTCGCCGAACTGCATCTCGCCGTCGTCATCGTCACCCACGATCTCGCGGTTGCACGCCTCTTGTCGCATCGCGTGATGGTGATGAAGGGCGGTCGCGTCATCGAGGCGGGTCTCACCGACCAGGTGCTGGACGATCCGCGTGAGCCCTATACCCAGCTCCTCGTCTCCTCGATTCTGCCGCCATGAGCCGACCAATGACCGCCATGATCGACATCGCCGACGCCAACAAGACCTTCACGATGCACCTGCAGGGCGGCATCGAGCTGCCGGTGGTGCGCGGCGTGACCTTTCAGGTTCAGCCGGGCGAGTGTGTCGTGCTCTCGGGGCCATCGGGCGCTGGCAAGTCGTCGATCCTGAAGATGATCTTCGGCAACTACCGCTGCGATTCCGGCCGGATCGGGATCCGCCATCGCGGCGTGCTGATCGATCTCGCCGCCGCCGAGCCGCGGCAGGTCCTCAACGTCCGCCGTGCGACCATCGGCTATGTCAGCCAATTTCTGCGGGCGGTGCCGCGGGTTGCGACCATCGACGTCGTTGCCGAGCCGCTGATCGCTGGCGGCCTCAGCCGGGCTGACGCGCAGGCGCGTGCCGGCGAGCTGTTGCATCGCCTCAACATCCCCGATCGGCTCTGGCAGCTTCCGCCTGCGACGTTCTCCGGCGGCGAGCAGCAGCGGGTCAACATTGCGCGCGGCTTCATCTCGGACCTCCCGATCCTGCTGCTGGACGAGCCGACCGCCTCGCTCGATGCCGCCAACCGCGCCGTCGTGGTCGAGCTGGTCGCCGAGAAGAAGCGCCAGGGCGTTGCCATGGTCGCGATTGTGCATGACGACGAAATCCGCCATTTGATTGCCGACCGCATCGTCGACGTCACCAGCTTCGCCGCCGCGGCCTGAAGGAAGAGGGATATGAACGCCAAGCCGAAGATAACAGTGATCGCCAACGCCAGGCTCGTGCTGGCCGACCGGGTGATCGAACAGGGCTGGCTGGCTCTCGCGGACGGACGCATTACCGAGATCGGCGAGGGCAGGGCGCCCGCCGGCGCGGAGGATGCCGGCGGCGATCTGATCATGCCCGGCCTGATCGAGCTCCACACTGACCACCTCGAAGCGCATTACGTGCCGCGCCCAAAGGTGTTCTGGAATCCGGTCGCGGCTGTCATCTCCTATGACGGCCAGCTTGCGACCTCAGGCATCACCACCGTGTTCGATTCGCTCCGGGTCTGGCGCGAGGACGGCGCCGAGGAGGTCGATGGCCGCGCCGGCGTGCTTGCCGCGGCGATCACCACCGCACGTGACTCGAATCTGCTGCGCGCCGACCACTTCTTGCACCTGCGCTGCGAAATCCCGATGCCGAGCGTGGTCGAAGAGGCCAAGGAGCTGATCGACCGCCCCGACGTCAAGCTGATGTCGCTGATGGACCACACCCCCGGTCAGCGCCAGTTCCGCGACGAAGTGAAGCTGCGCGACTACTACCGCGGCAAGGGCGGCGGCAAGACCGACGCCGAACTCGACGAGCTGTTCGCGAAGCGCTTCGAGTATCAGAAGGCCTATGCCGCGACCAACATGCGCGAGATCGTTTCGCTGGCGCATCAGTACGGGATTCCGCTGGCAAGCCATGACGACACCACGGAAGAGAACGTCGCTGATGCCGTGCGTGATGGCGTTGCAGTGGCGGAATTTCCGACCACGATCGAGGCCGCGCGCGGCCTGCACCAGGCCGGCATCGACATCCTGATGGGTGCGCCCAACGTCGTGCGCGGCGGCTCGCATTCCGGCAACATCGCCGCGGTCGATCTCGCCCGCGAAGGCCTGCTCGACATCCTGTCGTCTGACTACATCCCGTCCAGCCTGCTGATGGGCGCGCTGCAATTGCCTGAGCACGCACCGGCGATCAGCCTGCCGGCGGCCGTTCGCACCGTGACGAAGGCGCCGGCCGATGCGGTCGGCCTCACCGACCGCGGCGAGATCGCAATCGGCAAGCGCGCCGATCTGATCCGCGTCCACGTCGCCGGCAGCGTCCCGGTGGTGCGCAGCGTCTGGCGCGAAGGGGGCCGCGTCGCATGAGCGAGACGGCCGCGCCAGCGAAAGATGCGGCGGGCGCGATTGGGCCCGGGCGGCTCGTGCTCGTGGTCGGTCCCAGCGGCGCCGGCAAGGACACGCTGCTGCGGCTGGCGCGGGCGGCCTGCTCCGACGACCACGACGTCGTCTTTCCGCGCCGCGTCGTGACGCGCGCGGCCTCCGCCGACGAGGACAATATTGCGGTCAGCCCGGATGAGTTCGCCCGCGCGCGCGAACACGGCGATTTCGCCGTTCATTGGGACGCGCATGGGCATTCCTATGCCCTGCCGCTGGAGATCAACGACGACATCCGCGCCGGGCGCGCCGTCGTCGTCAATGTCTCGCGCACCGTGATCGCCGCGCTGCGCGAAAGATATGCCAACGTCGTCGTGGTCGCGATCACGGCGCCGCCGGACGTGTTGGCGCAGCGGCTCGCGGCACGCGCGCGTCACAGCGACGGCAATATCGCCGACCGGCTCGCGCGCAGCGTCGATGACGCATCGGCCATTGCCGATGTCACCATCCTCAATGCGGGGAGCGCCGACTACCATAGCCGCCATCTTCTGCGCGTGATCAAAAATGAATGCTGGCACGAGGAGCGGCCAGTACAATAAGGAGACTGGAATGTCGGTGATTGAGACGGTCGAGCAGCTCGAAGCCATCTACGGCGCCACCAATGACGCCTCGACCGTGAAAGTCGCCGACCACGTCACGCCACTCTATCGCATCTTCATCGAGAAGGCGCCGTTTGCGGCGCTCGCCACCATCGGACCCGAGGGCATCGACTGCTCGCCGCGCGGCGATCTGCCCGGCTTCGTGCGCATCCACGATCCCAAGACGCTCATGCTGCCGGATCGACGCGGCAACAACCGGGTCGATTCCCTGCGCAACATCGTGCGCGACCCCAGGGTGTCGCTGATGTTCCTGATCCCGGGCTCCGGAAACGCCGTTCGCGCCAATGGCCGCGCGCATCTTTCCGTCGATCCCGACCTGCTGGCGTCGTTCAAGGTCGAAGGCAAGGCCCCGCGCAGTGTCATGGTGATGAACGTCGACGAGATCTACTTCCAGTGCGCCCGCGCCATCGTCCGCTCCGACCTCTGGAATCCCGACAAGCGCATCGACTCGAAGACGCTGCCGACACCCGGCCAGATCCTGGCGGAGATGAGCCAGAACAAGGTCGGCGGCGCGGAGTATGATCGGATCTGGCCAGAGCGCGCGGCGGCGACGATGTGGTGACCGCTCCGTCTGGACGTGGACGCCGGATTCCTAACCGCGTAGCGCTGCCAGCAATTCGTCCGGGCGCTCGGCCATGACCATGTGGCCCGCGCCCGGCACCACGACGGTCCTGGCATGCGGGATCGCCGCCGCAAGCGCCTTGCCCGCCTTCGCCGGTGTCATCATGTCCCGTTCGCCAAGGATGAGGGTCGTCGGCACCTTCACGGTCGCGGCTGCCGTCAGCGCGTTCGCGTAGGCGTTGCAGGCCGACAGATCCCTGAACAGCACGCCCGGCTCGCAAGCTTTCAGCACCGCCTGCGCGCCACCGTGCATCCACAGCCCCGGCGCAAGGCTGCCGCCGAGCTCGGCGTTGAAGCCGAGACCCCAGATCGAGACCATGTCGTTGGCGTCCTGCGAGTTGGCCTCGGCGGCCTTGAGCAGATCGGGGCCGACCGTCATGGTCGCGGCGGTGCCGATCAGGCTCAGCGCCGAGACCTTGTCGGGGTGACGTGCAGCGGTCTCCAGCGAGATCAGCGATCCCATGGAATGGCCGATCAGGTGCGCCTTGGCACTGCCGGCAGCATCGAGCAATGCCGCCGTCCAGTCGGCCAAGTCGGCGATGCTTCCCAGTGACGGCCCGGCCGAGCGGCCGTGACCGGGCAGGTCGGGCGCCAGCACGCCAAAGCCGTGGTGGGCGAACCAGCGCGTATGCAGCGCCCAGGTCGAATGATCGAAGCCGGCGCCGTGGATGAAGACGACGGTGGGCAGGGATTTGTCTAACTCGCGGCCGCCGGTTGCGACAAACACATCGGTGCCGTTGACGGAAAGCTTCATCGTCTCAAACCTTCTGCGAGATGCGCAGCGCCTGCGCGAGATCGTCGATGATGTCGCTGGCCGTCTCGATGCCGACCGAGAGCCGCACCAGCTCCTCGCCGATGCCGGCGGCCTTCAGCTGCTCGGCGTCCATCTGCTGATGCGTGGTCGAGGCCGGGTGGATCACCAGCGTCTTGGCGTCGCCGACATTGGCGAGATGGCTGATCATGCGCAGCGACTCGATGAACTTGCGCCCGGCGGGCCGTCCGCCCTTGATGCCGAAGGAGACGATCGAGCCGGCACCGCGCGGCAGCAGCGTCTTCGCAAGCTGATGATCGGGATGGTTCTCCAGCGAGGGATGCAGCACCCAGTCGACGGCCTTGTTGGTCTTCAGCGCTTCCAGCACCAGATGCGTGTTCTGCATATGCCGGTCCATGCGCACGCCGAGCGTCTCGACGCCCTGCAGGAGCTGGAACGCGTTGGTCGGCGACAGGCAGGCGCCGAAATCGCGCAAACCTTCCGTGCGGGCACGCATGATGAAGGCCGCCGTGCCGAACTGTTCGTCGAAGACGATGCCGTGATAGCCGCCATAGGGCTCGGTCAGCACGCCGAATTTGCCTGATGCGCGCCAGTCGAAGCGGCCGCCGTCGACGAGGGCGCCGCCGATCGCGATGCCGTGGCCGCCGATCCACTTCGTCGCCGAATGCATCACGATGTCGGCGCCAAGCTCGATCGGCCGGCTGAGATAGGGCGTGGCAAACGTATTGTCGATCAGCAGGGGAATCCTTGCGTCATGCGCGATCTGTGCGACCTTCGGGATGTCCAGGACTTCGAGGCCGGGATTGCCGATGGTCTCGCCGATCACCAGTTTTGTGTTCGGCCTGATCGCTTTCCGGAAGGCATCGTGATCGCGCGGCTTCACGAAGGTCGTGGTGATGCCGAAGCGCGGCAGCGTGTGCGCCAGCAGATTGATGGTGCCGCCATAGAGCGAACTCGACGCCACGATGTGGTCGCCGGCATTGAGCAGCGTCGCAATGGCGAGATGCAGCGCGGCCATGCCGCTTGCGGTGCAGATCGCTCCGACGCCGCCCTCGAGCGCCGCAAGCCGCTCTTCCAGCACGCCCGTAGTCGGGTTGGAGATGCGCGTATAGATGTGGCCGGCGCGCTCCAGATTGAACAGCGCGGCGGCGTGATCGGAATCCTGGAACACGTAGGACGTGGTCTGGTAGATCGGCACCGCCCGGGCACCGGTCACGGGATCCGGATGCTGGCCCGCATGCAGGCTCAGGGTCTCGAAGGCGGGCGGTTTTGGCGCGGGCATGCGTGGCCTCGTTGGTCGGTCGGTGATGGCGGATCTTGTGCCACAAAAACACTGAGGACGTCAGCCCATTGACAGAGCTGCACGGGCGGACGCAGCGCCAGGCACGAGCGCGAAGAGTCTGTTCGATCCGGCTTACAACCCCGTCCGTCCCGCCAGCCGGTCCCGCACGTCGGCGGCGATCTCGAACGAGCGCAGCCGCGCGGCGTGATCGTAGATCTGCCCTGTCGTCATCAACTCGTCCGCCGCGGTGTCGGCGATCAGCGCCCTCAGCTTCTCCTCGATCACGGCAGGGCTGCCGACGGCGGAGCAGGCGAGCGATTGCGCGACACCGGCCTTCTCGGCCGGCGACCACAGCGCGTCCATGTCGTCGACCGGCGGCGGCAGCTGGCCGGGCGTGCCGCGGCGCAGATTGATGAACTGCTGCTGCAGCGAGGTGAACAAGCGCAGCGCCTCGACGTCGCTGTCGGCGGCGAACACGTTGACGCCAATCATCGCATAGGGCTTGTCGAGCTGCGCCGAGGGCTCGAACCGCGCGCGATATTCGCGCAGCGCCGGCATCATCATCTGCGGCGCGAAATGCGAGGCGAAGGCGAAGGGCAGCCCCAGCATGGCCGCGAGCTGAGCGCCGAACATGCTCGAGCCGAGAATCCACAGCGGCACCTTCGTGCCCATGCCGGGTACGGCGCGGATGGCCTGGTTCGGTTTGACGTCGCCGAGCAGCGCCTGCAGTTCCAGAACGTCATGCGGAAAGTTTTCGGCGGCCGTGGCAAGGTCGCGCCGCATGGCCCGCGCGGTGAGCTGGTCGGTGCCGGGGGCGCGGCCGAGGCCGAGATCGATCCGGCCGGGATAGAGCGCCTCCAGCGTGCCGAACTGCTCGGCGATCACGAGCGGCGAATGGTTCGGCAGCATCACCCCGCCGGAGCCGACGCGGATCGTCCTGGTCCCGCCCGCGACATGCCCGATCACCACCGACGTCGCCGCGCTCGCGATCCCCGTCATGTTGTGATGCTCGGCCAGCCAGAACCGCTTGAAGCCCCACGCCTCCGCGTGCCGGGCGAGATCGAGCGAATTGCGGAACGCCTGCGACGCATCGGCTCCCTGCTTGATGGGCGCGAGGTCGAGCACGGAAAACGGGATCATGTGGGGCTGCCGAAATGGGGAATCTGCGCGTCCGGGAGAGGCTCATGTAGTGTCACCGCGCAGGATGGGTAGAGCACCCTTCGCAACCCTGTTATGGCGCCCCGTGGCGCCCGTCGTCTCGGCTGGGCGTTTCGTGCCTGTTGTTGTACGCTCCATGTCGCGCCACCGTTGTCAGGAGGAATGACATGACCCCTGTCGTACTCAACCGCCGCAACCTCCTCGTTGCCGGCGGCTCCGTTTTTGCATCGGGCGTCCTGGCGACGGGAGCTTCCGGATTTCTGCTGCCGGCGCGCGCGGAAGGCCTCGCGCCGACTGAATCGATGACCGGCGGCGCCAACAACTACCGCAAGGGCGCACCGATCGTGGAGCGGATCGGCAAGGGCGGCTTCTGGATGAGCGGCACCGTTCGCCGCGTCGGCGACGGGGCCCCGCTGGCCGGGCAGCGCATCCAGATCTGGGCGCACACGGTCGAAGGGCAGGAGCACGAGCCGCAGAGCCATGGGGCAACGCTCACCGACAGGGACGGCGCGTTCCGGCTCGAGATGCCGCAGATCATTCCCATCTTCGGCCAGCCGCATGGTCACCTCGCTTATGACAGCGGGGAATTCAAGACAGTCTTTCTGCGGCCGATCATGCGCAGCCCGAAAGAAACCAGCCTCGAGGCGCACTTCGTGCTTCAGCCGGCCTGATCGCGTTGCAAGGGCAAGGCCAAGTGAAAGGCCAAGTGAAAGGCCAGGTGATAGGCCACGCGCAAGGGTGGAGATCCCTGATCTGGGTCGCCCTCGCTGCGGCCATTGGCGCACCGATCGCGCTCGCAGCGACAAGCGAGCAGCTCGCATGGCGCGGTCCGGTCTACGTCCTCGCCGGTTTCGCGGGGATCATTGCCCTCGCTCTGGTGCTGGTTCAGCCGCTGCTGATCGGCGGATATCTGCCGGGACTATCGGCCTATCGCGCGCGGCGGGCCCATCACTGGATCGGCGGCGCGCTGGCGCTGGCCGTTGTGATCCATGTCGCCGGTCTCTGGTTCACCAGCCCGCCCGACATGATCGACGCGCTGACCTTCTCCTCGCCGACACCGTTCTCCCCCTTTGGCGTGATCGCGATGTGGGCCATCTTCGCCGTCGCGCTTCTGGCCGCGCTGCGCCGGCGGCTGCGACTGCGCACGTGGCGCATCGTCCATGTCCCCCTTGCGATCGTCATCGTCGCCTGCAGCGTGGTTCATTGCCTGCTGATCGAGGGGACGATGGAGACGATTTCGAAAGCGGCGCTGTGCGTGCTCGTGCTTGCGGCAACGATCAAGGTAATGACCGATCTCTGGCGCAAGCGGATGGTTCGGAACGAAAATGTTGCGCGGCCGATTCCAGGTCAATGACCTGGAATGTCGCCATGGATCATCCTGTCGAATGGTAGGCACGCAGGTTCAGTCGAGCACGTGCGAACCCCGTCGAGCCGCGTGAGCCGTCCCGCGCGCTGCTTGCCGCATCCGGCGTTGGCGCGTATCCTCGCGCCATGACCGACAGCACGCCCGATCTGAAAGCGTTCCTGCTCGCGACGCCGTTCTTCGGCGGTCTCGCCGACCCAAGTCTCGACCTCCTGATCTCGATGCTGGTCGAGCGCCGCTTCGATGTCGGCGCGACGATCGTGGCGGAAGGCGAGCCGGGACGCTCGATGTTCATCGTCAAGTCCGGCCGGCTGGCGGTCGGCAAACGGACGAATGCGGGGAGTGTGCTCCCGATCTCCGTTCTGGAACCCGGCGACTTCTTCGGCGAGATGACGCTGATCGAAATGCAGAACCGCTCCGCCACGGTGGTCGCGGAGAGTGAGACGGCGCTCTACGAGCTGACCGCCCAAAAGCTCTATGCCTGCTACAAGGCCGACATCCATGCCTATGTGATCGTCCTGCAGAACATCAATCGCGAGCTGTGCCGGCGGCTGCGCCGCGCCGACGACCGGTTCACGGGACAGCATGTGAGCGAAGAGGACCACTAGAGACGCATTCTGGGTCGAGCGCAGCGAAACGGATCGTGCCTGCCGGCGAACCAGCTCTCGATCGATTTCGCTTTCGCCTTTCGAGCGACGGCGGACAAATCGCTGCCGTCCAGCGAGCCCGCTATCCGATGTGGTTACAGCAACGCCAGCGAATGCAGTGAGTTTCTGTGAAAGCCGAAGGCGATCAAGCCGGAGAGCAGCAACGCAGTCCCAGTCACGATCAGGCAGCACGCAAGCACTATCGGAGCCTCTGGTTCGTCAGGAATGACCAGGACGATAATGGATAAAATTTTACCGACAATCGAAAGGAAGAATTAACCTTACCTGCGCGGCCGGCAGGTCTTCTGTGGGATGGGCAGAGCAACTTGTCCGCCGGCGCGCTCGTAGAGCGAAGGCGAAACCCGTCACCGTCCCGAAGTTGGAAGAGATCCGGCCGCGATGGCGATCACGTCAGCAGGCGCCTCGCGTTTGCGAGCGTCTGCGACGGAAGTTCTCCGATCGTGTTGCGGTAGAGCTTGGAGAAATCGCCCATGTGCCAGAAGCCGTGGGCGCAGGCGCTGGCCTTGACGGTGAGGCCGGGAACTCCGTTGCGGAGCTGCCGGCGGACGGCCCAGAGCCGCTTGAGCTGGCTGTAGCGCAGCGGACTGGTGCCGCAGACGGCGTGAACGGCGCTGTTCATCGTTCGCGTTGAAATTCCGATCTCTTCCGCGAGAGTGTCGCAGTAGATGTCGGTGGTGTGGTTGGCGTGGATCGCACGCTCGATGTGATCCACGATTGTCTTGTAACGCGCACGCCCGTCACGGCGGTCGATATACCCCGCGCACATGGCTTCGTCGAACGAGGAGAACAGCGCCGCTTCGATCGTCTCCGGTGTACCGTTTGCCTCAATGGCTTGGGGCTGTGCGGCAGCCGTCTCGAGAACGCCGCGCAGGTGCATTTGCAGACGTGCCAATTCGGCGTCAGGCAATCGCAACAGCGCATGGCCGTCTTCGAACGTCAGCCAGCTGTCGGCCAAGGCATCGCGGCGGATCGACAGGATGGCGACCAGGCGCCCCTCCGGCTCGTAGACCGTGCAGTTGGCTGCCCCCTTCAGGATGATCAGCGACCGGTCGATTTCCCTGCCGTTCATCCGCGTCGAGGAGACGTCGTCCATGGGAACGACGATGATGAGCCGGCCGGAAAAGTCGTAACCCCTGATGATGCGCGGAAAGGTCCGCACCAGCGACAGGGAGCAGGAGGGCAGCGTCACGCTGGCCCGCAGCACGGCGAAATTTCCGGTCCTGAGCGGAATGCTTTCGGCACTGGCATACCGTTCACTCTCGCGAAACTGGTCGATGTCCGCGTAGCGCACCAGCTCGAGCGATGTCGAGGCATGAAGGTTTCTGAAAAGCATCGGAAATTCGAATCAGCTGCAATGATATGAGTTCCATCATATTAACGCAGTCGTGGGTTGGGAAAAAGCGGCATTCGCGGTCGTGCTGACCGGAGAGCTAAGCGGCCTCCTGAAGCAGCTTCGCGAGCGCGGCGTCCTGCGCGCTCGCCGATGAGAACTTCACCAACGCCGAGCGTCCGTCGATCCGCGCGACGGTTCCGGCAAGGTCTGCCGAACTGCCCTCGATCCGCAGCCGAACCTGGGTGCCGATCGGCCAATTCGCCGGGATATCGTCGATCCTCGCGCCGCCGCCCGAAATGTCCCGGACGACGACGCCGAAGGGCTTTCCGGCCACCAGCAGCGTGCCGGGACGGCTGACCTCCAGCCGCGTTGCCGTGCGGCGGTCGACATCCGACGTCGAGGTGCGGATGACGCGAACCAGCGTCAGTCGCAGTTCGTCGACCTTCTGGGCGATATCGACCGAACCATGTCGGATTTCGGCAGCACGACGTCCCGTCTCGACGGCCTCGCGCGAGACCGAGGCGATCTGAGCGGCAACCTCGCGGGCGGCGAGCGACGTTTCCTCGACGGTACGCGAGATCTCGAGCGTGACGGTATTCTGCTGCTCTATGGCGTCGGCGATGGTCGTCGAGACGGTTTCGACGTTGCGAATGACCTCGCCGATCGCGCTGATCGACTGCACCGAGGCGCGTGTCGATTCCTGGATCTCGGCAATCTGCTGCGAGATTTCGCTGGTCGCCTTGGCGGTCTGCTCGGCGAGCGACTTCACCTCGGATGCGACCACGGCAAAGCCGCGTCCGGCCTCACCGGCGCGGGCCGCCTCGATCGTGGCGTTGAGCGCCAGCAGGTTGGTCTGCCCGGCGATCTCGCTGATCAGGTTGGTCACGGCGCCGACCTTGCCGGCTGCCTCTTCCAGCCGCGCAATGGTCGATTGTGCCTCGGCGGACGCGGTGACCGCCCGCTGTGTCAGGTCGCGGGAGGAGGAGACCTGCTGGGCGATCGCTGTAATCGATGCCGCCATGTGCGAGGAGGCCTTCGCCATCGTCTGCGCATTGGTGAGCGCTTCTTCGGCCGCGGCCGCGACACTGCTGGAGTTCTGGCCGAGCGTGCGTGCGGTGTCGTTCATCTGGGTCGCGTTGTCGGCCATCCGGGTGGTGCCGTTCGCGACCTCGGTGACGGCTGCGTTGGTCTCGCGCTCGACCGTCTCGGCCATCTCCTGAAGTGCGGCCGCCTTGGCCTCCTCGGCCTGCAGGCGTCGTTGCTCTTCCGCAGCAGCTTCCTCGCGTACCTTCTCGGCAGCCTTGATCTTGAATTGCTCGATCGAGCGCGCCATGTCGCCGATCTCGTCGGCGCGATTGAGGCCCGGCAGCTTCACGTCGAATTGCCCTGCGCCGAGCGAATTCAGCGCCGAGGTCATCGAAGAGAGCGCCGACGACATCCCGCGGGCGATGACCAGCGTGATCGCGCCGAGAACGAGGACGATGCAGAGCCCGGCGATGATCAGGGTTTTCACGCTCGACCAGACCTGCGCGTCCAGATCGTCGATGTAGACGCCGCTGCCGATCACCCATCCCCACGGCGCGAAGCCCGCGACATAGGACAGTTTCGGTTGCGGCGCGTCCTTGCCGGGCTTCGGCCATTGATATTCGACCACGCCGGCTCCCTGGCGCTTGACCGTGTCGACGAACTCCATGAACAGACGCTTCCCGGTCGGATCCTCGATGTTGCCGAGATCCTGTCCGTTGAGCTCCGGCTTGATCGGGTGAATGATCATGCGCGGTTCCAGATCGTTGATCCAGAAATAGTCTCCGTTGCCGTAGCGAAGCTTGCCGATCTCTTCGGCCGCGCGCTGACGGGCGACGTCATCCGGCGTCTTGTCGCGCTGCGATTTGTCGTACTCGCTCCTGGCGATGCCGAGCGCTGATTGAACGAGATGGCTCAGCTCGTTCTGGCGCTGCTCACGGAGCGAGACGGCAAGATTGTGGATCTGTACGGCGGCGAGGCCCAACAGGCCGCAGAAGCTCAACCCGATGATACCGTAGATGCGCAGCTTGATCGAAAGGCGCGGCTTCATTCGCCAGATCTCCGTAAGTTTGCGGAATGCTTTGCGTCTCGCGGCCCGGCACGAGCTTCGTACGCGCTGTCGGCAGCCTAGCGAAGTGAAGTGTCGATGCGATTAAGCGGCCTATCGAAATTTGGAGAGATTCGAGTCGGAGATGAACTATCCTGCCGAGAAAGACGCGCAACTCGCCGGATCTCGATAGGAACATCATCGGTGCGTGAATCACGCGCAGGTATCGTGATGGGGAATCCGGCATGATGCCGGGAGCGATCGCTGCGATGACGAATCTGCTGCTGAAAGCGCTTACTGAATTCCGATAGGGAAGTTTGTTGCGCTTTAGATGATTAACGACATACTAAACGCGAAAGTTCAAGAAATCGAGACAAGGAACGCTGATGTCGAATGTCGTGGCATTCCCGGCGCAAGCAAGCGCGTCTGCCTCAAAGGCCGTCAGTCGGTTGAATGAGATCTGGAAGGCCGTCGAAGCATTCACGCTCGAGATGCAGTACGAACGCGTGACGCCCGCCGAAATGATGCGGGTGCTCAGGATCTTCAACACGGCAAACAGCTGCATCAGAATCGTTCTGTCGGAGTTCAAGAATGACCCTGCCATC
Source organism: Bradyrhizobium sp. CCBAU 53338 (assembly GCF_015291665.1). Classification (NCBI taxonomy): domain Bacteria; kingdom Pseudomonadati; phylum Pseudomonadota; class Alphaproteobacteria; order Hyphomicrobiales; family Nitrobacteraceae; genus Bradyrhizobium; species Bradyrhizobium sp. CCBAU 53338. The sequence goes on from NZ_CP030048.1 coordinate 895,638, forward strand.
GATGAGCTGGTCGGCCATTCACGTGAAATCGCACGGATGATCGAAGAGGCGCGTCGAACGGTCGCGAGCCTCATGAAGGCGAGCGATGATCGGGCCTCGAGGCCCGAGCCTTCCGCTGCCAAGCGCCTCGGAGACTGAGGCTCGCGCGTTGTTGAAGAGGTGGCCTGTCGGGCAAAACACCCGCCTCCCGCCGAAGCCAGTCAACCCTCCTGCGCGAAAATATTCCACTTTACCGAAATTCGGAATTCAGGCATTCTCTGCGCCATCCCGGCCCGAGGAGAGGGGCGATCGTACGTCGTCGCGAACGTGGGCCGGGGATGCGGTGGACGCAGCGGCGCCGGCGCGGATGTGAGGGCAGGGCGGGGCAGAGGATTGAGCCGAACCCCGTGAGCCCGGCACAAGCCGTGTCGTACGAACGGCGCCTATGCGTACGGCAAAACCGTGTGGTCCCGGCCGTCGTCGCTACGGTCAAGCACTTGCGGATGCGGCATTGCGCCAACCGGCGCGGTGCCGGTGACTTCCGTCGGGCGAGGGAGGCCAGAAGGAATTCGGCTCCCGGGAGAGCACGGCATAAGCCGTCCAACCATCGCGCAGGGAAGGCCGAGTGTTCGGCGTCACCTGTATGCTGCTGTGCGGTTTCCTTGCGCTACACTTTCGCGCAGCGGACCGCGGGTGCCTGTCGGCACCCGGTCTTCCCTGCGCCCTCTTCACAAGAGGAGGGCAACGGCAACGGGCAAAACTCGGGCGTTCGATGCCGCGAGAATGCCGATCCGTGCTTGTTTCCAGAAGATGAAATGGTGCTGCCAGACAGGATTGAACTGTCGACCTCTCCATTACCAATGGAGTGCTCTACCACTGAGCTACGGCAGCATGTGCTGGGATTAGAATCGGCCGCCCGAGGGGCCTACCAAGCGGGCCGATATCTGCCACAGGCCTCCACGCTGTGCAAGCTTGCAAGGGCGGCCAAAGCGAGAAAATCGGGGCGATATCGGGGGTATTACGGCTGTTTCGGCTCGAAACGACCGACTTTGCGTCGATTTTGGTTCCGCTTCCCCCACCAACTGGCCAGTTGGCCAATGGAGCGGATTCGACCCATTTTGGATTTCGCACGATCGGGACCATCAGGGCCTCTTGAGCTGCCGCAATCCCTGGGCATGTTACTGCCGACCGCTGTATGGACCCGTGATGGCTGACCAGAACGACAAGACCACGAGACAAGACCGCACATCGCGGGACGACCGCCTGAAATCGGCGCTGCGGGAGAATCTGAAGCGGCGCAAGGCGCAGGCGCGCGAACGCTCCGCAAGTGTCGATCCCTCGCAAAACGAAGATGGTTCCCTAAATGAGGGGGCCGCCGGCGAGGCCGGCAAATAGAAATTTGGAGTGCATTGACGTGGCCATCGGGCAGACCGAGCAGGACCAGACCGACAGGAACGCGCAGATGTCGCGTTTCACCCGCCCCGAGCAGACGTTTCCGACGCTGACCTCAGCCGAGATCGAGCGACTCAGGCATTTCGGCGAGCTCCGCACCTATCATCATGGTGAGCTGCTGTTCGAGACCGGCAAGCCGGGGCCGGGCATGTTCGTCGTGCTCAAGGGCCATGTCGCCATCACCCAGCGCGACGGGCTCGGTCATGTCACCCCGCTGATTGACCAGGGACCGGGGCAATTTCTGGCCGAGCTCAGCCAGCTCTCCGGCCGGCCGGCCCTGGTCGATGGCCGCGCCGAAGGCGACGTCGAGACGCTGCTGCTGCCGCCCGAGCGCCTGCGCGCGCTGCTGGTCGCCGAGGCCGAGCTTGGCGAGCGCATCATGCGTGCGCTGATTCTGCGGCGGGTCAATCTGCTCCAGGCGGGCGTCGGCGGCATCGTGCTGATCGGCTCCTCGCATTCCGCCGGCGTGGTGCGCTTGCAGGGGTTCCTCACCCGCAACGGCCAGCCGCATCATCTGCTCGATCCCGAGCGCGATCGCGACGCCGCCGAATTGATCGCGCGCTATTCGCCGAAGCCGGAGGACTGGCCGCTGGTGGTCACGTCGGACGGCGCGGTGCTGCGCAACCCCAGCGAGACCGAGGTCGCGCGCGCGATCGGTATGATCGGCGGCCCGCGCAATGACCGCATCTACGACGTCGCGATCGTCGGCTGCGGACCGGCGGGGCTCGCCACCGCCGTTTATGCGGCCTCCGAAGGGCTGTCGGTCGCCGTGCTCGATATCAGAGCCTTCGGCGGCCAGGCCGGCGCCAGCGCGCGCATCGAAAACTATCTGGGCTTCCCGACCGGCATTTCCGGCCAGGCGCTGACCGCGCGCGCCTTCAACCAGGCGCAGAAATTCGGCGCCGACATCATGATCCCCGTCACGGTGAAGTCGCTCGACTGCACGCGCAAGGACGGCGCGTTTGCAGTTGCGCTCGACGGCAGCGATCCCTTGCGCTCGCGCGCGGTGGTGGTCGCCAGCGGTGCGCGCTATCGCCGGCCTGAGATCGCCAATCTCGACAAGTTCGAGGGCCGCGGCGTCTGGTACTGGGCCTCCCCGGTCGAGGCCAAGCTGTGCGCCGGCGAGGAAGTGGCGCTGGTCGGCGCCGGCAATTCGGCGGGGCAGGCCGCAGTGTTCCTCTCGGGACACGCCAAGAAGGTTTTGATGATCATCCGCGGCGGCGGCCTTGGCGCCAGCATGTCGCGCTATCTCATCGAGCGCATCGAGGCGACCCCGAACATCGAATTGCTGTTCAACACCGAGATCACGGCGCTCGAAGGCGACGAGGCCTCGCTGCTGCGGCGGATACGCTGGAAGAGCAGGCTGTCCGATGACGAGGATTTTGCCGACATCAAGAATCTCTTTCTGTTCGTCGGCGCCGATCCCGCCACCGGCTGGCTCGACGGGTGCGGCGTCACGCTCGATCGCGGCGGCTTCGTCGTCACGGGTGCGCAGTCCGAGCTGAACCAGGGCAGGCTGGTGGCGCCGCTCGAGACCTCCGTACCCGGCGTCTACGCCGTCGGCGACGTCCGCTCCGGCTCGGTCAAGCGCGTCGGCGGCGCCATCGGCGAAGGCGCGCAGGTCGTGGCTTCGCTGCACGGCTATCTCGGCGACGCCGCAAAACCGGCGCTTTAGAGCACGATCCGGATAAGTGTGAAGCGGTTTTCCGGCAAGATCGTGCTCGAAAAAATAAGTCAAGGACAGGACAAGCAGACGGCAAGCCGATTGTGACTTGCCATCTTGTCGTGTCCCACGGACTATTGCCGCGTCGCGCGACCAATCGCGTGGAAGAACAAAGATTCAACGGGAGGACTAAATGGCCGAACTCGTCGTGCTCTACAAGACGCCCAAGGACGCCGCCGCCTTCGACAAGCATTACGCCGAGACTCACATTCCTCTTGCGAAGAAACTTCCGGGCCTGAAGAAATACGCCGTCAGCACCGGCGCAGTCGGCTCGCCAGCGGGTCCCTCAGGCGTTCACCTCGTCGCCATTCTCTCCTTCGACAGCGTGGGCGACATCCAGAAGGCCTTCGGCAGCGAAGCTGGCAAGGCGGCCGCCGGCGACGTGCCGAAATTCGCAAGCGGCGGCGCCGATCTCTTGATCTTCGACACCAAGGACGTGTGAGCGCGTCGACCGATTCAACTTTCGTCGAAAGCTGCCGTCGTTTGTGACAGCGCTGCAAAAGATTCAGTCATGCATTTGTCGATTCGCACGATGATGCATGGCTGGACGCGCATGTGTGATCGTGCCGCATGTGGCAATCCGATGAGGACCGTAATATCAATCCTCCGATCTCAACGCAGAGAGTAGGAGAGATGCCATGGTTCTCGGGATGAGCCTGCAAGCCTTCACACTGGTCCATGTCGTCATCAGCCTGATCGCCATCGCCGCGGGCCTGATCGTGATGTTCGGTCTGCTCGGCTCGAAGTCGATGCCGGGCCTCACCGCGGTCTTCCTCCTCTTCACCATCCTGACCAACGCGACGGGCTTTCTGTTTCCGTTCAAGGAACTGCTGCCCTCCTACATCATAGCCGGCATCTCGCTGGTGCTGCTCGCGATCGCCTGCCTCGCGCTCTACGGCATGAAGCTCAAAGGCGCCTGGCGCCCGGTCTACATCGTGACCGCGATGATCTCGCTCTACTTCAACGTCTTCGTGCTGATCATCCAGTCGTTCCTGAAGATTCCGGCGCTCGCCGCACTGGCGCCGGCCGTGCCGCCGGCGCCTCCGTCCGGCCCGGTGTTCGCGGCAGTGCAGGGCATCGTGCTGGTGTTCTTCGTCGTGGTGACCATCGGCGCCTGGCGCCGCTACAAGCCGATGGCGTTCGCCTGATCGTTTCTGACCACGACGAAAGGAACTCCCCAATGCCTACCATCACCACCATGGACGGTGTCGAGATCTTCTACAAGGATTGGGGCTCGGGCCAGCCGATCGTGTTCAGCCATGGCTGGCCGCTGTCATCCGACGACTGGGACGCGCAGATGATGTTCTTCGTCATCCGCGGCTATCGCGTGATCGCTCATGACCGTCGCGGCCATGGCCGCTCGGCGCAGGTCGCCGACGGCCACGACATGGATCATTATGCCGACGATCTCGCGGCGGTCACCGCGCATCTCGACCTCAAGAACGCGCTCCATGTCGGACATTCCACCGGCGGCGGCGAGGTCGTGCACTACATCGCGCGCCACGGCGAGTCCCGCGTCGCGAAGGCCGCGATCCTCTCCGCGGTACCG